>JAITIG010000134.1 GCA_031279575.1 Bifidobacteriaceae bacterium
CCGCCCTCGGCCGGCTGGTTGTCCCACAAGGCCTGGTCAAAGGCCCCGAAGTGGTCCGGGTCGAGCGAGGCGACAGCGGTGGCGGCGCGCGCCGCCCGGGAAGAGTACTCGGTGGTGGAAAAGCCGTCCAAGTAGCCCAGCGGGTGGAGGACCAGGGTGATCTGCCCGTCTTTGAGGGCCTGGTCGAGCTGGGCGCCGACCTGCTCGTCGAACCGCTTGCAGTAGGGGCAGATGTAGTCCGAGACGACATCGACCCGCACCTGCGCCTCGGCCTGCGGGCCGCCGGGCACGCCATCGCACCCCAGCATGATGCCGAAGTCCGCCGTCGCCCCGGCGGGCTGGCCGGCCTCGGCGGTGGCGGCCCCGGACGGCGCGGGGCATTCGGCCGTCGGCGCCGGCGCCGCCGGGGCGGCCGGCGCCGGCTCCGGGCTGGCCGAGGCAAACGGGCTGGCGGCCTCAGGGCTGGCGGCCGCCGAGGCGCCCGCCTGCGGAGCGGCGGGCAACCTGGTCAGCAGAATCACGAAGGCCGCCGCAAACACCACCACCACCGCGCCGATGGCGACCCAGGCGCCCGACTGCCGGTGCCAGGGCACAAAACCCCCGCCAGGCGAGCTCCCCAGGCCGATGGCGTGCGGCGGCGCCGCGCCCGGGTCCCCCGGGGCCCGGCCTGGCGGTGGTGGCGTCGAATCAGACATGCCTCAAGGGTAGACGCCAAGGAGGCGCCGCCCGGCCGGCCGGGTCGCGAAGACGGGCGGGGGTCAGGACATGCCGGGCGAAAGCCTGGCGCGGCGGCGGGGTTTCTGTGACGGTTGGAAGGTGAGCGATTTCAGAATTGAGCATGACACCATGGGCGAGGTGCGCGTCCCCGCCGACGCGCTTTACGGCGCCCAAACCCAGCGGGCGGTGGAGAACTTCCCGATCTCCGGGCGGGGCCTGGAGCCCGCCCAGATCCACGCCCTGGCCCGGGTCAAGAAGGCCGCCGCCCGGGCCAACCTGGAGCTCGGCATCTTGGAAGCGGCCCAGGCCGAGGCCATCGAGTGGGCGGCCGAGCAGGTCGCCTCCGGCGCCTACGACGACCAGTTCCCCATCGACGTGTACCAGACCGGCTCCGGCACCTCCTCCAACATGAACATGAACGAGGTCGTGGCCCGCCTCGCCTCCCAGCGCCTGGGCGCGCCGGTACACCCAAACGACCACGTCAACGCCTCGCAATCGTCCAACGACGTCTTCCCCACGGCCGCCCACGTGGCCGCCGCCGAGGCCGCCCTGCGCGACCTCGCCCCCGCCTTGGCGGCCTTGGCCGCCTCCCTGGGCGCCAAGGCGGCCGAGTTCGCGGACGTGGTCAAAGCCGGGCGAACCCACCTGATGGACGCCACCCCGGTGACTTTGGGCCAGGAGTTCTCCGGCTATGAGGCGGCCGTGCGCCACGGCATCGAGCGGGTGGAGGCGGCTTTGCCGCGGGTGGCCGAGGTGCCGCTGGGCGGCACGGCCGTGGGCACCGGCATCAACACCCCGCCGGGTTTCGCCGCCCGCGTCATCGAACTGCTGGCCCAGGACACCGGCTTGCCGCTGAGCGAGGCGCGCAACCACTTCGAGGCCCAATCCGCCCGCGACGGCCTGGTCGAGCTGTCCGGCGAGCTCAAAACCATCGCCGTCTCCTTCATCAAAATCTGCAACGACCTGCGTTGGATGAGCTCCGGCCCGAGGGCCGGCCTGGGCGAGATCCACCTGCCCGACCTCCAGCCCGGCTCCTCGATCATGCCGGGCAAGGTCAACCCGGTCATCCCCGAGGCCACGCTGCAGGTCTGCTCGCGCGTGATCGGCAACGACGCGGCCATCACCTGGGGCGGCGCCTCCGGCTTCTTCGAGCTCAACGTGCAGATCCCGCTGATGGCGGCGGCCTTGCTGGAGTCGATTCGGCTGTTGGCGGCCTGCGCCCGGCTGCTGGCCCGCAAGGTGGTGGACGGCATCGTGCCGGATGCGGAGCGGTGCTTGACTTTGGCGCAGTCCTCGCCTTCGATTGTGACGCCGCTCAACCGCCTGATCGGCTACGAGACGGCCGCCAAGGTGGCCAAGTACTCGGTGGCGCACGGCACCACGGTGCGCCAGGCCGTCCTCGATTTGGGCTTGGTCCACGATGGCCGGTTGACGCAGGCGCAGCTGGACGCGGCCCTCGACGTGGCCAAGATGACCCGCCCGCCCGCCTGACCGGTCGGCTCCCAGGGCCGCTACCAGCCAATTCGCCCCGCCAGTTGCCCGATGCCGGGCGCGGGCTCCCAGCCGGGCCGGCGGGGCGGGGCGGGCGCTCAGCGGCCAGCCAATTCGCCCCGCCAGTTGCCCGATGCCGGGCGCGGGCTGCCAGCCGGGGCGCGGGCTGCCAGCCGGGCCGGCGGGGCGGGGCGGGCGCTCAGCGGCCGAGGCGGCGTTCGCGGTCGCCGTAGGAGCGCATGGCGCGCAGGAAGTCGACCTTGCGGAAGGCCGGCCAGTAGGCCTCGCAGAAGTAGTACTCGGTGTGGACCGACTGCCACAGCAAGAAGCCCGACAGCCGCTGCTCGCCCGAGGTGCGGATGACCAGGTCCGGATCGGGCTGGCCTTTGGTGTAGAGGTGCTCGGCGATCTGCTCCACGTCCACAGTTTGGGCCAGCTGCTCAATCGAGACCCCGGCGCGGGCCTGCTCGGCCAGCAGGGCGCGGACGGCATCGGCGATCTCGCGCCGGCCGCCGTAGCCGACCGCGACGTTCACGCCCAAACCCTCGACGGCGGCGGTGGCGGCCTCCGCCGCGTGCAGGCGCTCGACGGTGGCGTAGGGCAGCAGGTCGAGCGCGCCCACCACCCGGATGCGCCAGCGGCCAACCCGGGCCAGGTCCGCCACCGTCTGCTCGATGATCCGCAGCAGCGCCGCCAGCTCATCCGGCGGCCGGGACAGGTTGTCGGTAGACAGCATCCACAGCGTCACCAGCTCGACGCCGACCTCCTCCGACCAGGCCAGCAGATCGGCCACTTTGCCGGCCCCGACGCGGTGCCCGGTGGCGGCCGATTCGCCCGCCTCTTTGGCCCAGCGGCGGTTGCCGTCCAAGATGACGCCGACGTGCCTGGGCAGCGAGACGCCGGCCAAGCCTTTCAGCAGCCGGCGCTCGTAAAGGCGGTAGACGGGTCCGGGAATCGGCACCCGACCTACTCTAGCGGCGCCCCCGGCGGCTTGATAATCCTGGCAGGACCTGCGAAAAGTCTGCACTGATCGAACACATTTCGAGGCTTGGGCAGGCGCAAACCTACGGTAACGTAACTTGGGTGAGTTCGAGTTCGCCCGCCGCCCCAGCCCCAGTGCCAGGGACCCTGGCGCCGCCACTGCGCAAGCCCGCCCGCCGCGCCCCCGCCCGGGGCGGCAAGGGCGCGGCGCCAGCCAAACCCGCCGCCCGGGGCTGGATCCACGCGGTCATGTTCCCGCTGGCCGCCGCCGCCGGCTGGACGCTGACCGGGCTGGCCCCGGGCGCGGCCGCCAAGGCCGCCTGCGCGGTTTTCACCATCACGGCGATGGCGCTGTTCGGCGCCTCGGCCGCCTACCACCTGGGCCGCTGGGGCCCCAAATGGGCGGCCGCGCTGCGGCGGATCGACCACTCCAACATCGCGCTGATCATCGCCGGGACCTACACGCCGTTGGCGGTTGAGCTGCTCAACCGCGGCGCGGGCGCCGCGCTGCTGGCCGTGGTGTGGGGCGGAGCCCTGGCGGTGATCCTGCTTAGAACCCTGTGGCTGAACGCGCCCCGGTGGAGCTATGTGCCCATCTACATCGCCTTGGGGTGGGCCGCGCTCGGCTTCATTCCGCAGTTCTGGGGCTCGGGCAGCCCGGCCGTGGCCTGGTTGATCCTGGCCGGCGGGGTGGCCTACACCGGCGGCGCGGTGGTCTACGGCCTGCGCCGGCCCAACCCTTGGCCGCGCCACTTCGGCTTCCACGAGATCTTCCACACCTGCACCGTGGTCGGCTTCTCCTGCCACTTCACCGCGGTGGCCCTCGCCACCCTGGGCTGAGCCTCGACCCACCGCCCCCGCCTGCTGGAGGGCCCCGGCCAAGCGGGCTGGGCGCCCCCGGCCAACTCAGCGCAAGCCGGCGAACAGGTCTGACTCGGGCAGGGTGGTGGGCACGGCGCTGCGCGCCAACTCGAAGTCCTCGTGCGGCCAAACCTCGCGCTCTACCCCTGGCGGGATGGCGAAGAACCAGCCGTCCGGGTCCACCTGGGTGGCGTGGGCGCGCAGGGCGGCGTCCCGGGCGGGGAAGAAATCCGCCACCGGCACCCGGGTGGTGATGCGCTGCGCCTTCGACTTGCGGCCCGGCCGGCGGGCGGTCCAGCCGGCGAACGGGGATTCCAGGCCGCGCTCCAACATGGCGCGGTGGACCGCCTCAATCCGGTCGGCCGAGATGCCTTGGTCGTAGTAGACCTTGGGGACGGCGAACGGCGCGCCCGCCTCGGGGCGGAAACGCGGGTCGGCCGCCAAGTCGAGCGCCGCCATCGTGGCCTTGTGGGTTTGGACGTGGTCCGGGTGCGGGTAGCCGCCGGAGGGGTCATAGGTTGTCAGCACATCCGGCTTGACCTCCCGGATCAGCTCCGCCAGCGGGATTGCGGCCAACGCCGGGTCAAGGGAGGCGAATGACCCCTCCGGCAGCGCGGGCGGCGGGTCGCCCTGCGGCAGGCCCGAGTCCTCGAAGCCCAAGAAGCGCTGCTCCACGCCGAGGATGCGGGCGGCCTCGGCCATCTCGCGGCGGCGCACCTGCGCCAAGTTGCCCGCCAGGCGGCCCAGGCGGGCGGGGTCGCCAGCCAGCTTAGGGTTCAGGATGTCGCCCCGCTCCCCGCCGGTGAACGTGGCCACCACCACGCGCACGCCCTCGGCGGCGTATTTGGCCATGGTGGCGCCGCCTTTGGACGATTCGTCGTCGGGGTGGGCGTGGACCGCGATCATGGCCAGGCGGCGCGGGCCCGGCCCGGGCCGCCCGGGCGATGCTTGAGTTGAATTTGCCACGGGCAAACTCTGCCCCACCCGGCCGCCCAAGTCCAGGCGGGTTAAGCCAGTTGCGGGTTTTGGGGGCCCGGCGAGGCGCCGGCGGCGGGCCTGGGCCGGGGGTGGGGCGTTGGCGGGGTGGGGCGGATGGGCCTGTAAGATCGGTGCGAATGCTCGCGCGCCCGCCACCTGGCAGGCGCCTTTTTTCTGAATGGAGATGACGTGTCGGATACCTACACCGGTGAGTTCTATTGCGTGAAGTGCAAGCAAAAGCGCGAGGCGACGGGCGATGTCGTGGTCGCGAACGGCCGCCGCATGGCCAAAGGCCTGTGCTCGGTTTGCGGAATACGGCTCAACCGGATCCTGGGCAAAGCCTGACAGGCGCCCCGGGGGGCGGCTCGCGCCCCCGGCGGGGCCCAAAGCTTGGCCGGCCCGGCCCAGCGCCCGGCCCGCGCCAACCTCGGGGGCGGCATCCACGCGATGCCGCCCCCTCCTTTTTTGCCCCGCCCACCCGCCGATGCCGCCGGGGCCCCGCCGCGCCCAACCCCGGCCGGCCGACAGCCAGCCCAGCCCCAGCCTCTGACGGCCGCGCCCTACCCCGCCCACCCGGCGGCCGCCGCCCGCCCAACCCCGGCGCCCGCCGCCCAGCCCCAGCCACTGACGGCCGCGCCCTACCCCGGCGGTGGTGGGCCAGACGGCGGGCCGGGCGGGGCGGGGCGGTTTTGGGGAACTACTCCCGCCGCGGGGCGATAATTGTTTGTTTATGCGACACGCCGTCCCAAATGCCTCGGCTCGCGCCGGGCGGCGTTACACGCGAGGGACCTTGGACCCAGCCCGCATTCGCCAAGGCCAGGCGCCGCCAGAGGCGCCCGCCGCGCCCCGCCCGCCCGCCCCAGCGGCTTCGAAAAACGCCATCGTCACGGCGCTGACCTGCGCTTATACGTAACATCGGACAGGTTGTCCACAAGTTGCGGCAGGAGGCTATCGCGGCTCGGCGAGCGGTCGGCAAAATCTTCCGATGCGCGGCAAGAGCCCGCGTCCCCGTCAGCCCGGCACGGCAAGCGAAGGAGCCAGCCATGAAACTGAAAAACGGCCTGCGCGTCCTCAGGCGCGACGAGCAAGAGGCCCAAATCGGCTCCGATCCGGTTGTGGCGGTCACCCTCCGCCTAGAGCACCCGAGCGAATTCAACGTGCTCCAACTACTCGAACGGGACCAAACTCCAGGCAACCTGCGCAGCGAGCTGGAACGCCTCGGCGGCGACCGCGAACGGGTCGACCACCTGCTCCACAAACTGGCCGCGGCCGGGCTGCTGCAGATCTCATCGCGCAACCGCTCCGCCGAGCTCCAAGTCGACCCCCAGCGCCGGGACATCCTCGCCCCCGAAGCCGAGACCCGCTCGCTGGCCGGCGGCAACGGCTGGCGCCAAATGGCGCGGCGCGGCGACCAATGCGTCTCCGTCTACGGGCTCGGGCGCACCGGCGCCCACATCGCCTTGGGGCTGGCCGCCGCCGGCGTCGGCAAACTCCAACTCCACGACCCAGACCCGGTCACACCCCGCGACCGCGGCCAGTTGTTCGGCCCGCAGCACCTCGGCTTGGAGCGCGCGGCGGCGGTGGCGCAGATCATCGCCGGCCAATCCTTGAACTGCCAAATCTGCACCTCCGGCCGCTGGAGCAGGCCCCAAGCCGCCGTCCTGGTCGACTACGAGGTGGCAGACCCCAACCGGTCGGCGTTTTTGTCCGCGCACGGCATCGCGCATCTGTCGGTGGTGGTGGGCGAGCTGTCCATCTCATGCGGCCCGTGGGTGCCGAACGCGGCCGGGCCCTGCCTGCGCTGCGTCCGCCTGTGGGCGGTCGAGAAAGACCCCTGCTGGCCGGGCTTGGCAACTCAGCGCTTCGCCCGCTCCGCTGTCGCCGCCCGCGGCGAGGACTCGTCGCTGGCCGCCACCGCCGGGGCGGTGGCCGTTGGCGAGGTGCTCCAAGGCCTCGGCGGGGTCCGCCCCTTCACAGCCGGCCGGGCGCTGGTGCTGCGCCAGCCCTCCTACGCCATCCATTGGCACGATGTCGACGTCCACCCCAAGTGCGGCGATCACTCGCCGCAGCCGCGGCGGTCAAGGAAGCTGAGCCCGCCCCCGCCCGCCATCGCGCTACCGCCCGCCCTATGAGCCGCCCGCCCGGCCGGCGCCGCGACCGGACGGGGCGCGCCGCCTGCCCGCCGGGGCCGGGGCCGGGGCCGGGGCTTGGGCCGCAGGGCCGGCGGGCGGCGCGGCCGCGGCAATCAGCCGCAGCAGGCCCGCCCCGTAGCGCTCAATCTTGACCGGGCCGAGGCCGGGGACCGCCGCCAACTCCTTGGCCGCCCCCGGCCGGCGCGAGGCCAAGGCGCGCAAAGTCAAGTCCGTCATGACCGCGAAAGTCGGCACCCCGGCCGCGCGGGCCTGCTCCAGGCGCCACAGCCGCAGCTCCTCGAACAAGGCGGTCTCCCCCGGCGTCAAGGCCTCGGCCTCGGGCACAGCCAGGCCGCGGGCCTGCTTGGCCGTCCGCTCGGCAGTGGGCCAGATGCCGTCCAAGAACCGCGACGGGCGGCGCGTCGCGGCCGCGCCTTGGACCCGGGCCTTGGCGAAGGACAACTGCAGGTGGCGCTTCGCGCGGGTGATCCCGACATACAGCAGGCGCCGCTCCTCAGCCACCTCATCAGGGCTTTTGGCCAAAGATATGGGCAGCAGCCCATCAGCCACACCAGCCAGGAAAACCGCCTCCCACTCCAGCCCCTTGGCGGAGTGGAGGGACGCCAAAGTCACCCCGCGGGCCGCCGGAGTGTGGCCCGCCTCAGCCCGCTCGTCAATCGCGGCCACCAACTCCGGCAGCGTCGCCGCGCCGCCCGCCGCCAACTCGGCCGCCAACGCGGCCAAGGCCTCGAGCGACTCCCACTGCTCGCGCTGCGCGCCGCGCCCGGCGGGCGGCTGCTCGGTCCAACCCAAACCCGCCAGCACCGAGTGGACCAGGTCGAGGGCGTCTTGCGACGAGGCCACCCGGGCCTGCGAGCGCAGCATCACCACCGCCCGGCGCACCTCCGGGCGGGCAAAGAACCTTTCGCCGCCCCGCACCTGGTAGGGGATGCCGGCGTTGGCCAAGGCGTTCTCGAACGGCTCCGATTGGCTGTTGGTGCGGTAGAGGATCGCCATCTCCAGGGGGGCGACCCCGCCTTCGGCGAGCTCCCGGATGCGCTGGGCGGCGGCCGCGGCCTCGGCGGCATCGTCCGGGAAGGACCTGAAAACCACGGCGGGGCCTGGCGGCAGGCACGCCTTCAGCTCGACGCTGGCCTGGCGGCCGCGCCTGAGCAGCGAGTTCGCCAGCGACACAACTTGGGGCGTGGAGCGGTAGTCCCGCACCAGCTCCACCACCGCGGCCTCCGGGTAGCGGCGCTTGAAGCCGGTCAGGTAGCCGGAGGTGGCGCCGGCGAACGAGTAGATGGTTTGGGCTGGGTCGCCCACCACGCACAGGTCGCGCCTGTCCCCCAGCCACAGGTCCAGCAGGCGCTGCTGGAGCGGCGAGACGTCCTGGTACTCGTCCACCACGAAGTGGCGGTATTGCGCCCTGACGGTGCGCGCCACCGGGGCGCTCTCCTCCATCAAGCCGGCCATGATCAAGAGCACATCCTCGAAGTCCATCGCCTCGGAGTCGCTCAAAGCCTGCTCGTAGGCCCTGATCAGACGGGCCACGCCGACCGGATCCAGGCCCGCCACCGGCGCCCGGCCGGCCGGCCCCGCCTGCTTCGAGTAGTCGTCGGCCGTCCACAGGTGGACCTTGGACCACTCGACCTCGGCGGACAGGTCGCGCACCGCCGCGCGGTCGACCTCGATTCCGAGCCGGGCCGCCGCCTGGGCCACCAGCCTGCCCTTGTGCTCCACCACCCGGGGCACTGGGCGCTTGAACTGGGCGGGCAGGAAGTAGCGCAGCTGGCGCAGCGCGGCCGCGTGGAAGGTGCGCGCCTGGACGCCCGTCGCGCCCAGGGCGCGCAGCCGCTGGCGCAACTCGCCGGCCGCCCTGGAGGTGAAGGTGAGGGCCAGAACAGAGGCGGGGGCGTAGGTTCCGGTGCGCACGCCGTAGGCGATCCGGTGCGTGATGGTGCGGGTCTTGCCGGTGCCCGCGCCCGCCAGCACGCACACCGGGCCAACCAAGTTTCCCAGCGCCTGGCGCTGCTCCGGGTCGAGCGCCTCCAGCAACCCTTCGGCGGATGGATATTCTGACACGCTGTCAATCCTGGCAGGGCGGGGCGGCCCCTACCCGTAACGTGGAGATGTGGGCCCATATCAAACTAATCCGTTGGCGTTGGCCGCTTTGGCCACGGCGGCAATTCCCGGCCTGGACGTGGTCTCGGCCCGCTTGGACCAAGTGGGCGCTGACTTCGCCTTCGCCGAGGTGGCTGATTCCACCGAGCGCGTCTGGATTGTGCGCGTCCCCCTGCACGCGGCCGCCGAGTCCGGGCAGGAGGCGGAGCTGGCGCTGCTGGCGGCGTTGGCGGGCGCCTCCTCCGGCGGCGCGCTGCCGTTCGAGGTGCCGCGCCCCCGGGGCACGGCCCGGCTGGACGGCGGCGGCCGCGGCATCGTCTACTCGCGGCTGCCCGGCGTGCCCGTTGTGATGGAGCTGATGCAGCCCGGGCCGGGCTTGGCGGAATCTCTCGGCCGGGCCATCGCGGCCTTTCACCAGCTGCCGCCCGCCGTGGTGGTCGAGGCCGGCCTGCCCGCCTACAGCCCGCCGGAGTACCGCGCCCGCCTGCGCGCCGAAGTCGACGATGCCGTCCGCACCGGCCACGTCTCCCACCGGCTGGAGGACCGCTGGCGCGAGCAGTTGGACCGCGACGCCTGGTGGGTTTTCACGCCGGTGCCGATCCACGGCGACATGGCCGCCGAGCATCTGCTCCACCACTCCGACCGGGTCTCCGCCATGACGGACTTCGCCTCGGTGCAGGTGTCCGACCCAGCGGAGGATCTGGCTCAGATCCTCGCGCCGCTGCCGCCGGAGCTGGCCGGGTCTATCGTGGGCGCCTACCGGGCCCGGCGCAGCGACCTGGAGGACCCCCACCTGGAGGAGCGGGCCGCGTTTTTGGGCGAGGTGGCGATTATCCGCTGGCTGCAGCACGGTTTGGCCTTGGAGGACCAAGCCATCATCAAGGACGCGCGCGAGATGCTGGCGGACCTCGACCGCGCGGTGCAAGACGAGCTCGAGGCCCAAGAGCGGGAGGCGGCGGCCGAGGAGGCGATCCGCCTCAAGCTGGAGCAGGCCAAGCTGGCCGCGGAGAAGGAGGCCTGGGAGCGCCGCGAGGCGGCCACCAGGGCGTCGCGTTCGGCCGCCCGCGAACGCCAGCGCTCCACCGGCCCCAGCCCCAGGGTCAAAACCGGCCCGGATGGCGACCTGGATTGGGAGATCGCCGCCCCGCCGGGCGCGGAGGGCGGCTTTGGCGGCTCTGCCCCCGTCCGCAAGCCGGTCTCGAAGGGCGGTGTCAGCGTCTGGGGGCAGGCCCAGCCCGGCTCTTCGCCCCCAGACGCCTTCGCCGCCCCCGAACCGCCGGACGCTACCGCGGCGCCGGGCGATGCCGCGGGGCCGGGAGATGCCGCAGGGCCGGGCGACGCCGGGTCCCAAGGCGATGCCATCCCGCCGGACGATGCCGCCCCGCCGGGCGATGCCGCGCCACCGGGCGAAGCCGGATCCCAAGGCGATGCCCTGTCGCAGGGCGATGCCGCGGCGCCGGGTGGCGGCCCAGCGCCTGAAGCGGACGGCGCCGCCGGCCAGGCAGACGGGGCCGGCGGGGCGGACGGCGCCGCCCAGCAGGCAAGCGCGCAGGCGGACGGGCCTTCCGCTGCCAACGGCGCCGCGCCCGCCAGCGGCCCGCCGGGCGTGGCGCTCGGCGCGGGCTTTGGGCCGCCCGGCGAGCCCGAGGCGGGCGGCCGCCGCGCCCTGGCGGCCGGCCAGGCCGCGCCTAGCCCGGATGGCGACCTCGAAGAGGCGGCGCGGGATCAGCCCGCAGAACCAGACTCGCAGGAGATGACGCAGGCCTTCCTGCCTGATTTCCTGCAGGATGATGCCGAAGCCCCGGCCGACATCGCCGCCGCGGCGGGCCGCGACGAGACCGAGGCGCTCGAGCGGCCAAAATAACCCGGCGCCCCCAGCCGTCTCGCCCCCGCCCAACCCCGGCCGCGCCGCGGTTTTGAGCTGATCGGCAACGCGCAAGGCCGGCCCGGCCGGCGCCCCAGGCCCCGGCCGGTCACCGGCCCGCGGCCAGCCGGCGCTCCAGGTCTGCCATGAAATCGCCGTCATAGGTCACCTCCAAGGGTCGGTTCTCCGGCACATAGTGGACGTAGGCTTTGACTTCGCGCGGGTCCAGCCCCCGGCTGCGGGCCAAAGCGGCCTGATAGAACTGGGCTTGGGCGGCGTAGCTGGCGTCGGCGGCGTCCCCCTTGTGGCGCCGGGTCTTCCAGTCGACCACGATCAGCCTGCCCTCGGCGTCCTGGAAGACGGCGTCGATCCGGGCGGACACGGCGTGGCCCATGAAACCTGTTTCCACGGGCGCCTCCAACTCCACCACCGAGTAGCGCCCCAAAGACCAAACCGAGTCGCGCCATTTGGCCATCAACTTCTCAACCCTGGACCTCAGAGCGTCATCTTGGGCCGGCGGCCCAAACGGGACCTCGTCCTCGTCCAGCAACCCCTGGCGGCCCCCCGCGCCGGACTGGTGGGCCAGTTCCAGCGCCACCTGCTCGTGGAACAAGGTCCCCACCGCCGCTGCCCCGGACGGCGCGGCGGGGATTGGGCGGCGCAGCCGCAGGGCGAGGGCGGCCTCCGCCCCCGCCTGCGCCAAGGCCGCCAGCCCGGTGGCCGAGGTCTGCTCCCCCAGGCGCACCTGCGCCGCCGCGGCTGGGCGCAAGCCCTCGGCGATCAGCAGCCAGGCCTCCTCGGCCAGCGGGTCGTCAATGGTCGCGAGCAGCTCCAAAGCCTGGGCTGGGACCAGCTTGGGCGGGGCCGGCGCGCCGGCCGGCGCCGGTCCCAACAGCTTGGCGGCCGCCGCCTCAACCCTGGCGGCGGCCGCCAGCAGGATGGGCCCCCGCTCCCCCAGCGGGTCGAGCGGCGGCCAAACCGCGGCCGGCGCGGCATCGGGCGCCACCCCGGCAGCAGCAGGCGAGGCGCCGCTCCGAGGCGGCCCAGCCGCGGCCGGCGCGGCATCGGGCGCCACCCCGGCAGCAGCAGGCGAGGCGCCGCTCCGAGGCGGCCAAGGCGGAGGCGCCGCGCCACCGGCGGTCCGGCCGGCCGCCGGGGCGGCGGGCAGGCTCCCCGCCACTGCCGCAGCAGCGACGGCTGGAAGGGCGCCCCGGCCCGCCTCGGGTGCGGCTTGGCTGGGGCGGGCGGCGGGTGAATCGCCCTCGGCGGGGGGCTGGGACGGGTCCGGCGCCCAACCGGAAGGGTCGACCAGCGCCGGGGCGCCGGCGGCGGACTGCGCCAGCTCGCACAGGAAAACAGATGGCTGGCGGGCCTTCGCCCGGTCGGCGGCAAACCACGAGCCGGTCAGCAACAGATGGGTCTTTGCCCTGGTCATGGCCACATAAGCCAGCCGCCGCTGCTCCGCCAGGAAATGCTGCCCGGCCTCGGCCCGGAATTGGTCCAGGACTTGGGCCAACTCGACCACGTCCGTCGCCCCGGCCAGGTCCAACTGGGGCAGATCAGCCCGGTCCAAACGCAGATTCCAGGGCAGCCCGCCGCTGCCGGCCACCGTTTTGCTGGATGAGAGCCAGGCCGAGGCGAACCGCTCGCCCGCCTTGTCGCGCGGGACGCCGGGGAAGGCGCCCTCGGACAGGCCCGGCACCGCCACCACATCCCACTCCAGGCCCTTGGCGCCGTGGACGGTGAGGATCTGCACCGCCGAAGGGTCGGCCTCGACCTGCCCCAGGGGCAGGCGCCCGCCCCTCTCCTCCTCCAATTCGAGCCAGTCCAGGAAGGCGGCCAAACTGGCCTGGCTTCGACTTTGGCCCTGGCCAGGGCCTTGGCTGAGGCAATAGTTGCGCGCCTGGCCGACCAGTTGGTCGACATGGGCCCGGCCCTGCGCGCCGGCTTTCGCCATCAGGTCGATGTCGAGGCCCAGCGCCCGCTCGGCCGCCAGCACCAGCCCCGGCAGCGTCAAACTGGTCGAGGCTTGCCTGATCTGGCGCAGCACCCGCCCCAGCCGCGCCAAACGCTGGCGCCCGGCGCTCGTCAAGCCGTCGCTCCCGCCCCCTTGGGTGACCGCGGACGCGCCGGCGGGCGGGACGGCATCGGCGGCTGCGGCGGCGCCGCCAACCGCTGCTGCGCCGGCGGGCGGGACGGCATCGGCGGCCAACAAAGCGTCGAGGGCGTCTAGCGGGGGCAGGGAGGGGCCCTCCGATGCCGGCCGCCGACCCAGGCGGCTGAGGGCGTCCAAGTCGCGCAGGCCCAGGCCAAACCTGGGCGAGGCCGCCAGCCGCATGAAGGCGTCGCCGCGGTCGAGGTCCTGGCTGGCGCGCAGCGCGCACACCAAGTCGCGGACCTCCGGCACATCCAGCAGGCCCCCGGACTCCAGCACGCGGTGGGGAATGCCAGCCTGCGCCAAGGCGCCGGCGATGGCCGGGATCTGGGCGCGCAGGCGCACCAGCACACACGCGGTCCGCGCCTGAGCCCCGCCGCCGGGGCGCGCCCCCGGCGGGCCGGCCGCGCCGCCCCCCTCGGCCCACTCGCGCCGCAGGTAGGCGGCCACGTGGGCGGCCTCCTCGGCCTCGGTCTCCAGGTAGGCGACCTCGACCTGGCCGGGACCCGCCCCCGGGCGCGGCGCCAGCTCGGGCAGGTCCAAACCGCGCTCCTGGCCCAGCGCCCGGCCCAGGTCTTGGGCGGCTGCCGCCCGCAACGGGCCGGCCACCCGCTCGGCCGCCGCCAAAATGGCCCGGTCGTTGCGCCGGGCCACGCTCAGCGGCAGGACCAGCGGCCGGCCGGGCGACCCATCGGGCCCCGCAGGGCCTGGGAATTCCGCCAAGAACTGGGCCAAAGCCCCCGCCGAGGCCCCCCGCCAGCCGTAGATCGCCTGGTTCGGGTCCCCCACCGCCATCACCGGCGAGCGCCCAAACAGGGCCGCCAGGAACTTGATCTGAAGTGTGGAGGTGTCCTGGAACTCGTCCAGCAGCACCGCCTTGTAGGCGGCCCGCTCCGCCGCCGGCCCAGCCCCGCCCGCGGCCGCGATGCGCCCGGCCCAGGCCACCTGGTCGGCGAAGTCCATCAGCTTCAACTCAGCCTTGAGCCGGGTGTAATCGCTGATCAGCGACCCGGCCCAAAGCTGCTTGCGCAGATGCTCGGCTGCGGAGCGGGCCAGCGCGGGCAGCGCCGACTTGACCCTGCCGGTCTCGGGGTTGACCCCGGGGGGTTTGCCCTCGAGCCCGCCGATGATGGCTCTGAGGCCGTCCGCGAAATCCTCGCCTGAGACTTGGTTGTCAGAGCACTGGTCCGCCAGGTCCACCAGGCGCGCCGTCAGCGTGGCAGCGGCGGGCCTGGGCTCCGGGTCGCCATCCCAGGCCTCCACCACTTGGTGCGCCAGGGCCCAGCGCCGGGCCGGCGCCATGACCCGCGCGTCCGGGTCGAATCCCTCCGACAGCCCCCAGTTGCGCACCATCCCGGCGGCGTAGGCGTTGTAGGTCGTGACGGTGGGCCAGCCGTCCTCCGGCCCCCAGGGCGCGCCCTGGGGCAGGCGGGAGAGCATCCACCGGATTCTCCGGTTCAACTCGGCGGCCGCCTTGCGGGTGAAGGTCAGGCCCAGGATCTCTGGCGCCCGCGTCAGGCCATTGGCGACCAGGTAGACCACGCGAAGCGCCATCACAAAGGTCTTGCCCGAGCCGGCCCCCGCCACCACCAGGGCCGAGCCGACCGGCGAGCCGACCACCTTGGCCTGCTCGGCGGTCAAGGCTACGGGCGGCCCGCCGCCGCCGTGCTCGGCCAAGCCGTCGGCTAGATCCTGCGGCTCATAGCGCCTGTTCACGCCGTCACCTGCTTTCCTTGGGGCACGGCTGGGCACGAGGCCGCCACCGGGCAGTGCCGGCAGTGGGGGCCGGGGCGGGCTTGGTAGCGCCGCCCCGAGGCCTCGGCCGCGCAGCGCGACAAGGCGGCGGGCAGCCAGTCCCCGCCCTGGCGCAGCGGCGGCTGGGCCAGTTCTTTGGCTCGCCCGGCCGCGCCGGCCAGGTAGTAGAGCTTGGCCCCGCCCGCGGCGGTCGGGGGCCGCCCGGCCACCAGGCCCGCCTCCAGCGCCAGTTGGTAGGCGCCAAGCTGCGGGTTTTGCTGGGCGGCCGGGCCGCTGGGCGGGTTTTGGCCGGTCTTGAAATCGACCACCTGCACCCGCCCGGCCCTGTCCGTCTCGATCCGGTCCACCACGCCGGACAGCCGGACCGGCAGGCCGATGCCGCCCGCCCGGTCCGGCTCGATCCTCGCCTCCACCGCCACATCCGCCAGGTCCCGCTTGGAGTCGAGGTAGGCCGCGAGGTTGCGCGCCATCTGCCGGGCCCTGATGGCGAACCCCCGGGTGGTGTAGCCGTCCTCTAAGCCCAGCTCGGGCCAGCGCTGGTCCAGCCGGGCCTCCAGCCGGGCCAGCAGGTCGCCAAACGAGGGCGCCTGGCGCAGGGCCCGGGCGGTGCCGAACTCCTCGGCCAGCGAGTGGATCAAGGTGCCTAGACTCGCCTCGGGCCCGGCCTCGATGCGGCCTCCGACCTGCTGCAACGCCCAGGTCAGCGGGCACTGGACGAGCTTCTCCAAGCGGGACGGGCTCAGCCGCGGCGCCTCGCCTGGCCCAACCAGGGGCTCATCGGTCGACAGCGGCGCCAACCCCGGCCAGGTCTCCGGCGCCGCGCCGTCCACCCCCAGCGCCGCCAGCAACGCCAGCACCTGGGCCGCCTTGTCGCCATCGGGCGCGCCATCCCCGCCGCCGCCCCAGCCGCCCGCGCCCCCTGCGGCCGGCCCGGAAGCGGCGGCCCCGGCGGTCAGGCGCGCCCGGGCCGCCGCCACCACCCCCCGCAGGTCGAACGGCAACGGGTTTCCGCCCGGTCCGCTCTCGGTCCCCCCGGGCGCGCCAGGCGCGGCCGGCCCGGCGCCGGCCGGCTCGGGCGCGGCGTGCTGCCTGATCCAGTCGAAGAAGCGGGACGGAGTCTCATCCTCGGTCTCCACCGCCGCGGCCACCAACTCCCGCCGGGCTCGCGTCACCGCCAGCGTCAGCAGGCGCGCCTCGTCTTCCAGCACGGCGCGGCGCCTTTCAGCCGGGTCTTCCGGCGCCGCTTTGCCGTCCACCAAGTCCGCCAGCCGGCCGGCGCCCAGCAAGGTGTCGCGCAGCCGCGGGTCAGGCCAGACGTCCTCTTCCAAACCGACCAGCGCCACCAGATCCCATTCCCGCCCCAGGGCCGCGGTGACGGTGGACAAATGCACTTTGCCGCCGGGCGGCGCGTGCTGGGCGATGGTGTCGCTCGGCACCTCTTGGGCCTCCAGCAGGGCCGCAAACCCATCCACGCCGGACCCGGGCTGCCGCGCGTCGTGCCTGCTGGCGGCCGCGAACAGCGCCAGAACGGCGTCTAGGTCGGCATCGGCCCGCAGCCCGGCCTCCCCGCCGGCCAACGCCTGGCGGCGCCACTTGTCTGCCAGGCCGGCCGTATCCCAAACCGCCCAGAGCACCCCCTCGACCGAGGGGCTGGCGGCCGAAGGGCGCCCCGCCGGCGCTTGGGCGCGCCCCGCCTCCAGCGCCGCCGCCAGCACCTGCGCCCGCTTGGCGATCCGCTCCGGCAGCCCGCGCCCCCGCGCGGCCTTCAGCCACCCTCCAGGCGGCGCCACCAGCCGCGCTTGCCCCGCGCCGCCCGCCGCCTGCGCCGCCGGGCCCGCCGCCAGCCCGGCGCCCTGGCCGCCCAGCGGGCCCGGCGCAGACCCGCCAGCGGGCGGCTCGCCGCCCAGCGCGGCCACCAACAGATCGTCCGATGCCGCCGCCACGCCCTCAGCCCGCGCCGCGGCCACCAGGTGGCGCCGCAAAACGCGCAGATCAGCCGCGTCCAGCCCGCCGATGGCGGAGGTCAGCAGCCCGGCGGCCGCGACCGGAGTCAAAAGCTCCGGCTTGGCGATCACCCGCAGCGCCTGGACCAGGGGTTCAACCGCAGGCTGATCGACTGCCAGGACCTCTGATCCGGGCACATAGACCGGCACGCCGGCGCTGGCCAGCAAGGCTCGCAGCAACTCCACCTGGCCTGAAGTCCGCGCCAGCACGGCCATCTGGTCCCACGCCATGCCCTCAACGATGCGCGCCCGGCGCAGCCGCCGGGCTATCCGCCCGCCCGCCTCGGTGCTGGATTTGGCCGTCCACGCCCGCACCAGCCCGCCGGCCGGCGCCGCCGCCTGCCCGGCGCCGGCCGGCCGCGCCGCCGCGGCGCCCCCAGGCGCGCCCAAGGCCCCTTCGGCCGCGCCAGGCGCCCGGCCCGCCGCGCCGCCACCCCGAGCCGCCCCAAGGCCGCCCGCGGGCGGCTGGGGGGCTGCCAGCGCCGCTCGCGGCGCGCCTGGCGATCTGACCCGCTGGCGCACGGCCTGGGCGCAGGCCGCCAGCTCCCCGCGCTGCCTCCAATCGACTTGGAGCACAGCCGAACACCCGCCCCAACCGCCCGGCCCACCGCCCAACTCCGGCGCCGGGCCGCCTGCGGCCGGGGCAGGCGCGGCCGGCTCCTCCAGCGTCTCGGCCAGCAGGGCGGGCAGCGCCCCGCGGTAGCCCTGCGCCGCCGATTGCGGGCTGCCCAGCACCAGCAGTTGCGATCCCTGCGCGCCCAGTTGCGCCACCAGGCGGTGCAGCGCCAGCGAGGCCTCCTGGTAGTCGTCAACTATCGCCAAGTCCCAGCCCGGCCGGCTGGCCTGGTCCAAAACGACCTCCTGCCCGCTGACGGAGAACGGCGCGCACCAGTCCTTCAGCCGCTCGCAGGCGACCGCCACCATGGCGGCCGCGTCCAGCTTCAGGCCGCTGTCCTGCGCCCTCAACATGGCCAAGTTGAGCAGGTAGCGCTGGTAGAAGTGGGCGGCCGCCACCCAGTCGGGCCTGGCCTGGCGCGCCCCCAACTCCGCCAGGTCCGCCGGTTCCAGCCCGCGCTCGGCCGCCCGGGTCAGCAGGTCGCGCAGCTCGGCCCGGAAGGCGGGCAGCCGCCGCGCCTCGGCCGGCACCGACTCAGGCCAGACCACGCCCTGCGCCTCGCCCTCCGCTTCCATCTCCAACTGCTGGGCGAAGGCCGCCAGTTGCTCGG
Organism: Bifidobacteriaceae bacterium; assembly: GCA_031279575.1. The sequence continues at coordinate 18,288 of JAITIG010000134.1, forward strand.
CCCCTGTCACCATCTGCGGCAAGAACCCCCGCGCCGCCTGGACCGCCCCCGCCCACGGCTGCGCCGCGATCGCCTCCGCCCGGACCCTGAGCACGCTCATGGCCAGCGCCGACGCCGTCACCGCCACCCGCTCGGCCAGGGCCAGCCCGGCCCGGCGCACAATCCGGGAGGACAGCGCCCGGGCCGCGTGCCGGTTTGGCGCCAGCACCAGCGCCGTCCGCCCGGCCCGCAGCGCGCCCACCGCGGCCAACTCCGCCACCAAGGTCTTGCCCGTCCCAGGCGCCCCGAACACCGTGACGTGGCCGCCCTTGTCCACCAGCCCCAGGACCGCCTCCTGGCTCGCGTCCGGCAGCACGCGCGCCAGCGCCGGCGGCGTCAGATCAACCCGGGGGGCCATTGCCTGCGAAGTCATGCCTAAATCTCACCACACACCTACGACACTCTTCCCACCTGCGGCGACACCCGCCAGACCATCCCGGACAACTGGCCGAAAGATGCCTAACCAACGTCGGAAGCCGGTCCGCCCAGCTCAAAGGGGACCCAGTTCGCGCCAGGTGGCGCGGAAGTGACGCAAGTGACGCGCCAGAACACCCGTCCAACAGCGAATAAGCTGGCTTTATGGTTCGGCCAGAAGCGCAAGCGGCACGCAGTCCAGAGGATCCCGAACTTGCCCAGATCGCGGCAACGATCATGCGCGCCGACCCTCAAGGATCGCGTCTTTCTCAGGTATTCCGCGATACATTCGACCAGTTGTACGATGGCGTGCATACAGGTCGCTACTCCGTGGAGCAGTTGTACAAGACAGAGAAGACGCACTTCGGCACGTTGATCGAGATCAACTTGCGCAGGGAGTTCAAAGACATCATCGAAGATGGCGACAAACTGGACTACCGCATCGCCGGGTTCGACATCGACTGCAAGTTTTCAATCACCGATGGCCGCTGGATGCTGCCGCCCGAGAGCTTTGGGCTGCTCCTGCTGGTGGCGACAGCGGACGACGGACGGGCGCGCTGGTCGCTGGGCCTAGTCCGCGCGACCAAAGGCAACCGGCGCGAAGGCGTCAACCGCGATGGTAAGACGAGCCTCAATCGCGCGGGTCGACAAGCCATCTACTGGCTGTTCCGAGACGCCGAACTGGCCGAGAACGTATTGCTGGGCCTAGATGACGAGACGCGCCAGGCGATCATGTCACCCGCTCTGTCGGGCCAGAAGCGAGTCAATGAGATGTTCCGCCGCGTCACCAACCGGCGCATCAGTCGCGGAGTTGTGGCAACCGTGGCGCAACAGAAGGACTTTATGAAGCGGGTGCGGGCCAATGGTGGCGCGCGCACCACATTGGCCAAAGAAGGGTTCATCATCCCCGGAGGAGATTACGAATCCCACCGGAGGATCGCGCGGGGCCTGGGAATCGCGGTCCCCGGCCCAGGCGAGTTCGTCTCCGCGCAGGTGGTGCCTGCCGCTCCCGGCGATCAAGCAACGGTGCGCCTCGGCGGCTCCCTGTGGCGCGTGGCCAAGCCAGGCGAGCCGGTCGCTGTGGCGGCCCCCCAGCTACCCAAGACCAACAAGAACCCAACCGAATAGGCGGCGCCATTCCCCCACCTCGCGGGCAAGCCCCGCGGCGGCGGCCGGCCAGGGCCAAGGGAGCGGCTGCCACAGCGGCCCGGCGGCCGGGTGCGGCGGGACGGGGCAAGACGGCGCCAGGCGTAACGCTCAGCGCACCGCCTTGACTTGCCCGGCGGCCACTTTCATGTCAGCTGCCCAGGCCACCCTTGGCGGGCTCAGTGGTGGGTGAAAGTGGGGTCGGACACGATGCTCGGCAGACCGCCCCGAACTGGCCGGACGGCCACTTTCGCGTTAGCCGTAGGTGCCGGTGGCGGCTTCGAGGCAGAACAGCGGTTGCTCTCGGCGCGACACGCCGGTTCCAGCCAGGGCCGCCTGAACCGACCGGCCGATGTGGTACGCCACAGGCGGCGGGAAGGCGTTGCCGATTTGCCGGTAGACCGAGGTCTTCTTGCCAGCGAACCTCCACTCGGGCCAGAAACCCTGGATCAGCGCCACCATCGGATTGGTCAGCCTGGGAACGTGCTCCAGCGGGTGGGCTGCCGAGGGCGGGGAGTCTGCCAGGCCGCGCCCGTCAACGCCGAGTTCCAGCCAGGCCCGCCGCGAGCGGGTCGGCCCGAGGTCGGCCCCGCCATGCCGCTTCGAACCGCCCACAATGGTGGGGGCGATGCCGCCGGCCTTCGCCGCCCACGCCTCGGCGCCCGCCCAGCCGCCGGACGCCATCGGCCCCAACAAGGTCTGCCCAACACTTGGGGGCCGGCCAACCGGCTCCGGCCACTCGAAGTGGGCGAAGGCCCGGGGTTTGAGCGCCACCAGGATGAACCTGGGGCGAAGCTGCGGCACCCCGTACCAACTCGCCTGGAGCAGCTTCCAGTCGGTCTCATAACCCATCGAGTGCAGAACGCGCAGGATAGACGCCCTATAGGTGTCGAACCGGGGGGAGGCCAAACCCTTGACGTTCTCCAGCATCACGGCCTCGGGACGGGTCTGACGCACCAGTTCCAATGCCCGGGGGAAAAGGTCGCGCTCGTCATCCGGGCCAAGCTGCTTGCCCGCGATGCTGAACGGCGGACATGGCACGCCACCTGCGAGCATGGTCACGCCGCGGTAGTCCGAGGCGTCGAACTCCCGCGCGTCGGCTTGCGCCACCTCCCAATTAGGCCTGTTGAGCCGGAGGGTGGCGGCCGCGTCGGCGTCGATCTCAACGGCGCAGGCGTGGCAGAAGCCCGCCATCTCAAGCCCCGAGGACTGCCCGCCGGCGCCGGCGCATATCTCCAGAACTGTGGTCTCGCCGCCTGCCATGCGCCTATCCTCCCAGATCGACCCAGGGTCCGCCGTTTGCGGCCCTCCGGTGTCCCCAAGACTAGAGGTGACCACCGACATCGAATCAGCGAGCCAGGGCGGGGGCGGCTTGGGCTGAGAGGGAGCACCTAGAATCGGGCCATGGAGATCACCATCGGCGTGCGCCAGGCACCAAAGGAAATCACCCTCAACGTCGACAGCAAAGCGGAGGCGGTGCGCGAGGCCATCTCCAGCGCCATCAAACTGGGCGAGCCGCTCATCACTTTGACTGACAAGCACGGCCGCACCGTCCTGATCCCCACCGCCGCGCTGGCCTACGTCGAAGTCGGCGGCAACGAGACCCGCCGCGTCGGCTTCGGCGCCTGACCAAACCGCCCCAGCCCGCCCGCCTGCGCGGCGCCGTCCGCACCCCGCCTGCGCGATGCCGCCCGCAGCCCGCCTGCGCGGCGCCGTCCGCAGCCCGCCTGCGCGATGCCGCCCGCAGCCCGCCTGCGCGGCGCCGACCGCACCCCG
>JAITIG010000127.1 GCA_031279575.1 Bifidobacteriaceae bacterium
CGCCCCGGCGCCGCCCGCGGCCGTCCCCCGCGGCCCGCCCGCGGCCGTCCCCGCCCCCGCGGCGCCCGCCGCCCGCACGCCCTCGTCGACGGTCGCCCCGGCCCCGGCCGCAGCCGTCCCCCCGGCGGCGCCGCCCGAGGCCGTCCCCCCGGGCCCGCCCGCAGCCGTCCCCCCGGCCCCGCCCGCCTCCCGCAAGCCCTCGTCGACGGTCGCCCCGGGCCCGGCCGCAGCCGTCCCCCCGGGCCCGCCCGCGGCCGTCCCTCCGGCCGCGCCGCCCGCCTGGCGCGGGCCCTGGCCAGCTGCCGCCCCGCCATCCAGGGGGCGCCGGCCCAAATCTGCCGTGCGGTCATCTTGCTCCACGCTTGGTCACCGGCTCCCTTCGGTCTTCCCAGGCTGAAACGCCCGGGGTGGTTGCAGGCCGGCGCCGCCCCCGGCCCCCGGCCCCCGGCCCGCCCGCGCCGCGGCCGTCACCATGAGGGCCGCGCCGCTTGGTCTGGGCGGAGCACGTCCGCCACCAGAACTGAGACATTGTCGCGGGTGGCCGCCAAAGCGGCCGCGGCCAGGCGCCGCACCGCTTGGGCCGGGCTGGGCGCGCCCACCAGCCCGTCCAAAATCTGGTCCCGGCCGACAAAGCCGTGCAAGCCATCGGAGCACAGCAAATAGCGCGCCACCGCCTCCGGCGGGTGCGCCGCCCGGTATTGGTGGGCGTCCAACGCCCTGGGGCCGCCGCCCAGCGATTGGGTGACCACGCCGGGCCGGCCGCCCGGCAGGGAGTCATCGACCGACAACTGCCCCAAATGGGAGCCGTCCACCCGGTAGGCGCGGCAATCGCCGATGTTGGCTGAGATCACGCCCTCCAAGCCGACCACCAGCAAAGCCGCCGTCGCCCCCATCCGGCCCAAACCCCAGGCCGCGCCAGCTTGCCCCACCCGATCCGAGACCGCCTCCAGCGCCGCCGTCCAGGCGGCCGGGAACGGCCCCCGCCCCAGCCGCGCCAACTCCGCCGCCGCCACCCCGGCGGCCTCCGCGCCGCCCAAGGCGCCGCCAATCCCGTCCACCACGGCCAGCAGGACCTGCTCGCCCGCGCCCAGGGGGACCTCCCCGGCGAGCCAGGCGGCATCGGCCACCCCCACCACGCCGTCAGCCACGATGGCGTCCTGCTGGGTCTGGCGGGCCGGCCCGCGCAAGGTGGTGCCGCAGTAGCGCAACACCGGGCCGCCGGGCGCGGGCGCCTGGGCGGCCAGGGGCGCGGCCGCCGCCAGCGGGGACCCAAAAGCGGCCCCGCCCGCCGGGCGGCGCGCCGCCTCGGCAGCGTGGTTGTCAGCGCCCATGCCCACCACCCGGCCAGCTTGGGGCGGCCAGCTCGGCCGGCGCCGGCCAGCGCAACTCGACCGCGGTCCGGCCCAGCCGCAGGGTCAGCGGCAGCGGCCGCGTCACCGGCGCGCCGCGCACCTCGCGCTGGCCCAGCCAGGTCCCGTTGGTCGAGCCGCAGTCCCGGATGGTCACGGCCGCGCCTTGCCGGCGCAATTCGGCGTGCCACTTCGACACGCCGGTCAAGCCGTCGAAGGCGGCGTCGACATCGGCCCGGCCGGTGGCCCGCCCCAACACCACCGTCTCGCCCTCCCGGAGCACGATGCCGCGCCCGTTGACCACCGCCACCGCCGGCCCGTCCGGGCTGGCGGCGCCGGCCAGCGGCGGGGCGGCGCCGGCCGGGCGCAATTCGACGCCGCACTGGGGGCAATCGGCCATGGCCGGCCCCAACCCCGCATAGCCGCATTGCGGGCAAGGGCCGGCCCCCGGCCAGGGCGTCCCGCCCGGCGCGGACCCGCCCCCGCCGCCCGCGCCGGGCGGGGCGGGCGGGGCGGCCGGTCCGCCTGCCCAACCCGGCCCGCCTGCCCAACCCGGCCCCCCAGGCCCCCCAGGCCCCGCGGGGCCGCCCGCGCCTGCGCCGGGCCCGCCCGTCCCGCCCGGGCCTGCGGGGCCGCCCGCGCCCGCGCCGGGCCCGCCCGGCCCCACCGGGGCGCCGGCCGGCGCGGCATCGTCCGGCGCGGCATCTTCCGGCGGCGGGCCCATCGCGCCGACCGGCAGCGTGGCCGCCACACCGGTGATGACGGTGCCGCAACTGGCGCAGATGGCGGCGCCCGGCCCCAGCGCCGCCCCGCAGACCGTGCAAACCGGCTCAGCCATCGGCCAACACCACCTCAAATGAGCCGTCCGCCGCCTGGCGGATGGCGGCGATCTCCAGCGCGCCATGCCCCGGCGTCCGGAACAGGGTCCGCGCCAGGGGGTTGACCAGCACCGGCTCCAACGCCAAGGCGATGCCGCGCCCGCCCTTGGCGATGTGCTCCGGGGTGGTCATGGCGGCCATCGCCTGAGCCCGGGCGCGCTCCGAGATGCGGATCGGCCGGGCCGCCCCAGCCCGGGCGCGGTCCAAAGCGGTGCCGATGAACTTGGCCGCCAACTCCTGGGCTATCCCGTGCGACATCGGCCGGAACACCACAATGTTGTCCCCGATCCGCCCGGCCAACTCCGGCCGGTTCAATTCGGTCTCAAAATAATGCTTGATGGCGGCCAAGACCATCTGCTCGTAGGCGGCGATCTCATCCGGGGTGGCCGCGTCCGCCAAACCGGCCTCGGCCGCGTCCTTGGCCCCCACATTGGACGTGAAAATGATCAGCGCCTCGGCGAAGGACACGGTCTCGCCCGCGCCGCTGGTCAGCCGCCCGTCCGAGAGGATCTGCAAAAACTTGTCAAAGATCCTGGTGTGGGCTTTTTCCATCTCATCGAACAGGACCACCGTGAACGGCCGGCGCTTCATGGCGTTGATCAATTCGCCGCCGGCGCCGTGGCCAACATAGCCCGGCGGGGCGCCAATCAACCTGGTGTCGGACCCGTCCTGGCGGAACTCGCTCATGTCGAAGCGGATCATGGCCTGCTCGTCGCCGAACACCAACTCGGCGATGGACTTGGCCAGCTCCGTCTTGCCCACGCCGGTTGGCCCGGCGAACACCATCACCCCGCGCGGCGCGCCGCCCGGTTTGGCCTGGTGGGCGCTGGTCAAGCCCATGGCGGAGCGGATCACCACGTCGAGGGCGTGGCTGACCGCCCGCGGCTGGCCCTTGACGCGGCGCTCCAGCGCCGCCTGCCCGTCCAGCACCCGCTCCCGCAGGGCCTCGCCCTGCCAGGGGTTCTCCGAGACGCCCATGCGGTAGGTGCGGGCCGCCTCCTCGACGCCTCGGGCCAGCCCGCCGCCCGCCCAGGCCAACTGGACTATCTCCCGCATGCCTTTCAAGCTCAAGCCCTCGGTGGCCGCGACCAGGCGGTCTACCAGGTCCTTCGGCTCGGCGATGTCCGGTTGGGCGGCCACCAAGGCGGTGGCCAGGCGGGTCCGGGTGTCCAAATCCGGCACCGGGATGGCGATCTGGCGCACCGCGTCCCCCGCCAGCAGCCAGGCCGGCAGGTCGGAAGGCTTGTCCACCAGCCAAAACACAGGGTGCTTGAGGCTGGAGGCGCGGCTGCCGGGGTGGAACATGGTGTGCGCCGTGGTGTGGGACTGGTGGGCGGCTTTGAGCGAGGCCAGCATGGCGCGCAGCAAGTCGCCTTCCGGCTGCTGGCCGCCCGGCGCCTGCGAGGTGTAGTCCACCACCAAGGCCAGCCGCGCGTCCTGCTCCGAGCGCGGCTCGCGCGCCGTGGTCACAAACTGGCAGATGCGGTCGAGGTTGGCGTAGCCGGCGCAGTCGATGGACCCGAAATCGGCCTGGAGGTAGGCGCTGAACTGCTGCGCGATCTGCGCCGTGGTGATGCGCTGGGCCAACGGCATCAGGCGCAACCCCTCCAGCGGGTCATACACCAGCAGGGCGTCGAAGCCGTTGGCCGCCAACACCTGCCCGATGCCGCCCAGCGTCTCCACCGGCGCCCCGGGCCCCGCGCCGTGCGTCAGGTGGACATCCCTGATGCCGCCGTGGACCACAAACAGCGCGGTGGCCGGCAAAGCGGCGTGGATGGAGCGCAGCCACAGCGGCTGCGACCGGTCCGAAGCCTCGAACGGGCTGCCCGGGGCAGCCGCCGGCGGCCCGGCGGCCGGGGCCGGCGGCTGGCTGGTTTGGGTCATGGCTGAAGGCTCCTGTCAGTTTGCCGCGGGCGCGCCCCAGCCGGCCGCTCCGGTTGGGGCAGCCGGCCCGATGGCGCCGGCCGGGCCGGGGCGGCGGGCGCCACCGGCGGTTGGGCGCCGGCCCGGGCCCCCAAACCGGGGGGCGGGGCGGAAAGATCGGCTGTTCGGAACATGGCCGGCTATCCCGCCCCGAGTTCCCGCTCGGCCGCCCGCTGGGCGGCCGGCCGGGTGGAGGCCGCCTTGGCGCGGACCCGGCTGCGGCCCACAGCGGCCGGCTTGACCGGGAGCGCGCCCGGCTGGCGGTGGAAGTCGACTGTGGCCGCCACCCCCGCGCCGGCCAGCACCTCGGGCAGCGCCAGCAAGGAGGGGCAGGCCGCCTGCTCGGCGGCGGTGTCCGCCGCGGGGGTGGTGGCGCCGGTTGAAACCACCCGGGCGAACAGCTTGCCCGCCTCGGTCAGCTCCAAGCGCACACGGTGGGCCGGCAAGTCGGGGCGTTTGGCCTCCAGCACGGCATTGGCGCTGGCCGCGCCCGGCCCGCCCCCGAGGGGCGGCGCCAAATCCTGGTCCAAGGTGTACCCCAGCTCTGCTAGCGCCGAGGCCAGCGCAGCTTGGATGTAGGCCCGGTCCGCCGCCCGCTCGGCTTCCGCCAACACCTCGTTGACCTGCGCTTTCAGGGCGTCAACCTGCCCCCAGCTAGTCGCCGCCGGGCCAGCTTGGCGCAGCGCCCGGGCGGCTGGGCTGTCCAGGTGGGCCAGGCGGAGGGTTTCGCGCTCGGCGGCGGCGCGCAGGCTGCGGGTTTGGCGCTGGGCTTTGACCAGGCGGGCGGCGTCGTCCTGCAAAACGGTGAGCGCGGCCTGGGCTTTGGCGGCGGACAGGTCGGCGATGCCGGCCGCGCGCCGGGCCAGGTCCTCGGCCGCCTCGGTCGGCTCCAACTCGGCGGCGGCGGCCATCACCTCGGCCAGCTTGGCTGCTATCGGCGCCTGGGCCGGGCGGCTGGCGGGGGCGCCGGCGGGCGCGAGCGGCCCCAAGCCCAGGTTGGCGTCGCTGATCGCCGCCAGGTCCAAGCGCTTCGCCATGGTCTCCAGCCGGCGGGCCTTGAACTCGGCCTCGCGGGCGGACTCGGCTTGGCTGACGGCGTCCTTGAGCTGCTGCTCCCACTGCTGCAACCGCTCCAGCGACGGCTGGGCCGGCTGCGACACCCGCGTCAAAGCCGATTTGTCTTCCACCTGCGCGCGAACCTGGGCCAGCCGCTTGGCCAAGGCGCGGCAGCGGCCCTGCGCGGCCGCCACCAGGCGGCGCTGGCGTTCTGCGGCAGACTCGACCCGGACGCTGTAACCTTTGGGACCGCTCATAGCCCCGCACCTCCCAACGGCTGCCGAGCCGGGGCGCCTCGGGGCTCGGCGCGCGGTTAGTTTGACACCGCAGACTGCCCGAAAGGCTATCAGACCCCCACCCTGCGAACGAGCCCCACGGCAACGGCGATATCTCGAACGGGGCGCGCCGCCCGGCCAAGAAGGCGGCCGGGCGCCGTCCCGAGGCCGCCAATCCGGCCCGGCGGTGGCAATGCCGGCGCCAATGACCGGGCGCGGGGGTTGCCCTTGCCGCCCAGGCCCCTCGCAGCAAACCAGTCCTGACCCAAAACCAGTCCGGACCAAGCCGCGCGGGTTGCCCTTGCCGCCCAGGCCCCTCGCAGCGGCTGGCGGGCCTTGACGGCTCCGGCCGGCCGGGTGGCGCTGCCGGGCGAGCTTGGGCCCAGCGCGGCCACCGCCCGGGGGCAAGCCCCCCGGGGCAGGGCGCCAGGCCAGGTCAGGCGGCCATGTTGGCGGCGGCTTGGGCCACCACGGCGGGGTCTATCAGGATTCGGTGGTGGCCCAGGCCCTGGGTGGTGACCAAGCGGGCGGCGGGCCAACTCGCGGCAATTGCCTGCGCCACCTGGTAGGGGGACTCCCGGTCCGCCGCGTCGTGGATCACCAGGGCGTCCGGCAGCAGGCCGGTCGCGCCCATGGCGGCGATGTCGAAGTCGCCCAAACTGCCTTGGGCGCGTTGGCTCATCTCCTCCACCAGCAGGCGGTGGGCCCGTTTGCCGAAGCCAAGGTTGCGCGCGAAGGTCTGGGCCACTTTGACCATGTCGGGGCTGGGCGAGACCAACGTCAAACGCTCCACCGCCAGCTTGCCGTTGAGGATGGAGCGGCAGGCGGCGGCGCACCCCAGCGAATGGGCGATCACCCCGTGGGGCTGGCCCAGCACTTTGACCAGGGCGTCAAATGTGCGCATCAGCTCGCCGCCGGTCGAAAAGCGGGCGCCGTGCATGCCCGGCCCCGAGTCGCCGTGGGACAGCGCGTCCGCGCCCACCACCCTGAAACCGGCCGCGGTCAGCGGCTCGACAAAGGCCGCCACCTGGCCGCGCCACCCGCCCCAGCCGTGCATCAGCCAGACCGTCTTGGGTTCCGCGCCCGCCGCCGCCCCGCCGCTGCCCGCCGCGGCCGCCCCGCCCGGCCCGCCGCCCTGGCCCTGGGGGCCGCTCCCCGGCTCCCAGATCTCGACCGCGACTGGGCTGGCCAGGCCCGCATCGAGCATTTCGAGGCGGCCGGGCCAGGGGCGGTTGTCTTTGCGCCGGCCGGCGTTGTCCGGCAGCTTGCACCAGATGCGGGCGGCGGCTTTGGCCGCCAAGCGGGGCGTGACCAGCCCGCCGCCCACAAACCCGAGCCAGCCGAGCGTCTCCAGGGCGCGTTTGCGCAGCGGCGGTTTGCGGCGGTGGACCTCGGTGGGCAGGCGGACTTCGGGCATAACGACCCAAGGCTATCCCCCTGGGTCAAACTGCGCTTTTGATTGGGCTGACAAACTCGCCGCCGCCCGCTCGGCGCCGCCGCACAAAACGCCTCCCGGCCGGCCGTGCCCGGGGCGCGGCCGGGGCACGAGCGGGGCGCGGCCGGGGCGCGAGCGGGGCGCGGCCGGGGCGCGACCCAGATGCGGCCGCACCGACCTGATCGTGATGCGGTCTGGGCCGGTTGGCCGCGCCTAGAGGCCCGGGCAGAGGATATTGTCACTGAGGTGCCCGCAACCGCGCTGAAGGGAGGTGTCCCATTACCTGGCAACCGCTGGCCGACCCCCTCGACCGGACCCGTTTCCCCGTCGAGCCCTGGGCCCTGGCCGAACTCTCCCCCAAGTTCGACGACTTAGGCCAAACTGAGACCCTGTTCGCCGTCGCCAACGGGTACATCGGCCTGCGCGGCAACCCCGAGGAAGGGCGCGTCGCCCACGAGCACGGCACCTACATCAACGGCTTCCACGAAACCTTCCGCATCCGCCACGCCGAGGACGCCTACGGCTTCGCCACAGTCGGCCAAACCATGGTCAACGTGCCAGACCCAAAGGTGATCCGCCTCTATGTGGACGATGAGCCGCTCCTGCTGTCCGTCGCCGACCTGCCCCACTACGAGCGCCGCCTGGACTTCCGGGCTGGGGAGCTGACCCGGAGGCTGACCTGGCGCACGCCATCGGGCAACCTGGCGCATATCAAAACCACGCGGCTGGCCTCCTTGACCGAACGCCACCTGGCGCTGATGGCCTACGAGGTGACCTTGGAACGGGACGCGCCGCTGACCTTGGCCTCGCTGCTGATCAACCGGCAAGACGGCGAGGACGAATACCACGTCTGCGGGCCGGACGCCGGCAACCCGGCCTGGGACCCGCGCAAAACGGAAACCTTCCAAACCCGGGTGCTGCGGCCAGAGCTGGCGCGGGCGGACCGGCAGACCGGGCGGCTGGTGCTGGGCTACCGCTGCCGCAACTCCGGCATGACGCTGGCTGTCGCCGCCGACCACCTGATGGAGACCGCCAACGAGTTCACCGCCGCGCGCCGCGCCGAGCAGGACCTGGCCGAGGCCCGGTTCACCGTCCAAGCCCGGGCCGGGGTGCCGGTGCGGCTGGTCAAACTGGTCGCCTACCACACCTCGCGCGGCGTGCCGCCCGAGGAGTTGGCGGCCCGCTGCGCCTTGACGCTGGAGCGGGCGGGGCGGCTGGGGCTGGAAGGGCTGCGCGCCGCCCAGCGGGCCTTCCTGGATGAGTCCTGGCGCGCCTGCGATGTGGTGGTCCACGGGCAGGGCGCCACCCAGCAGGCGGTGCGGTGGAACCTGTTCCAGGTGTTGCAGGCCGCGGCGCGGGCCGAGGGCGCGGGCATCCCGGCCAAGGGCCTGACCGGCTCGGGCTATTCGGGGCACCACTTTTGGGATTCCGAGATTTATGTGCTGCCGTTTTTGACCTACACCAGGCCGGCTTGGGCGCGCTCCGCCCTGCGCTACCGCTACACCATGCTTGACGCCGCCCGGCGGCGCGCCCACGAGCTGTCCGAGGCCGGCGCCCTCTACCCGTGGCGCACCATCAACGGCGAGGAGGCGTCCGCCTTTTACGCCGCGGGCACCGCCCAGTACCACATCGACGCGGACATCGCCTACGCCTTGACCCAGTACCTGCGGGCCACCGGCGATGTCGACTTCTTGGCCCGGGAGGGCGTCGACATGCTGGTGGAGACCGCCCGCATGTGGCAGGGCCTGGGCTTCATGCGCCGGGACGGCGGCGGCGGCCCGGCCGAGTTCTTCATCCACGGCGTGACCGGCCCAGACGAGTACACCACCGTGGTCAACGACAACTTGTTCACCAACGTGATGGCCCGCTTCAACCTGCGCGCGGCGGCCGATGCCGTCCGCGCCATCGAGCGCGACAACCCGCTTTTGCACGCCAAGGCCCGGGCGCGCCTCGATTTGGCCCCGGCGGAGGTGGCCGGCTGGTTGGAGGCGGCCGGGGCGATGCGCATCCCCTACGACTCCTCGCTCGGCATCCACCCGCAGGACGACCAGTTTTTGCAGAAGGAGCTGTGGGACCTGGACTCGACCCCGGCCGGCAAGCGCCCCCTGCTGCTGCACTACCACCCGCTGGTGATCTACCGCTTCCAGGTGTTGAAGCAGGCGGATGTGGTGTTGGCGCAGTTCTTGTGCTCCCATGAGTTCCCGCAGGAGCAGAAGCTGGCCGATTTCGACTATTACGACCCGCTGACCACCGGCGACTCCTCGCTGAGCGCGGTGGCGCAGGCCATCATGGCGGCCGATGTGGGCTACCAGGAGTTGGCCCAGAAGTACTTCGCCCAAGCTTTGTACGTCGATTTGAACGATTTGCACGGCAACGCCGCCGATGGCGTGCATGTCGCCTCCGCGGGAGGCGTCTGGTCGGCGCTGGTGTGCGGGTTTGGCGGCCTGCGGGACGCCGATGGGAAGGTCGGCTTCGACCCCAGGCTGCCGGAGCTGTGGCGCGGTTTGACCTTCCACTTGACCTTGAGGGGGTCGCGCCTGGCGGTCACGCTGCTGCCCGAGTCGATCCAGTTCGAGTTGGAGGCGGGCGAGGCGGTGGAGGTGGCGGTGCGCGGCGAGCCGGTGCTGGCCGGCCCGGACGGCCCGGTGCTGGTGGCGTTGGCGGGTCAGGGCCCGCGTCTCATCGGCGCCCCCACCGCCCGCGACATCGCCGGCGCCCGCCGCGCCGACGGCTCGGTCATCACAGCCTCGGTCCCCGCCTCGGCTGAGTCCCCCCCCGACCCCGAGACCCCCCCAACCCCATAACCTCGGCCGATAGATCCTGGCCGGCTGGGCGGGCTGGACTCGCCCCAGAAATCCCGCCAGAGACGAGCCAGCCTGGCCGGCGGGCGAGATATCGGGGCGACGTGGTTGCTGGATGTATCGGTTCGATGTATCCTGGATGGCGGAAATGGGGGGCCGCGCGGGGCGGGAGGCTAGAGCCGACCGCCCACCCGGCCTAGACCGCGCCCAGCGAGACCAAGGAGCAGCCCGTGCGCAACCGATCCAGCGTTCTGGAGCTGGCCGTCCTGGGCCTGCTGCACTCGGCCCCGATGCACGGCTACCAACTGCGCAAACGCCTCAACGAGATGCTCGGCATGCTGCGGCCGTTCTCCTACGGCAGCCTCTACCCGTGCCTCAAAGCGCTGGCGGGGCTAGGCCTGATCGCCACCTCCGAGGAAGAGGCGGGCATGGCCGCCCGGCGCGGGCGGATTGTCTACCGGCTGACCGCGCAGGGGCGCCAGCACCTTGAGGCGCTGCTGGGCCAAGCCGGCCCGGCGACCTGGGAAGACGAGAACTTCGACGTCCGCTTCGCGATGTTCGCCCAAACCGACGCCGAGACCCGCCTGCGCATCCTGGAAGGGCGGCGCGCCCGCATGGCGGAGCGGCTCGACGCCGTCTCCAGCGCCATCCGCCGGGCCGGCCCCGCCGACCAGTACACCCAAGAACTCCAGCGCCACATCCTCGAGCAGGTCGAACGCGAAGTCAACTGGCTAGAGGAACTAATCGCGCGCGAACGCGGCCTGAGCGGCGCAAGCGCCACCTCCGCGGCGGCCGCCGCGGAGCTGGTCCGCTCGGCCGCCTTGACCCCCGCCCGGGCGGTCCTGGCCGCAGCCCGGCAAACCGCCAAAACCACTACCGCCATCAAGGAGCAATCATGAGCCCCATTCGGGTAGCCATCGCAGGGGTCGGCAACTGCGCCGCCTCGCTGGTCCAGGGAGTCGAGTTCTACCGGGACGCCTCCCCCGAGACCGCCGTCCCGGGGCTGATGCACGTCCAATTCGGGCCGTACCACATCAGCGACATCCAGTTTGCGACCGCCTTCGACGTGGACGCCGCCAAAGTTGGCCTGGACCTCTCGCAGGCGATCGCCGCCAGCCAGAACAACACCATCAAGTTTGCCGAGGTGCCCCACCTTGGGGTCGAGGTCAAACGCGGCCCCACGCGAGACGGCCTGGGCAAGTACTACCGCGAGACCATCCAGGAGTCCGGGGCCGAGCCGGTCGATGTGGTCCAAGAACTGCGTGACAAGCAGGTCGACGTGCTGATCTCCTACCTGCCGGTGGGCAGCGAGCAAGCCGACAAGTTCTACGCCCAATGCGCCATCGACGCGGGTGTGGCCTTTGTCAACGCGCTGCCGGTCTTCATCGCCTCGGACCCGGCGTGGGAGGCCAAGTTCGCCGCCGCCGGGGTGCCCATAGTGGGCGACGACATCAAATCCCAAGTCGGCGCCACCATCACCCACCGGGTGCTGGCCCGCCTGTTCGAGGACCGCGGCGTGGTCCTGGACCGCACCTACCAGCTAAACGTGGGCGGCAACATGGATTTCAAGAACATGCTGGAGCGCGAGCGCCTGGAGTCGAAGAAGATCTCCAAGACCCAGTCCGTCACCTCCAACATGGACCACCAGCTGCCGGCCCGCGACATCCACATCGGGCCTTCCGACTACGTCGCCTGGCTCGACGACCGCAAATGGGCTTTTGTGCGCCTTGAGGGCCGGGCCTTCGGCGAGGTGCCGTTGAACTTGGAGTACAAGCTGGAGGTGTGGGACTCGCCCAACTCGGCCGGGATCATCATCGACGCGCTGCGGGCTGCCAAGATTGCCCAGGACCGGGGCATCGGCGGCGCCATCACCAGCCCGTCGAGCTACTTCTTCAAGTCTCCGCCGGTCCAACACGAGGACCGCGAAGGCCGCCAACTGGTCGAGGCGTTCATCCGCGGCGAAATCGACCGCTGACCCGCGGCGATACCGCTGTTCGCGGCCAGCGCAAGGCCAACCGTCCCAAAATGTGATCCGGGGCGCCGAAAGCACGCCAGACTGGAGAGCATGCGCAAAGATCCATGCATGAGCGCCCAGCCGAACGCCAAGGTCTTCCTACCCGCCGCGCCGCCGCCCCTAACCGCGCGCCGCGCCCGCCGGGGCACGCGCGCGCACGCCGTCGCGAGCATGCTGGAAAGCGTTGGCTGGAAGCCGGGCGCCTACGTCCGCAATGTCCCACTCGGCCGCTTGGCGGGGACGCCAGGCGAACGCCGCCAGCACCACCACGGGGCCAGAGACGACCTCGTGTCCTACGTCCTTTACGCCCGCCCGGGCGTGCCAACCGCCGTGGTCGCCACCGTTGGCGCCCAGCACGATCCAGCGAAGGCTTTGCAACGCGCCCTGCGCCAGGCCCAGCGGCTCGACGTGCCGCTGGCCTACGCCACCAACGGGCGGGACATCCTGGAGCACTTCGCGGCCTCGCGGCGGACCCAGCCGACACCCGTCTTCACCACCCCGACCCGCGCTTGGCGCGCCTTCGCGCGCTACCACGGCCTGCGCGCCCAGGGCGCGGACCTCTTGGGGCAGCGCTTTGACCAGCAGGCGCTGGCGGATGCCGGCGCGGACCTGCCCCACGCCGAGGCGGTGGCGCTGCGCTACTACCAGACCGTGGCGATGAACCGCGCCTTGACCGCCTACAGCAACGGGGCGGGCTCGGCCGCCGTGCAGATCCCGGCCGGGGCCGGCGCCACCGTGACGGCGATGGCGTTCGCCTCCAAGTTGCTCACCAACCAGTTGGTGCGCCGCCCGGGCGAGCCGCTGGGCTTGCTCTACCTAGATGACAGGCCGCAGGCCATGACGGGCTTGGGCGCTGTTGGCACCACCGCCCGGTGGGGCGGGCGGGGCGAGGTCTTCGCCGCCCTCGAATCGGTTGGCCGCGACGCGGGCCGGCGGGCCGGCGGGCCGGTCGACCTGGTCGTGGTCAATTTGGCCCACGGCGGCGCCGCCCTTGACCCGGAGACTTGGACCGAGGCGCTGGACCGCTTCCCGAAGGCCTTCCACCTGGGCGTGGTCGGCTCCCCGCCGGTGGCCGGCTGGCCCATCCAAGAGCGCTTCGGCGCCGCCATCTACCGCTACTCCCGCCAGCACGCGGTCGTGGACGGCTGGCTGCCGGCCGGTTGCGGCGCCGCGAACCCAGAGTTGGCCGCGCCCGATGAGGCCGATTTGGCGGCGGATCTCGAAGCCGGCGGCCTGTCCTTGCCGTAGGTGGGCCCGAGCTTGCCGGGCTGGCAGCCCTGGGGCCGGCCCGGACCTCAGGTTTGCCCGGCCCACCATTCGAGCAGGGCCGCCGTGGCGGCCTCGGGTCCGAGCGGGCCTTGCGCCAGGCGCAGGTCGAGCAGGAACCGGTAGGCCCGCCCCACGTCCCGGCCCGGTTGGAGCCCAAGCACCGCCATGATCTGGTTGCCGTCCAGGTCCGGGCGGATGGCGCGGAGCTCCTCCTGCGCCGCCAGCGCCTGGGCGCGCCGCTCCAAATCGTCGTAGGCGAAGGCCAGCCGCTCGGCGCGGCGGGCGTTTTGGGTGGTGCAGTCGGCGCGCGTCAAGCGGTGCAGGCGCTCCAGCAGCGGCCCGGCGTCGGCCACGTAGCGGCGCACGGCGGCATCGGTCCAGGCGGCCTCGCCGTAGCCGTGGAAGCGCATGTGCAACTCGATCAGGCGGGCCACCTGGCTGATGGTGGCGTTGTCGAAGCGCAGCGCGCGCAGGCGCTTGGCCGCCAGCTTGGCGCCGACAACCTCGTGGTGGTGGAACGTCACCTGGCCGCCCGCCTCGAAGCGGCGCGTGGCGGGCTTGCCGATGTCGTGCAGCAGGGCCGCCAGCCGCAGCACCAGATCCGGCCCGGGCACCGGGCCGCCGGGCCCGGTCTCGAGCGCGATGGCGCGGTCCAGCACGGTCAGCGAATGCTCGTAGACGTCTTTGTGGTGGTGGCTGGCGTCCCGGGCGAGCTGCAGCGCGGGCAATTCCGGCAGCACCAGGTCCGCCAGCCCGGCGTACACCATCAGCTCCAGGCCGCGCCGCGGCTGGGGCGCCAGGATCAGTTTGGCCAGTTCCGCTTGGATGCGCTCCTGGCTGACTATCTCCAGCCGGTCCGCCATCGCCGCCATGGCGGTCAGGACCGGCGCGTCGACGTCGAAACCCAGTTGGGCGGCGAACCGGGCCGCGCGCATCATGCGCAGCGGGTCGTCGTCGAAAGATTGCGCGGCCGGCGCGGGCGTGCGCAGCAGGCGGGCGTTGAGGTCGCTCAGGCCGCCATGCGGGTCGACAAAGCGCACGGCCGGCGCCAGCATCACCGCCATGGCGTGACGGTGAAGTCCCGCCGGGTCAGGTCGCCTTCGATGGTGGCGCCGTAGCGCACGGCCGGTTTGCGCGAGGCCGGCTGGTATTCCTCGGTGCGGTAGGTGGTGACCTCGACCACGGTGTCGCCGCGCCGGCCGGCCACGGTCCCAAAGGCGCGGCCCACCTCCCAGGTCTTCTTGGCCCAGCGTTGCAGCAGTTCCAAGGAGCGCTCCGGCGGCAGGTTGGTGGCGAAGTCGAGGTCGGCCACGGGACGCCTCAGCACCAAGTCCCGCACCGGCCCGCCGACCAGCGCCAACTGCGCTCCGGCGGCGGCGAACACCTGCGCCAAGTCGAGCGCCGGCCTGGGCACCTGGTCAATCATTGCGTTCCATCCTGCTTGAGCTTGGCGGCGCCTTTGGCGCCTCTGGCGGCCGCCCGCGCCTGGATCCCGCCAGCGCCGGCGCGCCCTGGGCTGGCGGTTGCGGCGCGGACACGACCCCCCAGCTTAACTGATCATCGCCGCCGCGCCGGGCGCCGCAAGGCCCGGGCGGCAAGGCCGCGCGGGCCTTGCCGCCCGTCATTCGGGCGCTGCCGCCTAGTCCGCCCCCTGGGCCCTGGCGGCGGCGAAGGCGGACCAGGCGGCATCGGACAGGTCTGAGGCGAAACGCCGGCCGGCGCCGATGAACTGGGTGGTGTTGGACAGGTAGACGAAGATCAGGCCGCGGGCGGGCTCGGCCCAGGCGCTGCAGACGCCGGAGCCGTTGTGGCCAAAGGCGCTCGGCGGCGCGGTGGAGCCCATGCCGCGCGCCACGCCCGGCAGGCCGCCCAATTGGAAGCCCTGGCTGTAGCGCTGGGGCTGGCGCAGGGTGCGGTCCATCTCGCCGTCGGAGGAGACCGCCAGGGCGGCGGCCACGGTCTCGGGGGCGAACAGGCGGCGGCCGGACTTGGCGGCGCCGGCATTGAGCAGCATCTGGTAGAAGGCGGCCAAGGAGCGGGCGGTGGTGTGGAGCGAGGCCGCCGGGGCCACCGCCTGGCGGGCGGCGGGGCGGTTGAGATAAAGCGGGCTGGCGAGGTTGCCGCCCTTGGGTCGCAGCGGCACGGCGCGGCCCAACTGGCCGGCCGGGAGGGCCAGGTAGGCGTCCATGGCCAGGGGCTGGAACAACTCCTGGTCCACGAATTGGCTGATGGGCTGGCCGCTGACGCGCCGGACCAGCTCGCCGAGGATAAAGCCGAAGGTCACAACGTGGTAGGCCACCACCTGGCCGGGCGGCCAGCGCGGGCGGGCCCGGGCGGCGGCGCGCACCGAGACATCCCAGTTGGCGATCACCGCCATGTCCAGGCCCGGGTGCCCGAGGGCGGCGGGCACGCCCGCCCGGTGGGTCAGGACCTGGCGGATGGTGATGCCGGCCTTGCCGTGGCGGGCGTACTCGGGCCAGTGGGCCGCGATTGAATCGTCCAGGTGGAGTTGGCCGCGCTCGGCCAGCAGGTGGACCGCCATGGCGGTGATGGGCTTGGTGACCGAGTAGCAGTAGAACAAGGAATCCGGCCCGCAGTTCTTGCTATGCTCCGCCACAACCTCGCCGTCCCGCAGAGCCAGCAGCGAGTAGGCGCCGCCGCGCCCCTCCGCCAGGGCCACAACCCGATCCCACGCCATGGCCTCAACCCTAGACGCCCCCCCGGCCCGGCTGGGTGGACGGGGGCCGGGCTCCAGTGCTCCCCGCCCGCCCTCCCTGGCGGGGCGCGAATCGAGCCGCCCCAGACGCCCAATGTTTCACGTGAAACATCGTTGGGCGCCGCCGCGCAAATGCATCGGCGGCCGCCCGCAGCCGGCGGAGTCAGGCGCGGCGGGACCGGGCAACGGGAGCGGGAGTCGGCCGGGACGGGGTGTGTGGCGGGCGGGGCCGGCGGCGGTCGGCTGGGACGGGAGCTGAGTTCGGGGGTCGGGGCGTGCCTGGCGGCGGCATCGGCGGTCGGCGCGGGGGCGGGGGCGATGACCTCGCCGGGACGGCCGTTATGTCTCGGAATCTTGCGGACAGTTCCGGTTGGCCTGCTGCCTCTTCGCATTGGGTGGCTGGGGAGGGCGCGCGTTGGGCTTGACGTGCTGTTCCGCGGCGCGTCGCCTGGGGTTTCGCCTTGTTGTGTCCACGAGATGGCGAGACAGAAGTGTCCGCAAGATGGCGAGACTTGACACTTGCCGGGACGGTGGCGGCGGCGGCTCTTCGCGGGGGGTTGGGGTTGAGTGTCGTAGGGCTGGTCCATACTTGCGGGGCGCGAATCGAGCCGCCCCAGACGCCCAATGTTTCACGTGAAACATCGTTGGGCGCCGCCGCGCAA
>JAITIG010000160.1 GCA_031279575.1 Bifidobacteriaceae bacterium
CTCGGAGAAGTCGATCGACTCCTTGCGCTCGGCCGTCGGGGTCATCCCGGCCACGATCATGTCGATCTTGTTCGAGTTCAGGGCCGGGATCAGGCCGTCCCAGCCGGTTTTGACCACCACCATCTCGCGGCCCAGCTTGTCCGCCACCAGTTTGGCCATCTGCACGTCGTAGCCGCCGGCCCAGCCGCCGCCGTCGATCTTGACAGCGCCATTCGAATCGTCTTTTTGGGTCCAGTTGAACGGCGCGTAGGCCGCCTCCATGCCGACCCGCAGCGGCCCGTCGCCGCCGGAGCCGTCGCCGCAGGCGGTCAGGACCAGGGGAAACGCCAACGCCAAGGCCGCCAGCGCGGAAAGCTTCTTCATTTTGGGGGGTCCTTCGGTTCGCTTGGGCGCAACCGCGCGCCCAGGGGGTTGGGCAGTGCTAACAGCCCAGAGGGTACCAGCCCGGCGCGGCAACCGCGTTAACTAATCCGCTTGGCTTAGGCAACCCCTCTGCTTCCCCCGGCCAGACCCCCGCGCCCCAGCCCATCCCCGGCGGCCCGGCTAGCGCAGAGGCAGATAGACAACCCGGCCAAACCACTCCTCCGCCGAACTCGCTGTGGCGACCAATGCCAAATCGTCGATCACGGCGGAAAGCGCCAAAGCTTTGGGGGCGGCAAACACTCCCGGCATCGGCAAACCTCTGGCCACCGATCGAAGGCGAAGGCGGGAATAGTCTTCAGGTCGTGGCTGACCAATGCCCGGCCCTGATCCGCCGCCCAGCGCAGGATCGCGGCATCGTCGAAGGTGCGCAAGCCGACATCTTGAACTCGTGCGATGTCGAGGCTGGCGACTCGGCGCTGCAGGCCCCGGATGAGGTCGGAGTCGATATTCTCATCGGCCAGCAGCCGGATCATCAATTGCCCAACCGGGCCAGCAGTTGGGCGCGCAAGCCTTGGGTGGGCGACGCCGCCTCGACTCGTTGCCGGACCTGCGCCGCCTCGCGCGCGTGCTGCGCCAGGTAAGCCTCGACAGCGGGCCGGTGCCGGAGGTAGTAGGAGAAAACGGCGTAGACATCCGCCAGCGAAACCGTCTCGTAGGCCTCGTGAACCGCCTCCGGCGTCCTGCCTCGTTTGAAGTCCTCCACCAGGACCTCAAGCGAGATCCGAGTTCCGGGCACCACCAGGCGGCCGGCCTGATCCCAGGTCAACGGGACCGGCTCGGGCTCTAGCAGCGCGACAGCGCTCATGGACGCGCACCTCCTATTCGGGGCACTAGCCTACCCGCGCTCGCCTCGGGCCGCGCGGCGCGGGCGGGGGGGCGGCATCGGGCGGGGGCGGCGAGGCGGAAAACGCCGGCGCGGCGCCAACGGGGGCTACTCCCAGGTGCGGACCCAGACGGTGGCGCGGCGGTCAAGGGCCTCGGGGTAGTCCAGGGCCCAGCGCTGGGCGGCTTGGATGGCTTGGAGGCGGAACTGGTCCATGGTCTCGAACAAGGCGCGGCGCACCGCGTCCGGGTAGAGCACCGCGATGGTGCCGGCCAACTCGCTCTCAAAGCGCCGGCCGGCCCACTCCCGCAGGTGGCGGCCCTCCCAGTAGGTGTCCAGCTCGCCGCCCTTGACCGCCTTCGCGATCCAGCTTTGCATCTGCACCATGGCGTCCTTGAGCGGCCCGTTGACCAGGCGCATCGCGCTCCAAACCTCGCCTCGGCCGAGCCGGCGGGCGACCCGCACCACATCGATCCAAAAGCGCGAGACCAGCTCCGCGAACTCCTCCTGGGAGGGCCGGGCCGAGCGCGGCTCGCCTGGAATCAGCGCCGCCAAGCCGTCAGGCACCGGCCCGCCCGCTTTGACCGTGGTGAAACCCCGCCGCGCGATGTCCCCCAGCACCCGCTGCGCCGCCGGCGCCAGGGTTTGCGGCCCGTCCAGCGGCAGGATCAGCAGGTCGAGCTGGACGGCATCGTCCAACAGCAGGCGGCGGACCGGCAGGCCGGGCTGGGAGCGGTCCACTGTGGAGGCCCAAATCCGGCCCAGGGGGCTGAGCCAGCGGACCTCGCCGAGCAGATCCTCGGGGGCCTGGGCGAACAGCACCAGGTCGAGGTCGGCGGCTGGGTCGGCCGCGCCGCGCCCGCGCGAGCCGATCACCGCCGCGCCGGCCACGCCGCCGGCCGGCGCCAGCAGCGCGGTGAGTTGGTCCAGGGTCTCGCTGTAAGTGTGTGCCACGGGAACCACCGTACCGCCCAAGCCCCAGCCGGGGCGAGGGCTTTGGCGGGTTTAGCGGCGCGAGACGCGCTCCGGGGCCGGGCCCCAGCTGACCTTGCCGCCGGAGAAGCTGATCGCCTCCAGCGGGCCGGGCTCCACCCCGCCCTTGGTCAGGTCCGGATCTTGGTCCAGGTAGGCCTTGGTCTCGCGGGCGATCATGCCG
Organism: Bifidobacteriaceae bacterium; assembly: GCA_031279575.1. Next base: position 2,403 of record JAITIG010000160.1, read on the forward strand.
CTCAGAATCAGCAGGCCGAGCAAGTTCGGCAACGCCATCAGCCCGTTCAAGATATCGGCGATGTTCCAGATGGTGGCCGCCTCGAAAGCCGACCAGACCACGATCAGGGCTGTGAACACCACCCGGTAGGGCATTTGGGCCTTGATGCCGAGCAGGCGGACGGCGCAGCGCTCGCCGTAGTAGGACCAGCCGATCACGGTGGACAAGGCGAAGAAGACCACGCAGACCGCCACGATGGCCGGGCCGAAGCCCGCGCCGATGGTGTGCTCGAAGGCCTCTTTGGTCAGCTGCCCGTCAGCCCGCGAGCCGGTCGCCGGGTCGGCCGCGGTGTTCTGCCACACGCCGGTGGACAAGATCACCAGGCCGGTGAAGGTCACCACGATGATGGTGTCGATGAAGGTCTGGGTCATCGAGACCAGGCCTTGGCGCACCGGGTGGGTGGTCTTGGCGGCCGCGGCCACGATGGCGGCCGAGCCCATGCCGGACTCGTTGGAGAAGATGCCCCGGGCCATGCCCTTCTGGATGGCCAAGCCGACGGCCGCGCCCAGGAAGTCGCGCGTGCCCTCCCCCGCCTCCCACTCGCCGCCGATGGCCGCCGTGCCGGTGAAGGCGTCGGTGAACACCAAAGCGAAGGCGTGCGGGATCTCGCTGGCGTTCAGCGCCAGGACAACCAGCCCGGCCAGCAGGTAGACCACGATCATGAACGGCACAAAGGCGGCCGTCACCCGGCCGATCGCCTTGATGCCGCCGATCAGCGTCAAGCCGACCAGGATCATCACGATCACCCCGGTGGCCAGCGGCGGCACGTTGAAGGCGGCGTCCATGTTGTCCACCATGGCTTTGACCTGGGTGCCGTTGCCGATGCCGAAGGCGGCCAGGGCGCCGAAGATGGCGAAGGCGATGGCCAGGGTCTTGCCGAGGGGGCCCTTGATGGCTTTTTGGAGGTAGACCTGGGGGCCGCCCACCACCTCGCCGCGGGCGTCGGTCTCGCGGTACTTCGAGCCGAGGAAGGCCTCGGCGTACTTCGAGGCCATGCCGAGCAGGCCGGTGACCCACATCCAGAACAGCGCGCCGGGCCCGCCGATGCCGATGGCCGTGGCCACGCCCACAATGTTGCCCACCCCGACGGTCGCCGCCAGGGCGGTGGTCAGGGCTTGGTATTGCGAGATGTCGCCGGGGGCGCCGGGGTCCTTGCGGGTGAACAGGCCCAGCTTCAATGCTGGCCAAAGCTTGACGAACTGCATACCTTTCAGGCGGATCGTCAAGACCAGGCCGGTGATGAACAGCAGGGGGATGAGCAGCCACATGCTCCACACGAAGTCGTCGATGGCGACGACCAAATCAGAAAACCACTCCACGTCGGGGTCCCTTCGCAGGTAGTCAGCGCGCGCCGCGCTGGGGGGGTTTCGCCCTAGGCCGGGCCTGGGCCGGTCAACGCAGCCAACAATAGAGGTGAAAGAACTGTGAAGACAGACCTGTCGGCCTTTGGTAACGAACCCGTAACAATGATTTGACCAATTGATAACCAACGCAGCGGGCCGGCGGCGCTAGCGGGCGGGGTCGGCGCTGGCCGGCGGAGGCGGCGCCAGCCGGCGGGGTCGGCGCCAGCCGGCGGGGTCGGCGCTGGCCGTCGGGGGCGGCGATGGCCGGCGGGGTCGGCGCTGGCCGACGGGGGCGGCGCTGGGCGGCGGGGGCGGCGCTAGCGGGCGGCGCTGGCTGGCGGCGCTAGCGGGCGGCGCCGGCCGGAGCGGGCGCCGGCGGCGCGGCGGCGGCGCGGCGGCGGCGGCGGACCAGCACCACGGCCGCCACCACCAAGACCACCGCCGCCTCGATGATCGGCACCGCCAGCCACGGATCGGCCGCCGCCAGCGCGATGACGCCGGCGAACACCGCCAGCCCGCCGGCCGCGTAGACCGCGCCCCACATCAGCCAGCCGGGGATGGCCGCCAGGGTGTAGCGCCCCCAGCGCCAGCCGATCACCCCGGCCGCCAGGTTGACGGCCGTCTGGAAGCCCACCGTGAGGAAGCTGAAGGGGATCAGCGGCCAGCCCCAGCGCTCCAATCTGGCCCGCGCCTTCAAGGCCGCCTGGCTCGACAAGCGCTTGGCCCAAGGCGCCCGCAGCACGCCGGCCCGCACCGCCCGCCCCAGCCAATAGGTGCATTGGGACCGCACGCAGGCCACCGCCGTCAGGCACCAAAAAGCGATCGCAAACGGTTGCGACATGATCCAACGCCCCATTCCGCCCACCCTACCCGACCCGGCTGGCCGGCCCACCGGCCGCCAAGGGCCGGGCGGTCAGCGCTGGCGGCGTTTCTCGCGCACCCGGACGGAGATTTGGATCGGCGTGCCGGCGAAGTCGAACGACTCGCGCAGCGAGCGCTCGATGAAGCGCCGGTAGGGCGCCTCCAAGAAGCCGGAGGCGAACAGCACCAGGCGCGGCGGCCGGGTGCCCGCCTGGGTGGCGAACAAGACGCGCGGCTGCTTGCCGGAGCGCACCGGGTGCGGTTTGGCCGCCGCCAACTGGCCCAGGAAGGCGTTCAGCTGGCCAGTCGGGACGCGCCGGTCCCACCCGGCCAGCGCCAGGTCCAAGGCGCCGGCCAGCCGGTCCACCCGCCGCCCGGTCAGGGCGGACAGGTTGACCCGGGGCGCCCAGCTCCAAGGCGCCAAATCCTGCTCGATCGACCGCTCCAGGTAGTAGCGGCGCTCGGAGTCCATCAGGTCCCATTTGTTGAACGCCACCACCACCGCGCGCCCGGCCTCGGCCGCCAGTTGGAGCACGCGCACGTCCTGCTCCGCCAGCGGCTCGGAGGAGTCGATCAACACCACCGCCACCTCGGCCCGCTCCACGGCCTGGGCGGTGCGCAGCGAGGCGTAGAAATCGGCCCCGTCGAGCCGGTGGACGCGCCGCCGGATGCCCGCGGTGTCGACAAACCGCCACTGGCGCCCGGCCAAGCCGATCAACTCGTCCACCGGGTCGCGGGTGGTGCCCGCCACCGCGTCCACCACCGCCCGCTCGTGGCCCGCCAGCTTGTTCAACAGCGAGGACTTGCCCACATTGGGGCGGCCCACCAGCGCCACCCGGCGGATCGCCGGGTCGTCCCAAATCTCCTCGCCCGGGCGCGCGGTGCCCGCCAAGGCGGCCACGGCGGCGTCGAGCAGGTCGCCCACCCCCCGGCCGTGCAGAGCCGAGATCGGGAACGGCTGGCCCAAACCAAGCGACCACAAGGCGGCCGCGTCGGACTCGGCTTTGACGCTGTCGACCTTGTTGGCGGCCAGCACCACCGGCTTGCCGGCCCGGCGCAGCACCCGCACCAGGGCGGCGTCGGTGTCGGTGATGCCGACGCCCGCGTCCACCACCAGCACGGCCGCGTCGGCCAAGGCCACCGCCGCCTCGGCCTGGTCCGCCACCCGCGCCGCCAAACCGCGGGCGTCGATCTCCCAGCCGCCGGTGTCCACCACGGTGAAACGCCGGCCGGTCCACTCGGCCGGGTAGGCCACCCGGTCCCGGGTCACGCCGGGCTGGTCTTGGACCACCGCCGCGCGCCGCCCCAAGATGCGGTTGACCAGGGTGGATTTGCCCACATTGGGGCGGCCCATGATGGCCAGCGAGCCGATCGAGCGCTCGGCCCCGCCAGTTTGGGCCGCCTCGCCGTCCAGCAGGGCGATGTCCTCCGGCGCCAGGTCGTAGGCGTCCAGGGCCGAGCGCAGCGCCGCCGCCGTCTCCTCGGCGCCGTCCGCTGGTGGCGCTGGCGCCGCTTGGACCGCGTCGTCCGATGCCGCGGCGCCGGGGGCCGTTTGCGGCGCCTGCCCGTCCTTGGTCACCTTGCCCGCCTTCCCGTGTCGCGCGGCAGGGCGATGCCGCTGGCCTCGGCCGCCGCCGCCACATGGGCCGCCAAAGCCGGGCCGATTTGCGCCAAGGCCTGCGCCACCTGCTCGCGCTGGGGGCGCGAGCGGTCGATGTCAAGTGCCAGCGGCCGGCCGAAGACGACCCGCACCTGGCGGCGGGGCGGCGGGAAACGCGACGCGCCCTCGCCGTCCCGCCGCGTCCCCAGGCAGGCGAACGGCACCACCGGGGCGCCCGAGTTGACCGCCAGCCAGGCCACCCCGGCCTTCAGCTGGCTCATCCGGCCGTCGCCCCGAGTGCCCTCCGGGAAGATGCCCACCAGCCGCCCGCGCCGCAACAGCCCCAAGCTGGCGCGCAGCGCGGCCCGCCCGCCGCCCTGGTCCACCGCCACCTGGCCGGCCGCCCGCAGGATCAGCCCGCCCAGGCCCTGGCCGAGCGAGAACTTCATGATGAAGTGGACGCCGCGCCCGGCCGCCCCCAACACCACCGGGCCGTCCAGCAGCCCGGTGTGGTTGCCGGCCAGGATGGCCGGCCCGCGCTTGGGCACCCAGCCCCGCCCCACCACCTTGGTCGCAAGGTAGACGTGGTCCAGCACCCAGGCCACCCGCCGCGCCCAGCCGGCTTGGAAGCGCCCCGGCAAGCGCGCCTCGGCGGGGCCGGCGGCCGCGATCGCTGTCATTGCAGAATCCTCCAGCCTTGCCCGGCCAGGTCCTCGGCCAAAGCCGCGCCCTGGCCCGGGGGAACCGACACCTGCGCCAATCCAACCAACTGCCCGGCGCCGTGCTCCAGGGCCAGGTCCTCCAGGTTGACCCCCAGCCGGCCCATCTCCTGGAACAGGCGGCCCAACTCGCCCGGCTTGTCCGGCACCATCACCGTCACCTTGTCGAAGACCCGCCGCGCGCCGCCGTGCTTGCCCGGGATGCGCTCCGCGCCGCGCCGCCCGGCGGCCACCAAGCCCGCCAGCTCCAGCAGCGCCCGGCCCTGGCCGCCCGGCCCGGCGGCGCCATCCAGCGCCGCGATGGCCCGGTCCAGATCAGCCCGCACGGCGCGCAGCACCTGGGCCACCTCGGCGCCGTTGGCGGCCAGGATGGCGGCCCACAAGTTCGGGTCGGAGGCGGCGACGCGGGTCATGTCGCGCAAGCCCTGGCCCGCCAAGTCCAACGCGCCCGGCGCGGCCGCCTCCAACCGGGCCGCCGTCAAACTGGCCAGAATCTGCGGCACATGGCTGACCAGCGCCACCGCCTGGTCGTGGGCGGCGGCGCTGAGATAGGCCGGGTGGGCGCCCAAATCGGTCGCCAAATCCCTGACCCGCAGCACGGCCGCCTCGGTGGTGGCCCCGGTGGGCGCGATCACCCAGGGGCGGCCCACAAACAAGTCGGCCGTGGCCGCCGCCGGGCCGGCTTTTTCCCGGCCGGCCATCGGGTGCGAGCCGACATAGCGCGTCAGATCCGCCCCCCAGGCGCCCAGCTGGTCGGCGATGGCGGCCTTGACCGAGGCGACATCGGTCACAGTCGCCTCTGGGTGGCGCTCCAACTGGGCGGCCACCACCGCCGCGGTCACATCTGGCGGGGCCGCCACCACCACCAGCCGCGGCGGCGGCCCGCCCGGGCCGCCCGGGCCGGTCTCGGCGGGCCGCAGCGCCCGGCCGGCGCCAATTTGCTCCGCCAGGGCCAGGGCCGTCGGGGAGGGGTCCTCCAAGGTCACAGCCACACCCTGGGCGCGCAACGCCAAACCGACCGAAGCCCCGATCAGGCCCGCCCCGGCGATGCGCACCGGGCCGGCGGTGGCCCCCGGGCGCGCCGGGCCGGCCGGCCAAGGCGGTTCGGCGGGGCTCACAGGCCCGCGGCCTTCTTCAGGGAGGCGACCTCGACCGGGCCGAGCACCCGGGTGCGGCCGGGCTTCAGACCGCCCAAGGCGATCGGCCCGACTCCCACCCGGACCAGCCGCGTCACCGGGTGGCCCATCTCCTCCAGCAGGCGGCGCACCACCCGGTTGCGGCCCGAGTGCAGCACAATCTCCACCTGGGTGTAGCCGGGGATGGCGTCGACGATGCGGAAGCTGTCGACGCTGGAGACGCCATCGTCCAACTCGACGCCTTGGCGCAACTGCTTGCCGATTCCGGGCTTGACGCGGCCCTCAACGGTGGCGAGGTAGGTTTTGGGGACCTCGTTGGCGGGGCGGGTCAAGGCGTTGGCCAGGCCGCCGTCGTTGGTCAGCAGGATCAACCCCTCCGAGTCCACGTCCAGCCGGCCGACATGGAACAGCCGCTCCGGGCGGCGCTGGGTGTATTCGGCCAAAGTGGGGCGGTCTTGGGCCGGCTCCATGGAGGAGACCACCCCGGCGGGCTTGTGCAAGGCCAGCACCAGCCGGCCCGGGTCGGACTCCAGCGGCAGCCCGTCCACCTCGATGCGCCGCGTCTTGGGGTCCACCCGCAGGCCCAGTTCTTGGACCCGGATGCCGTCGACTTTGACCCGGCCGGCTTTGATCAAGTCCTCGGCGGCGCGCCGCGAGGCCACGCCGGCGTCCGCCAAAACCTTCTGCAGCCTGATGCCGTCCTCGTCGTAGGGGGCCTCGACCGCGGCCGGCCGCTCCGGCCGGCGCCGGCGCCCGGCCCCCCGCCGGCCGCCCGGCCCCCCGCCGGCGCCCCAGGCGGCATCGCGCCCGCGCCCGCGCCCCGAGCCGCCAGACCAGTTCGATGAAGGTGATTTCAGCACCCGCAAAGCCTAATACGCCCCCGGGCGCGCGGCGGCTCACCCGACTTGGTCTTTGATCTCCTCCAGGGCGGCGCCGCGCGGCAGGTGGGGCTCGAGCGGCTCCAACTCGCGCAGCGAGCCCAGGCCCATGCGCTCCAAGAACAGCCCCGTGGTGGCGTAGAGCACCGCGCCGGAGGCCTCTTCCAGGCCGACCTCCTCGACCAGGCCGCGCCCCACCAGCGTGCGCATCACCGAGTCGACGTTGACGCCGCGCACCGCCGAGATCCGCCCGCGGCTGATGGGCCCCTTGTAAGCCACGATGGCGAGGGTCTCCAGGGCCGGCGCCGTCAGCTTGGCGCGCGCGCCGTCGCGCACAAACCGCGCCACCACCTCGGCCTGGGCCGGATGCGAGTAGACCCGCCAGCCGCCGGCCAGTTGGCGCAGCTCGAAGCCGCGGGGGCGGGCCCCGAACGCGCCGCGGTATTCGGCCGCCAGCGCCTCCAAGGCGGCTTGCGCCTGGTCGGGGCCAACCCCCACCGCGATAGCCAGGTCGGTGGTGGAGGCGGGCTGGTCCACCACCATCAAGACGGCCTCGAGGGCGGCGGCCAGCTCCGCCCCGCCGGGCGCGGCCGCGGGGCCGGGCGGCGCCCCGGCCGCCTCGCCCCGCCCCGGCTCACTCACCGAACTCCTCCGAGATCTCCCACTGCCCGGGCGCCCCGGTCCAAGACACCGTCAGCTCCCCCAGCGCCTCCGGCTGGGCAAAGCCGACCAGCCCAAGGCGGAACATCTCCAGCAGGGCGATGAAACGCGCCACGATGACGGGCAGCGACCCGGCGGCATCGTCCACCAGGGCGCGGAAGGTGACCTGGCCCAAGGCGGCCAAGCGCTGCGCCAACGCCCTGGCCTGCCCGGCCACCGAGACGGCCGGGGCGTGCAGGTGCGCGGTGGGGACCTGGGCCGGGCGCGGCGGGCGGGCCAGGGCGGCGGCGGCGATGGCCGCCAACTCGGCCGGCCCGGCCGACCAGACCAGCTCCGGCAGCAGGCGCGCGAACTGCGGCTCCAGCGCCACCTCGCGCGGGCGCCGGCGCGACTCGGCCGCCAGGCGGGCGCCCAGCCAGCCGGAGACCTCCTTGAAGGCGCGGTACTCGAGCAGGCGGGCGAACAGCAGGTCGCGCGCCTCGAGCAATTCCAAGTCTTCGGATTCGGCCAGGCCGCCGGGCAGCAGCGAGGCCGCTTTGAGGTCCACCAAGGTGGCCGCCACCACCAAGAACTCCGAGGCCTGCGACAGCTCCCAAGCGCTCCCCAAGGCCCCGATGTGGGCTATGAACTCGTCGGTGACCTGCGCCAAGGCGATCTCGGTGACATCGAGGCGGTGTTTGGCGATGAGCGAGATCAGCAGGTCGAACGGCCCGGAGAAGTTGTCCAAGCTGACCTCGAAGCCGCCGGGCGCCCCGCCGGGCGCGCCCGCCTGCGGGCCGGCCGGCCCGGGCAGCGGCAGCAGGGCCGCGGCCGCCCCGGGCGCCTCAGGCGGCATCGCCCCGGGCCACCAGCTCCCGGGCCAGGCGGCGGTAGGCGTCCGCGCCTGGGTGGTTGGGGGCGAAGGTGAGGATGGACTCGGCCGCCACCGACGAGTCCGGGAACTTGACCGTGCGCGCGATCACCGTGTCGAAGACCTGCTGGCCAAAGGCTTGGTGGACCCGCTCCAGCACCTCGCGCGAGTGCAGCGTGCGGGTGTCGACCATGGTGGCCAGGATGCCGTCGATCTTGAGCCGCGGGTTGAGCCGGTCCGCCACTTTGGCGATGGTCTCCACCAGCAGCGCCACGCCGCGCAGGGCGAAGTACTCCGTCTCCAGGGGGATGATCACCCCGTGGGCGGCGGTCAGCGCGTTCACGGTCAACAGCCCAAGCGAGGGCTGGCAGTCGACAAGGATCACGTCGTAGGCTTCGCCCAGCGGGCGCAGCATGCGGGCCAAGGTGGTCTCGCGCGCCACCTCCCCGACCAGCTGGACCTCGGCCGCGCTCAGGTCGATATTGGCCGGGATCAGGTCCAGGCCCGCCAATTTGGTTGCCCGGACCACGTCTTGGGCGGCCACCGAGGCCCGCATCAAGGCGTCGTAGACGGTCGGCTCCTCCTCCTGCGGCTGGATCCCGAGGGCGACTGTGGCCGCCCCTTGCGGGTCGAAGTCGACCAGCAGCACTTTGCGGCCGTACAGGGCCAGCGCCGCGCCCAAGTTGACGGCGGTGGTGGTCTTGCCGACTCCGCCTTTCTGGTTGCACAGGGCGATCAGGCGGGCTGGCCCGTGCCCCTGGAGGGGCGCCGGCTCCGGGAAGTCCTTGGCGGCTGGGTCACTCACCGCTTCATCGTATCCGCCGCCGCGCCCCCGGGGCGGCACTTCGCCCGGTGAGGCGCGCGGCCAAGCGCCGCCCGATGCCGTGCCGCCCGATGCCGTGCCGCCCGATGCCGTGCCGCCCGGCGGCGCGCCCCAGGGGTTCCGGGCCTCGGCGACCCCCCGGCGCGCCCCAGGGGTTCCGGGCCTCGGCGACCCCCGGCGCGCCCCAGGGGTTCCGGGCCTCGGCGACCCCCGGCGCGCCCCCCCGGGGCGGCGCGGCGCGCGGCCCGGCTTCAGGGGCCGGCTTCAGGCGCCGCCCGCGGCCCGGGCCACCGCTAGGATGGCCCGTTCCACGGCGTAGTTGCGGGCCACTTTGGCGCTGGCCCCTTCTAGGCCTTTGACCTGCGCGTCCGCCAGCGCGGCGGCTTCGATCGAGCGCGCCAGCCCGGTCGCGTCCCAGTGCCTGAGGACGCGCCGGGCCTGGTCCACCTGCCAACTGCTCAGCCCCAGCTCTTTGACCGGGTCGGCTTTGGCCCCGACCGCCCAGCCGACTTTCGCCAGCAGGCGCAGCCGGCCGGCCAGCGCGCCGATCAGCATGACATGCTCCACCCCGCAGGCCAGCGCCTGGCGGGCCAGGCGCAGCGCCTCGCCGGTTTGCCCCGCCACGGCCGCGTCGACCACCTTGAAGGCGGTGGTCTCCTGGCGCCCGCCGTAGTAGCGCTCCACCATGGCGGCGGTGACCCGCCCGGTGGTGTCGGCCGCCACCTGGCCCACCGCCGCGGCCAGCTCGCGCAAGTCGGACCCGACCGCTTGGACCAGCTGGCGCACCGCCCCGGCCTCGAAGGTCCGCTCCAGGCGGCGGAACTCGGCCGCGGCGAAGGCCTCTTTGTCCCGGTCGTATTTGACCTCGGCCGCGTTGACCACCTGGGCGCCGGCCGCGCGCAGCGCGTCGAGCAGCTTTTTGCCCCGCTGGCCGCCGGCGTGGCGGAACACCGCCATGGCGTCCGGGCTGGGCGCCGCCGCATAGGCCAGCGCCTCCTTCAAGAAGGCGTCCGAGCATTTGTCGACTTGGTTGGCCACCACCACGGTGTACTCGGCGAAGAGCGACCCGCTGGCCGCCGCCGCCAGGGACTGCCCGGCCGCCGCGTCGACCTCGACCACGTCCAGGTCCGGGTGGGACTGGCGCGCCAGGCGGGTCAGGCGCGCCACCGCCCGGTCCGCCAGCAGCTCCTCCGGCCCCGTCACCAAGACCAACCGGTCCGGCTCCGCCTGGTCCCACGGCAGGCCGGCCTGCCCGCGTCTCGCAACTGCCACCCGTCAAGCTTGCCACGCCCCCCGGCGGCGAACCACAGCCTGGCCGGCGCAGGGGCATAGGCCAAAAGTCATGCAAAGATTGGTGGGGAGCGAATCCGGGCGCGCGGGCGCCCGGGCGCGCGGGCCTGCTGTGAGGAATCAAACCGAGGAAGGTGCCCTGGGAAGTGGCGGAATCACCTGTTTACGACGTCGTGGTGCTGGGGGCCGGCTCCGGCGGCTACGCGGCCGCTTTGCGCGGCGCCCAGCTGGGCCTCAAAGTGGCCCTGGTCGAGGCCGACAAAGTGGGCGGCACCTGCCTCCACCGGGGCTGCATCCCCACCAAGGCGATGCTGCACGCGGCCGAGGTCGCCACCGCCGTCAGGCAGGCGGGGCGCTTCGGCGTGGCCGCCACCTTGGAGGGGATCGACCTGGCCGGCGTCAACCAGTACAAGCAGTCGGTGGTGGACCGGCTGCACAAGGGTTTGCAGGGGCTGGTGGCCCAGCGCGGGGTGAAGCTGGCGCAGGGTTTTGGCCGCCTGGCCTCGCCCGGCCGGGTCGACCTCGGCGGCGAGACCTTGGAGGGCCGCCACCTGGTGCTGGCCACCGGCTCATACGCCCGCTCGCTGCCCGGCTTGAAGCTTGGGGAGCGGATCATGACCTCGGACCAAGCCCTCCGCCTGGACTGGCTCCCAAGCCAGCCGATTGTGCTGGGCGGCGGGGTGATAGGCCTTGAGTTCGCCTCGCTGTGGCGCTCCTTCGGGGCCCGGCCAACCATTGTCGAGGCGCTGGACCACCTGGCCCCAAGCGAGGACGCCGCCGTCTCCAAGCTGTTGGAGCGCTCCTTCCGCCGCCGCTCAATCGGTTTCAAGCTGGGCGCCAAGGTGGTGGACGTGTCCCAGGACGCAGACCAGGTCACGGTGGTCCTGGAGACCGGCGAGTCGCTCCAAGGCGACGCCCTGCTGGTCGCGGTCGGCCGCGGCCCCGCCACCGCCGGGGTGGGCTTCGAGGCGGCGGGGGTGGCCATGGAGCGCGGTTTTGTGCTGGCCGATGAGCGCCTGCGCACCAACCTGGAGGGCGTTTGGGCGGTCGGGGACATAGTCCCGGGCCTGCAACTGGCCCACCGGGGCTTCGCCCAGGGCATCGCCGCGGCCGAGCGCATCGCGGGCCTCAACCCCGCCCCCCTGCCCGAGTCCGGCATTCCGCGCGTCACCTACTGCGACCCGGAGATCGCCTCTGTCGGCCTGACCGAGGCCGCCGCCAAGGCCGAGCACGGCGCGGACGCCATCGAGACGGTTGAGTACAACTTGGCCGGCAACGGCAAGAGCCAAGTCCTCGCCACCCAGGGCTTCGTCAAATTGGTCCGCTTGGCGGGCGGCCCGGTGGTGGGCCTGCACATGGTGGGCGGGCGGGTTGGCGAGCTGGCCGGCGAGGCCCAGCTGATTGTCAACTGGGAGGCCTATCCGGAGGATGTGGCCGAGTTGATCCACGCCCACCCGACCCAAGCCGAGGCCATCGGCGAGGCCTTCCTGGCCTTGGCCGGCAAACCCCTCCACGCCCACGCCTAAAGAAAGCAGGCCCCGCATGTCTCAGCCAGTCACAATGCCGGCTCTTGGCGAGTCGGTCACCGAAGGCACCGTCACCCAGTGGTTGAAGCGGGTTGGCGACCAGGTCGAGGTCGACGAGCCGTTGGTCGAGATCTCGACCGACAAGGTCGACACCGAGATCCCGTCCCCCTTCGCGGGCGTGCTGCTGGAGATCTTGGTCCCAGAAGACCAGACGGCCCAGGTCGGCGCCGCTTTGGCGCTGGTGGGCGAGCCGGGCGCGCCGCCCCCCGCCGCCGCCGCCCAGCCCGCCCCGGCCCCGCGCTCGTGGCTGCCCGATGCCGCCCCGGCCGCCCCCGCCGCGCCGCCCGCGCGGTCTTGGCGGCCCGATGCCGCGCCCGCCGCGCCGCCCGCGCCGCCCGCGCCGCCCGCCCCGCAGGCCCCGCCCGCGCGGTCCTGGCTGCCCGCTGCCGCGCCCGCCGCGCCGCCCGCCGCGCCGCCCGCCCCGCCGGCCCCGCCGGCCCCGCCCGCGCGGTCTTGGCGGCCCGATGCCGCCCCGGCCGCCCCCGCCCCAGGCGGGCCGACTGGCGCCGCCAGGCGCAGCCAGCCCTCCCAACCTGATCCCGGCCGCCCGGCCGGCGCCCCGGCCGGCCAGGCGCCCGCGGCCGAGATGGGGCTTCCACCCGCCCCCGCCGGGGCTGGGGCCGGCCGTGACAGCGCGGGCGCGGCGGCGGCGC
>JAITIG010000011.1 GCA_031279575.1 Bifidobacteriaceae bacterium
GCGGCGAGGCCGAAGGCTTCCCGGCCTGACCGGTCGGTCGTCAATCCAAGCGCCTCAAGGCCGCCGCGCTCGATCAGGATCGACAGCAACTCGGCTTGCTGGCGGTCGGTCAACGACCACACCGTCAACAGCCCGTGGATTGCCTCGACCGTCCCGAAGGCGGTCTCGGGCAGTCTCGCGCGGGCCAGGGTCGCCTCCATCGCCGCGTGGGCCTGTCCGGGTTCGGCGCCGAACGGGGTGTCGAACTCGCCTGGCGCGAATTCCCGATCCGCGATCACCTCGCCCGGGGCTGCGGCGGCGTCACCCGGGATGGCGTCTTGGCTCCCGTCGGGCCAGTAGGGCTGGCCCGCCTTGATCGTCATCCTCCCCGACAGGTCGTCGCGCCAGACCAGGTCTGTCACCTGGGGGCTGATCGCGACGCGAGACGCCCCCTCAGGCAATTCCTCGCGTTGCAGGTACCAGCCGGTGTAGCGGGCCGCACGGGAGGGGCGGCCATCGGCGCCCGTGGTCTGAAGCCGGCTGATCGCCTCTTGGAGCACCTCCCCGGGCGTCAAGCCCGTCGACGTGTAGTCCAACGCGGGAGGGGTGAGCGCGGCGGCGGCCTGGCGCCCGCCCGGCGGCGCCAGGACCACCACGGCCAGCGCCACCGCCACGCCAGCCGCCACCAGCGCCACCGCCCGCCACCGTCCTGGACGGGGCGCTCGCCAACCTGGCCAGCGTGCCGCGCCCCCGAAAGGCGCTGCGGGCGCGGCGGTGATTCGCGCCAGGAGCGCCTTGTCCTCGGGGCGGGCCTTGGAGCCAAGCTGGGTGACCGCTGGGTCGGTCTGCGCCATTAGCGCCGCCAGACGGTCATCGGTCCTTCTCTTTGTGTTCCTCATTGTGTCCCTCCCATAGCATCGGCCAGGGTGGCGTCCTGTTCGACCATAGTTCCCAGCTTCTTGCGCGCCCGGCTCAGGACCGCCCAAACCGTCGGAACGCCACACCCCAGCACCTTCGCCACATCGGCTGCCCGCAGCCCTTCCCAATAAGTCAGCATGACCGCCTCTCGTTCGCGTTCCGAGAGGGCCAGCAGCGCAGCCCTGACCGCGAAGCGCCGCTCGCGGGCGGCCGTCTCCGCCGGCAGCGTCTCCGCCGAGCGCCGCAACGCCGCCGCCACGGCCTGGCCCCGCTCGGCGGCGCGGTAATGGTCCGCGATCTTGTTGGCGGTGACCCGGTAAAGCCACGGCAACTCGACAGCCTTCCCCGCGCGCCATCGCGCCCACGCCGCCGCCCAAACCTCCGCCGCGACGTTTTCGGCGTCATCGGGCGTGGGCAAGCGGCGCTCCGCGTAGCGCAAGACGCGCGCGTGGCAAGACCAGAACAACCGCTCAAAACCCGCGGTTGCGTTCTCGTCCGCGCCTTCTTCCAGTTCGAGCGGTGAGCGCGCCAGCCCCCGGACACCCGCGGTGGCGGGCGGCGGGCGGAGGCCGGCCGCCCCGTCGTCGGGCGCCTCCGTTTTTGATGTGTTCACCGGCGCACCAGCGTCCCCCGGTCGATCTCGTGGACCTCGTCTGCCAGCAGGTCCAGGTCTTGAGCGTTGTGGCTGGTGAACACCACGGTGCCGCCGCCGTCGCGGTGCGCCCGCAGCAGGTTCCGGACTGTTTCGACGCTGGACCGGTCGAGGGCGTTGAACGGCTCGTCGAGCACCAGGACCCGCTGGCCCTCCATTGTGGCTTGAATGATCGAGAGTTTCTGTTTCATGCCCAGCGAGTACCGCCCGACGCGGGTCTTCGATTCGGGGTCCAGGCCAAGCGCCGCCATCGCGGCGCGGACTTCGCGCTCTGCGACCACCCTTCGGATGCGGGCCAGGGCGAGCAGGTTCTCCAGACCGGTTTTGTGCGCCAGGTAGCCGGGCCGGTCGATGACGATCCCGAAGCCCTTGGGGAAGACCCGCCCCCCGTCCATGAAGACCGGGTTGATCGCCACAGCGCCCGAGTCTGGCCGCACGAACCCGGTCATGATCCTGAACAAGACGGACTTCCCGGAGCCGTTCGGGCCGGCCAGGCCGTAGACGCGGCCCGCCTCGACCGTCCAGGACACGTCGGCGAACAGCTCGCGCCCGCCGTAAGACTTCGAGACGGCGTTGAGCTCAATGACTTTCATGGATCCTCCCAGTGAGATAGCGACACGCGGGCCGCCACATGGCGCCCGCGCAGGCGGCCAAGGCCAAGATTGACACGGTCCCGGCGAGGACGGCAGTGGCCGCCGCGGGGTCGAAAGACGGGTCGCCCAGGTGGCCGATCATGCCGAGCCCGGCCGGGAACCAGCCGCGCGTCAACTGGGGCAACCCCAACAACACCAGCGCCGCGAGAGCGCCGAAGGCCACCCGATCCGAGCCGGTGACCAGCAGCACGCCAAGGACTAACAGGGTCGAGACCCACACTTGGAGCAGGCCGTTGAGCGCGTGTTGGCGCAAGACCGGCCCCAAACCCGCCGTCGCGAGCCGCCCGCCGCCCGCCGCCACCAGCCCCGCGGCCAACACCACCGTGCCGCCGACCACGGCCGCGCCCGCCAACGCCCACCGCCCCAAGACCCGGCCGAGCCACGGCCCCAGGCTCCCGTGCCGGACCGCCAAGAGCGCCAGCCGCGGCAAGTCGGAGCGCTCCGCCTCCCACAGCGCCAGGAACGGCACCCCGAGGAAGACAATCTGATGCAACGCATACGGCCCCAGCCCGATGCCGTCCCGCGACGCCCCGTAGAACAGCGCCGTCAGGCAGTCCGCCAGCGAGCCGGTGTCCTCCGGGCGCACCGCCGCCAAGGTCAGGCCTCCGGCCAGGACAGCGAACACGACGCCAGGGCGCACCCGCAGGCGGCGCCTGGCGGTCAGCCACTCCACCACCGCCACCGTCCCGACAACCGCCAACGGCCAGGCCGCGTCCAACCCAAACACGCCGAGCGGCCATCCAGGCAACCGCGCGTCGAAGAACAACAACAGTCCAGCCGCAGCGCCCGCCCAATCCGCCCGCGCCAGCAGCAACACCCCGACAAACTCGCCGACCAGGACAGTCGCGAGCGCCAACTGCCCGCGCCGGGCCGCGAACGCGCTCACGGCCGCCGCGACCACGAACAGGCCCGTCAACGCCAAGGCCGTCAGCAGCGTCTGGCCCGCCAAAGCCCCAGCGGGGCTCAGCCCTCCACGGGCGTAAGCCGCCAACACCTGATCGCCCCCAATTTGGTGGACGATGCCGCCCCACGCCCAAGACCACCGCAACCCGGCCCCAGCCGCTAGAGCCGCGAGCGCGCCCAAGCCGGCGAGCTTCGCGGCCTCGAAGCCCGC
>JAITIG010000021.1 GCA_031279575.1 Bifidobacteriaceae bacterium
TGGCCGCCCCGGGGGCGCGGTTCCTGCTGCTGGTCAAGCCCCAGTTCGAGGTCGGCCGGGCCAAGCTGCCGGCCGGCGGGGTGGTGGTCTCGCCGCGCGACCGGGCCGACGCCATCGTGCGGGTGGCCGGCGCTGGCGCCGAGCTGGGGCTGGGCGCGATGGCGGTGGTTCGCTCGCCGCTGCCGGGGCCGGCCGGGAACGTCGAGTTCTTCTGCGACCTGCGGGCCGGCGCGCCGGGCCTGGCGCCAGCCCAGGTCGCCCAGCAAGCCGCCCGCGCCGCGCAGTTGCCCGATGGCGCCCGCCTGGCGGCCCCGCCCCAGGCGGTGGGGCAGCCGTGAGCCAGGCCAAGCGGGTGCTGGTGGTGGCCCACCAGGCGGAACGCGATGTCGAGGCGGCCCGGGCGGCGGCCACCGCCCGCTTCGCGGCGGCCGGCTGGGGGGTGACGGACCCGGACCGCTACGGCGGCGAGCACTTGGACCTGGTGGTGGTGCTGGGCGGCGACGGCACCTTGCTGCGCGCCGCCGAGCTGGTCTACGACCAGGGCACCGCGCTGCTCGGCGTCAACTTGGGCCACCTGGGGTTCCTGGCCGAGATCGAGGCGGACGATTTGCTCGGCGGGATCGACCGGGTGGTGGCGGGGGACTACCGGGTCGAGCCCCGCGCCACGCTCGAGGTGCGCGTGGCCCGCCCCGGCGGGGAGCTGTGGTACGGCTGGGCCTTGAACGAGGTGACGGTGGAAAAGGCCCTGCCGCAGCGCATGGTCTAGGTCATGGTCTCGGTGGACGGCCAGGCCCTGAGCTCGTTCGGCTGCGACGGCATTGTGGTGGCCACCCCGACCGGCTCGACCGGGCACGCCTTTTCCGGCGGCGGGCCGGTGGTGTGGCCCGGCTCGAACGCCTTGCTGGTGGTGCCGTTGGCGGCGCACGCCCTGTTCAACCGCCCGCTGGTGGTGACCGAGGAGTCGAGCGTGACAATCGAGGTGGACGCCTTGTCGCGGTCCGGCGCGGTGGCCGCCTGCGACGGCCGGCGCACCTGCGCCCTGGACCCGGGCGGCCGCATGGATGTCAGATTGGGCGCCCAGGCGGTCAATTTGGTCCGGTTTGGCGCGGCCCCGTTCGCCGAGCGGCTGGTGCGCAAGTTCTCGCTGCCGGTGGGCGGCTGGCGCCAGGGGGGCGGGGCTTAGATGCTGCGCGAATTAGAGTTGTCCGGCCTGGGCGTGATCGAGCGGGCCAAGTTGGCTTTGCCGCCGGGTTTGACCGCCATCACCGGCGAGACCGGGGCCGGCAAGACAATGCTGCTGGGGGCGTTGGCCTGGTTGGCCGGCGCCCGGGCCGACTCCTCGCTGGTGGCGGGGGAGCGGGCCCAGGTCAGCGGCGTGTTTTCGCTGCCGCGCGACCACCCGGCGGCGGCGGCGGCGCGGGCCGCGGGCGCCGCGTTGGAGGCCGGGGAGCTGATCGCCGCCCGCACCGTCACCGCCCAGGGGCGCTCGCGGGCGCATTTGGGCGGGGTGGCGGCGCCCTCGGCGGCGCTGGCCGCCTCGGTTGGCCGCCTGGTGGCGGTCCATGGCCAGGCGGACCAGTCGCGCCTGCGCTCGCCCGCCGAGCAGCGCGATCTGCTGGACGCCTTTGGCGGGGTGGAGACGGCCGCCTTCGCCCAGTTGCACGATGCCGCCCAAGCCGCCTCAGCCCGCTTGGCCGCGCTTGACAGCCAAGACCGGGACGCCGCCTGGGAGGCGGAGGCTTTGCGCCGCGCGCTGGGCGAGATCGAGGCGGTGGGGCCCCAGGTGGGCGAGGAGGTGGAACTGCCGGCCCGGTTGGAGCGCTTGGCCAACGTTGAGGACCTGCGCCAGGCGGCGGCCGCGGCCAGGTCCGCCCTGATGGGCGCGGACGAGGCCGAGGGCCCCCGCCCGGGCGCCGGCGGCGCCGGGGCCGGCCCGGAGGCGGGCCGCTGGGGGCCGGGCGGCTTCGGCCCCGGCGCCACGGCGGCGCTCGACGCCGCCAGCCGGGCCCTGGCGGCCGGGGCGGCCAGGGACGCCGCCTTGGCGCCGCTGGCCCGCCGCGCCGGCGAGCTGGCCTACCTGGCCTCGGACCTCGGGGCCGAGGTGGCGGCCTACGCCGAGACGCTCGACTCGGACCCGGCCGAGATAGCGGCGCTGCAGCAGCGCCGGGCCGCCTTGGGGGGGTTGCTGCGCAAGTACGGGGCCACCGCCGCCGCCGTCCTGGAGTGGGCGGATGGGGCCAGGGGCCGCCTGGAGGAGTTGGACGTGACGCCGGAGCGGCGCCAGCGCCTGGCCGAGGCGGCGGCCCGCCTGGCGGCCGAGCGCGACCAGGCGGCGGCCGAGTTGACCGAGCGGCGCCAGGTGGCGGCCCGGGAGTTGGCGGCGGCGGTGAGCGCCGAGTTGGCGGGCTTGGGGATGGCGGGCGGCCGCTTCGCGGTGGCGGTCTCGCCGGCGGGGGAGACCGGCCGGCGCGGGGCGGACGCGGTCGAGTTCCAGTTCACCGCCCACGGCGGCCCGCTGCGGCCGCTGGCCAAGGGCGCCTCCGGCGGCGAGTTGTCCCGCGTCATGCTGGCACTCGAGGTCGCCGCGCTCGGCCGCCCCGGTGCGGGCGAGGCGCTGACCTTGGTGTTTGACGAGGTGGACCAGGGGGTTGGCGGGGCGGCCGCGTTGGCGGTGGCGGAGCGGCTGGCCCGCTTGGGCCGGGTCTACCAGGTGTTGGCGGTGACCCATCTGCCGCAGATCGCGGCCGCCGCCGACCACCATGTGGTGGTGGCCAAGGCCGGCCGGGGGACCAGTGTGGCGGCGGTCGGCGGCACCGCCCGCCTGGCCGAGCTGGCGCGCATGCTGGCGGGGGTGGAGAGTTCGCAGGCCGCCCGCAAGCACGCCGCCGAGCTGCTGGCGCGCGATTGGGGGCGGGGCCATGGGCGGCCGGCTTGAGCCGCGGCCCGGGCTGGATGAGGCGCCCGGGCTGGTCCGGGTGGGAAAATTGCCAGCGGTATGAAGATTTCGCTGGGGCGCCGGCGCGCCAAGGAGCCGCGCGCGGAGGTTTGGCAGGGCGCCGCGCGCGTCGACCGGCGCACCAAACGCCTGGCCCAGCGTTTGCGCCCGGGCGACCTGGCCGTGATCGACCACCCGGATTTGGACCGCTTGGCGGCGGAGAGCCTGGTGGCGGCGGGGCCGGCGGCGGTGCTGAACGCGGGGCGGTCGGCATCGGACAGGTTCCCCAACTTGGGGCCTGAGATCGTGGTGGGCGCGGGCGTGCCGCTGGTGGACTCGCTGGGGGAGGCGGTGATGTCGCTGCGCGAGGGGCGGCGGGCCTCGGTCGACGCGGCCACCGGCGAGGTGCGCCAGGACGGGCGGGTGGTGGCGCGCGGCGAGGTCCAGACGCCCGAGTCGGTGGCGCGGGCGCTGAGCGCGGCGCGGGCGGGGCTCTCGGAGCAGATCTCGGCTTTCGCGGCTAACACGATGAAGTACTTGGAGCAGGAGTCGGACCAGTTCTTGGACCGCCAAGATCTGCCGGCCATCCGCACCGAGATGGCCGGGCGGACCGCCCTAATTGTTGTGCGCGGTTACCATTACCGCGAGGACCTGGGCGTGCTTAGGGGCTTTGTGCGTGAGCGGCGGCCCGTTATCATCGCTGTGGACGGCGGCGCGGACGCCGTGCTGGAGGCCGGGCTCAGGCCCACCCTGATTGTGGGGGACATGGACTCGGTGACGGACGCGGCCCTGCGCTCCGGGGCCGAGTTGGTGGTCCACGCCTACCGCGACGGCCGCGCGCCGGGCGCGGCGCGCCTGGACCAGCTCGGTTTGCAGTACACGGTGCTGCCGATGGCCGGCACCTCGGAGGACGCGGCCATGCTGGTCGCCGACGGCAAGGGGGCGGAGTTGATTGTGGCCGTGGGCACCCACATGACCTTGCAGGAGTTCCTCGACAAAGGCCGCGAGGGCATGGCCTCCACCTTCCTGACCCGCCTGCGGGTGGGCGGCAAGCTGGTCGACGCCAAAGGCGTCTCCCGCCTCTACCGCCGGGGCGTGTCCAACTGGCAGTTGGCGGCGCTGGTCTCGGCCGGGTTGGTGGCTTTGGGCGCGGCGCTGGCCTCGACCGCCTCCGGCCAGACGCTGTTCGGGTTGGTCGGCGCCTTGTTTGACGACCTGTGGGCGGGGATCAGGGGGTTGGCGAGCTGATGGTCAATTTCAGATACCACGTGGTCTCGCTGGTGGCGGTGTTCATCGCCTTGGCGGTGGGGATTGTGCTGGGCGCCGGGCCGCTGAAGGAGCCGATCAGCTCCAGTTTGGCCGACCAGGTCGATTCGCTGCGGGCGGACAAGGACGCCCTGCGGGCCGAGTTGGAGGCGGCCGAGGCCCTGGGCGAGTCCGCCGACGCGGCTTTCGCGGAGCTTCAGCCGGTGGCTTTGGCGGGGCTGCTGACCGGCCGGCGGGTGGCGCTGGTGGCGGCGGGGACGGACTTGGAGGACCGCTTGGAGGCCCTGCGGGCGGGTTTGGCGATGGCCGGGGCCAGCCTGGCGGCCGAGGTCCGGCTCGAGCCGGGGCTGCTGGACGGCCCGGACGGCCCGCGGGCCGAGCTGGCCCAGGAGTTGGCGGCGCTGGCCGGGGGCGGCGCCCAAGCCACCCTGGCAGACTCGCAGCAGATCGCGTTGGCCCTGGCCACAGCCCTAAAAGGGTTGGACGATGCCGTCTCGCCGGCTTCCGGGCCGGGTGGCGCGGGTGGCGAGGGGGCCGGCGGCGGGGCTGGTGGCGGGGCTGGGACCGGCGGCCCGCAGGGGGGAGCTGGCGGCGAGGGGGCCGGTGGCGAGGCCGCCGGGTCCGGCGCGGCGCAGACTGGCGGCGCCTCCGGCCGGGGCGAGGCTTCCGATGGCGGCCAAGACAGCGCCGGCGGGTCTGGGGACGGCGGCGCAGCCGGCGCCGGCTCCGGCGCCGGCTCCGGGGCCGGCCAAGACGGGGCCGGCCAAGACGGGGCCGGCCAAACGGACCAGGCCGACCCGGCGGCGCTGTGGCAGGCCCTGACCGAGTCGGGCCTGGTCAGCGGCAGCCTGGAAAGCCCGGCCGAGGCGGTGGTGGTGTTGACCGGCCCGTGGTTGGCGGACGGCGCCGATCCCTCCCCCCAGCAGAGCGCGCCGCCGGGCGGGCAAGCCGGCCTCGACCTGGTGGCGGCGCTGGCCCAGGCGGGCCTGCCCCTGGTGGCCAGCGGCCCCGACCAGGTCGCGGCCGACCTGCCCCGGCGCATCGCCGAGGACGCCGAATTGAGCCAGGCCGTCTCAACTGTGGCCGCGCCCGTCAAAGGGGCCGAGGTGATCGCCGCCCTGTGGGCCGCGGCCGCCGAGCTGGGCGGCCTCCACGGCGCCTATGCCCTGAGCGGCGGCGAGGCCGTCTGGCCGCCCCACGCCCCGGCCCCGCTCGAGCCCCCCGACCCGGCCGAGCCGGCCGAGCCGGAGGCGAACGGCGCCTCGGACGCGCCCACCCCGCCCCCGGCGGAGGCCACCCCGTGAGGCGGCCCGGCCGGGCCGGCCGGCGGCTGGCGGCCGCCTTGGCCGCGGGGGCGGCCACCCGGGCGGCCGCCAACCAAATCGACGGGCCGCCGGCGGACGTGCCGCAGGCCTGGCGGCGAGTCAACTATCGCGGCCGCCCGGTCGACATCCGGGGCGGGTTGGCGTTGGCCACCGGCCTGCTGGCCGCCGCCGCCCGCCCCCGCCCGGCCCCCAGCCCGGAGGCGGCCTGGGGGGCGGTGGCCGCCATCGGGGTGGCGGCGGCGGCCGGCTGGTTGGACGATTTGGCGGATGACAAGTCGGCCCGCGGGCTGCGCGGCCACCTGGGCGCGTTGCGCCGCGGGCAGCTCACAACCGGGCTGGCCAAACTGGTCGCGATCACCGCCGGCGCGGCTGTTTTCGCAGGCCAGAGGCATTTTACGGGCGCCTGGCGGGGCGCTGGCGGGCCAGGCGCCAGGGGTTTGGGCCGCTGGCGGCGCTGGGCTGGCGGGCTGTGGCGGGCCGGGGTCGACACGGCGCTGGTGGCCGGGGCGGCCAACCTGGCGAATCTGCTGGACCTCAGGCCCGGGCGGTCGCTCAAGGCCGCCGGCGCCAGCGCCGCCCTGCTGGCCGCCGGCCGGGGCGGCGGGTCCGATTTGGCGGCCGGAACCCTGGCGGCGGCGCTGGCGGCCGCGCCCGCCGACCTGGCCGAGCGCGCCATGCTGGGCGATGCGGGCGCCAACGCGCTGGGCGCCGCCGTCGGCGTGGCCGCCGCCCGCAGCCTGCGCCCAAGCCGGCGGGCGCTGGCCGCCGCAACTGTGGCGGGCTTGATCTTGGCCTCCGAGAAGGTGTCCTTCTCCCGCGTTATCGCCGCCACCCCAGGCCTGCGCTGGCTAGACCAACTCGGCCGCGCCGCGCCGGGGGAGGGCGGGTGAGGCTGGGGGCCGGCCTGGCCGGGGGGGCGGCGCTGTTCGGCGCTGTCACCATGGTGGCGCGCCTGGCCGGCTTCGCCCGCTGGGCGGTGTTCTCCGGGGCGGTCGGCTCGACCGCCGCCGGTTCCGCCTACACCGCCGCCAACGCCCTGCCCAACGTGTTGTTCGAGGTCGCGGCCGGCGGCGCCCTGGCCGCCGTGGCTGTGCCGCTGCTGGCCGCGCCGCTGGCAGATGGGCGGCTGGGGAAAGCCTCGCAGACGGCATCGTGCTTGATGACTTGGGCTTTGACGGTGCTGGCGCCCCTGGGGCTGGCGCTGTTCTGGGCGGCCGAGCCGCTGGCGGCGGCCCTGCTGGATGGCGCGGTGGAGCGCCAGCGGCCCGGCTCGACGGCTTTGGCGGCCGGGCTGATCAGGCTGTTCGCGCTCCAGGTGCCGCTCTACGGGGTGGGGGTGGTGGCCTCCGGCGTGCTGCAGGCGGCCAAACGGCTGTTTTGGCCGGCCGCGGCGCCGCTGCTGTCCTCGCTCACGGTGATCGCCGCCTACCTGGTGTTCGGGCAGTTGGCGGGCGGGGCGCAGGACTCGCCGGGCGAGTTGGGGCGCGCGGCCGTGCTGGCGCTGGGGTGGGGGACCACGGCCGGGGTGGCGGCCCTGACGCTGCCGCTGCTGGGGCCGGTGGCGCGGCTCGGCATCCGCTGGCGCTGGACCTACCGCTTCGGCGCGGCCGGGGAGCGGCGGCGGGCAGCCGGCCTGGCCGGGGCTGGGATCGGGGCGCTGCTGGCCCAGCAACTGGCCGCGCTGGCGGTGGTGGCGCTGGCCGGCTGGGTGGGCGGCGCCGGGGCGCTGCCCACCTACCACTACGCCCAAGCCGTCTACCTGCTGCCTTACGCGGTGCTGGCGGTGCCGCTGGCGATGTCCGCCTTCCCCCGCTTGGCCCAGTGGGCGGCGGCCGGCCGCCTGGACCGGCTGGAGGCCGGGGTGGCCGGGACCACCCGGGCGGTCTTGGCGGTCTCGGCCTTGGGGGCGGCCTGGCTGGTGGCGGCGGCGCCCTCGGCCCAGGCGCTGTTCGACTTGATCGACCGCTCCGGCCAGGCGGCCGGGCTGGCGCCGGCGGTGGTCGCCTTCGCCCCGGGGTTGGTCGGCTACGGGCTGATGGCGCACCTCCAGCGGGTGCTCTACGCGGTCGACCGCTCGGGCCCGGCGGTGGCGGCGACGGCGGCCGGCTGGCTGGTGGTGGCGGCGGCGGCGGTGGTCGCGGTGCTGGCCGGGCCGGGCGGCGCCGCTCCCACCGTGGCGGGGTTGGCCGGGGCCACCAGCCTGGGTGTGAGCGTTGCCGGAGCGGGGCTGTTGTGGCAGGTCAAACGGGCGCTGGGGCCGGGCGCGGTGGCCGGGTTGGGCCGCACCGCCTGGGTTGGGCTGGGCGGCGCGGCCACCGGCGCGCTGGCCGGCCGCCTGGTGGCGGACCAGGTGGCGGCTTGGGTCGCAGGGGCGGGCGGCGGCCAAGCCGGCGCGGCGGCGCCCGCCCCAACCGCCCCCGCCGGGGCGGCCTTGGGCCTGGCCCAGGCGCTGTCCGGCGGCTTGGCCGGCTGCGCCGCGGCCGGCGCCATCGCCCTGGCGGCCGCCTGGGCCTTGGACCGCTCCCTCTTCCACGCCCTGCCCCGCGCCCCCCGCGGCTAACACGCCGGCCGCGAAACGCCCGCCGTTCTCCCCGCCGCCAGGCGGGCGGCGGCTAGACTAGAGGTCCGTGATGCAACGCGCCAGCCTCCACGGCGAGGCCCCCAGGCAAGTCCAGCACATCTTCGTCACCGGGGGTGTGGCGTCCTCGCTCGGGAAGGGCTTGACGGCATCGTCCCTGGGGCAGTTGCTGCGGTCGCGCGGCCTGCGCGTCACGATGCAGAAACTGGACCCGTACCTCAACGTCGACCCCGGCACCATGAACCCGTTCCAGCACGGCGAGGTCTTCGTGACCGACGATGGCGCGGAGACGGACCTGGACATCGGCCACTACGAGCGCTTCTTGGACGTGCCGCTGTCCCAAGCCGCCAACGTCACCACCGGGCAGGTCTACTCGACCGTCATCGCGCGCGAGCGGCGCGGCGGCTACCTGGGGGACACGGTGCAGGTCATCCCGCATATCACCGATGAGATCAAGGCCCGCATGCGGGCCCAGGAGTCGGGCGAGGTGGACGTCATCATCACCGAGATCGGCGGCACGGTGGGGGACATCGAGTCGCTGCCGTTCTTGGAGGCGGCCCGCCAGGTGCGCCAGGAGGTCGGCCGGGCCAACTGCTTCTTCTGCCATGTCTCGCTGGTGCCGTTCATCGGCCCGTCCAAGGAGCTCAAAACCAAGCCGACCCAGCATTCGGTGGCGGCTTTGCGCAACATCGGCATCCAGCCGGACGCCATCGTCTGCCGGGCGGACCGCGACCTGCCGGAGCCGATCCGCCGCAAAATCGCCCTGATGTGCGATGTCGACCGCCAAGCGGTGGTGACCTGCGCCGACGCCCCCTCGATCTACGACATCCCGAAGGTGCTGCACGCCGGCGGCCTGGACGCCTATGTCATCCAGCGCCTGGGGCTGCCTTTTAGGGATGTGGACTGGACCGGTTGGGGCCGCCTGCTGGAGCGGGTGCACCATCCGGCCCACGCCGTCACGGTGGCGCTGGTCGGCAAGTACATCGACCTGCCGGACGCCTACCTGTCGGTCTGCGAGGCGCTGCGGGCGGGCGGTTTCAACCGCAACGCCCGGGTCGACATCCGCTGGGTCGCCTCCGACACCTGCGAGACCCCGGCCGGCGCGCGCGACAACCTGCGGGATGTGGACGCCATGGTGGTGCCCGGCGGGTTCGGCATCCGCGGCATCGAGGGCAAGCTGGGGGCGTTGCGCTTCGCCCGGGAGAACGGCATCCCGGCTTTGGGCTTGTGCCTGGGGCTGCAGTGCATGGTGATCGAGTTCGCGCGCCATGTGCTGGGGTTGGAGGGGGCCTCCTCCTCCGAGTTCGACCCGGCCACGCCCCACCCGGTGGTGGCCACGATGGCGGAGCAGCGCCAGATTGTGGACGGCGGCGGCGATATGGGCGGCACCATGCGCCTGGGCGCCTACGCCGCCAATCTGGTGCCGGAGTCGCTGGTGGCGCGGGCTTACGGCACCACCCGGGTCGAGGAGCGCCACCGCCACCGCTACGAGGTCAACAACGCCTACCGGGCCCAGTTGGAGGCGGGCGGGCTGCGGGTTTCGGGTTTGTCCCCGGACCGCGAGCTGGTCGAGTTTGTCGAGTTGCCCGCCGAGCGGCACCCGTATTACGTCGGCACCCAGGCCCACCCCGAGTTCAAGTCCCGCCCCACCCGGGCCCACCCCCTGTTCGCCGGCCTGATCCGGGCCGCCTTGGTGCGCCAGTCGGAGGGCCGGCTGCTGGAGGTCGAGCCGTGACCCAGCCGCCCGCCCCGGCCGAGGCGGGCGGGCCCGCCGGCTGCGAAGTGGCGGACCGGGCGGCATCGTACCCGGTGGTGCGCTCTGAGACGGTTTTCCGGGGGCGGGTTTGGGATGTCGTGGCCGATGCCGTGGCGCTGCCGGGCGGCCAGGCGGTGCGCCGCGAGTACATGGACCACACCGGCGCGGTGGCCGTCATTGCGGTGGACGATGCCGTCCGCGTCCTGCTCCAGCGCCAGTACCGCCACCCGGCGCGGGCCGAGCTGTGGGAGCCGCCGGCCGGGCTGTTGGACGTGGCGGGCGAGCCGCCGGCCGCCACCGCCAGGCGCGAGCTGTGGGAGGAGGCGGATTTGGAGGCCCGGGATTGGCGCCGCCTGATCTCGTTCAACTCCAGCCCGGGCGGCTCGTCTGAGGTGATCCACGTCTTTTTGGCCCGCGGCCTGTCCCTGGCGCCGGCCGGGCGGCGCTTCGCCCGCCAGGACGAGGAGGCCGCCTTGGTCCCCGCCTGGCTGGGTTTGGATGAGGCTGTGGGCCTGGTCATGGCCGGCGCCCTGCGCTCGCCCACCGCCGTGGTGGGCATCTTGGCGGCCGCCCAGGCCCGCTCCGCCCCCGGCGGCTGGGACGCCCTCCCCCCACCCTGACCCCTGATCCGCCACGACCCCAACGGCACGCGCAGGCGACTGGGGCGCCCGCTATCCTGCCCCCGGTCCGAGCCGCGTGGGCGCCTATTTGCTATCTTCCACTGATCGCAGGGGCAGCTACGTCAGCCCGCGCGCTGGCGGGTCGAGCGCTGGGCGTCGCAAGCAGCCCACACCTGTTCCGCCAGCCGGCCGACCTCAGTCGAAGGATTTCGCCGCAGGCGCTCGACGTGGTTGCGCTCATGGATCTGGGCCAGGGCCTTGCCGCGCCCGATGGCGTCCGCGACCCCGGCCAGATCAATCAA
>JAITIG010000070.1 GCA_031279575.1 Bifidobacteriaceae bacterium
CTGATGCTGCCGACCGATTCGGTGCTGGCGGCCGAGCGGGTGCTGGCGCGCCCGCCGGAGGCGCGCCCATGATGCGGGTGCTGGTGGCCGGGGCCGGGTCGGTGGGCCGGTCGATCGCCCGCGAGCTGCTGGCCCACGGGCACCAAGTCGCCATCGTGGACAAGAACCCGGCCGCCATGAAGGTCGCCTCGGTGCCGGAGGCGGATTGGATTTTGGCGGACGCCAACGAGCTCAAGACCCTGGTCGAGGCCCGCGTTGAGCAGGTCGATGTGGTGGTGGCCGCCACCGGCGACGACAAAGCCAATCTGGTGCTGGCCCTGCTGGCCAAGTCAGAGTTCGGTGTGCCCCGGGTGGTGGGGCGGGTCAACAACCCTAAGAACGAATGGATGTTTGACCAGGTTTGGGGGGTGGACGTGGCTGTCTCAACCCCCCGCATCATGACCGCCCTGGTCGAGGAGGCGGTCGCGGTGGGGGACGTGGTGCGCGTCTTCACCTTCCGCCAATCCGGCGCCGACCTGGTGGAGACCACCTTGCCGGCGGCCTGCCAGCTGGTGGGCCAGCGCTTGGCGGAGCGGGTTTGGCCGGACGATGCCGTGCTGGTCGCCATCATCCGCGACGGCCGCCCGCTGGTGCCGGACCCGGACGAGTACTTGGAGGCCGGCGACCAGCTGGTGTTCGTGGCCGCGGCCGGGGCCATCGACGCCCTCCAGGCGCTGCTGTCCGGCTAAGCGGCTGGCGGGCCGGCCGGGCGCAGCACCGGGCGCATGATCAGCCAAGACAACCACAGCAGGGCCGCAAACGGCGGCGCGCCCAAAGCCAGCTTGACCGTGCCCAGCGCCGCCACCTGGCCGCTGAAGTAGAGCGGCAGCTGGACCGCCAGGCGCAAAGCGAACAAGGCCGCCATCAGCCAGGTGGCGGCCGCGCCCCGGCGCTGGAAGGCCCGGTCCCGGCGGAAGGTCTCCAGGCGGCCGGTCAAAGCGGCGCAGACCACCGCCACGGCCGGCCAGCGCAGGGCGATCGAAATCAGGCAGCCGGCCAGGTAGGCGCCGTTGATCCACAGCCCGGGGGCGAAAAACCCCTCCGCCTTGCCGCTCAGCGCCGCCCAGGCCACCCCCAGGGCGATCCCGCCCAGGCCCGAGACCGCCCCCATCACCGAGGAGCGGCCGATCAGGCGGACCACCGCCAGCAGCAGGGCCAAGCCGAGCGAGGCCCCCAGCGGCGGCCACAGCGCCGGGCGGACCACGTAGACCACCACGAAGACCAACCCGGGCAGGACCGACTCGACCATGCCGCGCACCCCGCCCATGGCCTCGGCGAAGGAGAACTCCTCCGCCAGCAGGGCGCGCCAGCCGGACCCGCCGGGCGCGCCCGGCTCGGGGGCCGGGGTGCTCACGCGGCGCTCCCCACCGGGACCAGCTCATAGCGCGGGTCGCGCATGACGCGCTGGCCCGCCTCCAGGCCGACGCGGCCCTCGCAAACCAGCGACCGGCCCGGCTCCAGGCCCAAAATCTGCCGCTGGCCCAGCCAAATGACGCGCAAACTGCCCGTCCGGTCCACCAACTCGACCTCGAAGACGGCGCTCGGGCCCCTGGGCCCGATCGCGATCGAGCGGATGATCCCCGCCACCCGGGCCACCGAGCGGTCGCCGGTCTGGCTGATCGGCTGGGCGCCCGGGGCGGTCGGCATCGGCCGGGCCGGCGGCGCGCCCGTCTCGGGGGCGGCCAGCAGCTCTTTCAGCTTGGCCCAAACGGCCATCAGCGCACCTCGGTGATTTCGGGACCGCGGCGCAGCAGCTCCGGCGCCTCCGCCCGGTCCGGCCCGGCCGGCTCGGCCTCGGCCGCCTCCAGGCCCGCCGCCTGCGGCAGGCGCAGCGCCAGCGGCTCGCGCGGCGGCTTGGCGGCGGCGCCGCGATCCACCACCACCTGGGCCAGCAGCGCCTCCAAGGGGGCCGCCGCAGCCGCGTCGCGGGCGGCTTTGCCGCCGATCTCTGCCCGCAGCAGCCACCTGGGGCCGTCCACGCCCAGCAGTCTGACCACCTGCTTGCCTTGGCGGCCCTGGGCCGTGGTGGTGGGCAGCTGGGCCAGCAACTCGACCCCGAACGGGCCCGACTGCTCCTTGGCCAGCCCGCCGCGGCTGGCGATGGCGCCCTGCTCGGCCCGCCTCACCTCCTGCCACAGCCCGCCCGTCTTGGGGGCCGCGAACACCGTCAAACGCAGCCGCGAACCGCCTTGGGCCAAAATCACGGCGGTCGGCTGGCCGGTTTGCCGGGACAGCTCCGCCGTCAGCTTGAAACTGCGGTCAAGCGGCAGGCGCAGCGCCCCGAAATCGGCCAGCCCAGCCGGGTCGGGCCGCTGGGACAGGTCGAACGGGCCGCTCGGCGCCTCGGCGGCCGGCGGGGCCAAATCCTCGGGCGGCTCGTCTTCGCCGGCCGGGGGCCGGCGGCGGAACAGTGCCATGGTCAATCCTTCCTGCCGGTCGAGCCGAAGCCGGCCTCGCCCCGGGCCGAGCCCGGCAGCCGCTCCACCTCCACCAGGCGCGCTGGCAAAAACTCCTGGAACACCACCTGGGCGATGCGGTCGCCCCGCCGCACCTCGAACGGGGTGGCCGGGTCTGTGTTGAGCAAAGTCACCTTGATCTCGCCGCGGTAGCCGGCGTCGACAGTGCCGGGGGCGTTGAGCACCGTGACACCGTGGGCGGCGGCCAAACCCGACCTGGGGTGGACCAAGGCGACGCAGCCGGCGGGCAGGGCCAAAGCCAGCCCCGTGCCAACCGTGGCGCGCCCCCCGGCCGGGGGCAGGACGGCATCGCCAGTCGAGCGCAGATCCAGCCCGGCGTCGCCCGGATGGGCCGGCGCGGGCAGGGGCAGCTCCGGGTCAAGCCGTTTGACCAGCACTTCGGGTGGCGGGCGCACGGCGCTTCAGCCTTCGCCCAAGGGCCGGCCGGCCCGCCTCACGAGGCGCACTCCAAGCAGATCAGCGCGCCGGACTCATCGGTCAAGGCGAGTTGGGAGATGTGGTGGACCAGGAAGCAGGAGGAGCACATGAACTCGTCGGCCTGCTTGGGCAAAACGCGGACCGACAACTCCTCGCCGGACAGATCGGCGCCGGGAAGCTCGAAGCCCTCGGCGGCCTCGGCCTCGTCCTCGTCGACCACCGAGGCGGACTTCTCCGCCCGGCGGGCCTTCAACTCCTCGATGGAATCTTGGCCGAGGTCCTCGTCGTTCTTCCGCGGGGCATCGTAGTCGGTTGCCATCAGTCCTCGGGTCTCACTCGGTTGTCACTGTCTTGGGGCTCAGCCGGAACGCTCCGCTCGGGGAGAATATTCCAGCCGGATCGCGCGCCAGGGTAGCACGCTCGGGCCGGGAGTCATAACCTCGGGGCGCGGGGGCGGGCGAGTTTGGGCCACGCCGGGGCGGCTGCGCGCCGCGGGCTGGCGGCTGTGCCAAGCTCAAAAAGACTACGACCAGCCTGGGAAGGACCCCCATGAACGAGTTGACGTACTTGCGCGTCGAGGACGGGCGCCTGATCTGCCGCGACCAGGCCGGGGCGCAGTTCGCGCTGCCCGTCACCGACCAGCTGCGCCAGGCGGTGCGCGAGCAGGCGGCAGCCGAGATCCCCGACGTCGTGATCCAGATCCCGCAGACGCTGCGGCCCAAGGACATCCAGGCGCTGGTGCGGGCCGGCGCCGCGCCGGGCGAGCTGGCGACCGCCTCCGGCCTCGACTTGGAGCACATCAACCGCTACGCCGCCCCCGTCTTGGACGAGCGCGCCTTTGTGGCCGAACGGGCCCGCGCCCTGGCGCCCAGCCGCGAGCCGGGCGCCCCGGCCCTGGCCGCCTTGGCGGCCGAGCGGCTGGAAGAGCGCGGGGTGGACCCCGGCTCGCTGGTGTGGGACGCGGTGCGCCAAACCCAAGGCTGGGTGGTGCGGCTCGACTTCGACTCCTCCGAGGGCCCGGCCCGGGCCCGCTGGCGGGTCGACCTGCGCGGCGCCAGCCTGACCCCGTTGGACGAGCAGGCCCGCTGGATCGCCGCCGCCGCCGAGCCCGACTCGCCGGTCCCCCCGATGCGCCTGCTCGCCTCCCTGCCCGGCGGCGCCTTGGAGGACGGCGAACAGGACCCCGAAGACGATGCCGCGCCGGGCGCGCTGTCCTTGCTGGACGATTTGATGGACGCCCGCGGTTTGCGCGACCCGGCCGAAGCCGGCCAGTCGCTGGACGAGTTGAGCGACCGGGCCGACGTGCTGGAGTTGCGCCCCAGCGGCCAAACCGAGCCGCTCATACCGCCGATCCAAGATCCCCTGCCGGTCCACCGGCCGCCAGCCGAGCCGGCCGCCGCCTGGGCCCGCACGGCGCCGGCCGGCTTCGAAGGCCAAGGCGAGCTGTTCGAGGCCGCGCCGGTCGCCCCCGAACCCGAGCCGGAGCCGGAGCCCGAGCCGGAGCCCGGCCCGCCGGCCACCCGGTCGCGTTCGGGGGCGAAGCGCGCCTCGGTGCCCAGCTGGGACGAGATCGTCTTCGGCGCCGCCCGCACCGACACCTGACCAGCTGAGACCTGGCCCCTCAGAGGGCGGCTGGCACGGGGGCCGCGGCCGCGACCGCGGGCTCGGGCGGGGCATCGGCCAAATCTTGCGGCAGCCCGGCCGGGGCCGGGGCCGGGGCGGAGGCGTCCCGGTGGATCGGCCCGGCCGCCCGGGTGCGCACCACCACCAGGGTCTCGCCGCGCACCGCGTCCAGCTTGCGGACCTCGGCCGCGGTCAGGGCGGCGCCGAAGAGGTCCCGCATGGCGCTGTCCAGGGCCGGGCCGGCCGGGCGCAGGCCGGGCAGCACCACGGTGACCGAGCGGTCCGCCCGGGCCTTGCCGCCCCAGTCGGCCAGGCCCAGCACGGCCACGATCAAACCCATCAGGGCCACGCCCACCAGGCCCATGGGCGCGGCCAAGCCGCCGATCAGCCCCAGGGCCAGGCTGGCGAAGTAGTAGGCGATCTCGTGTTGGCGCAGTTCGGCGCTGCGCAGGCGGATCAACGCCAAGACGCCGAACAGCCCGAGCCCGAGCCCAACGTTGATGGAGGTGGCCGACAGGGCTGACGCGACCGCCAGCACTCCGAAGTTGACCGCCAGAAAGGCGGCCACAAGATCGCGCCGCCGGTGCCGGGGATAGTACATGGCCAGCACGAGGATGGCGATGCACACGGCGTCGGCGAGCGGCAGGACGATGGCGAACACTAGGAAGTCCTTAGCTCTAAATGTGGAGGGAGCCCAATTGTTTCACGCCAAGGCCGCTTTTGCGCAATCAGCCCGTCCGAGAGCCCAGGCCGGGCCTGGGGCGGCAGCCGGAATTAGCCGACCAGCGGGATAAAAGCGCCGTAGCCGCGGGCCTCCATCTGGGCGAGGGGCACAAACTCCAAGGCGGCCGAGTTGACGCAATAGCGCAGCCCCCCCAGCTCCGGCGGGCCGTCCGCGAAGACGTGCCCCAGGTGCGCCCCGGAGCCGGCCGAGCGGATCTCGGTGCGCTGGCGGCCGTAGGAGCGGTCCTCCAGCTGGCGGATCAGATCCGGGGCGATCGGCCGGGCGAAGGCCGGCCAGCCGCAGCCGGCCTGGTACTTCTGGCTCGAGGCGAACAGCGGCTGGCCGCTGGTGACGTCGAGGTAGATGCCGGGCTCGAAATGCTCGTCGTACTGGCCGGTGAAGGCCGGCTCGGTGGCGCCGTCCTGGGTCACCGCGCGCTGCGCCGGCGTCAGCGCCGCCAACCGCGCCGGATCGCCCGCCCCGCCCGGCGCCGGCGGCGCGGGCGGGCGGGCTTGGCGGGCCCGGGCCATGGCGGCGGGCGAAATGTGGCAGTAGCCGTCCGGGTTCTTGTCCAAATAGCCCTGGTGGTAGGGCTCGGCCGGCGTGAAGCCGCGCAAAGGGCCGGCCTCGACGGCGATCGGCTGGCGGTGGCGGCGCTGGAGCGCGGCCAGCTCCAAGTCGACCGGCAGCTGGTCGGCCGGGTCCACCCAGTAGACGCCGGTGCGGTACTGCACCCCGGTATCGCCGCCCTGGCGGTTGAGAGCGACCGGGTCGATCACCCCGAAAAACTGCTCCAAGTAGAAGCGCAGCGGCGCCACCGCCGCATCGTAGGCCAACTTGACCGCCTCGACGTGGCCCGATGACGCGCACACCGCCTCGTAGCCGACCCCGTCGGCGGCCTGGCCGGCGGGCGCGCCCGGGGCGTTGGCGTAGCCCACCTCGGTCGCCAGCGCGCCAGGCAGCAGCGACAAGAATTTTTCCAGCCCCCAGAAGCAACCCCCGGCCAGGTAAATCACTTTGCCCATGGCGCGATCATAGACCCACCTCAGCGCCCCAAGGACGTATGTCCCGGCCTGTGGGAAGAGGCGCCCGCCGGGAGGATGCGCCCGCAGGTAAAGGGAGATAGAGTAGGCGAAATCCGCCAGCGCCACGCCGGGTCCAAAGGCCCAGAGCGGCGCGGCGGCAACTCCGAGGGCAAAGGAGCCGAACTTGTCGACGATGATGGCGATCCAACTGATCCGGCCGGGCGAGTGGCCGCAGTTGCGCGAGGTGCCGATCCCCAAGCCCGGCCCGGGCCAGATCTTGTTGAAGATCACAGCCGCGGGCCTGTGCCACATGGACATCGCCGTGATGGAGCACTCCGCCGCCGCCCTGAACTACAAGCTGCCGCAAACCCTCGGCCACGAGTGCGCCGGCCGGGTGGTCGACGCCGGCGACGGCGTCAAGCACCTGGTCACCTTGGGCGAGGACGTGCTGGTCTACGGCCCGTGGGGCTGCGGGCGCTGCCGCCAGTGCGCCGAGGGCTACGAGAACTACTGCTACAACGCCGCCGCCCGGCGGATTGTGCCGCCGGGGCTGGGCCGCGACGGCGGCGCCGCCGAATACATGCTGGTGGACCGCGCCCGCTACCTGGTGCCGATCAAAGACCTCGACCCGGTCGCGGCCGTGCCGCTGACGGACGCGGCGCTGACCCCCTACCACGCGCTGCAGCACTCGCGGGCCAAGCTCGACGCCAACTCTTACGCCGTGGTGTTCGGGGTTGGCGGGCTGGGGCACGTCGCCGTCCAGCTGATCAAACACCTCACCCCGGCCCGGGTGGTGGCCCTAGACGTGTCCGAGCAGCACCTCGAGCTGGCCCGCAGCGTCGGCGCCGACTACGCCTTGAAGTCCGATGCCGACGCCGTCGGCATCGTCAAAGACCTGACCCACGGCCAGGGGGCGGAGGTGGTGTTCGACTTCGCCGGCGTCCAAGCCTCCATCGACCTGGGGGCGCAGATGACCAAGGTGCGCGGCGACTGGAACATTGTCGGCATCGGCGGCGGCAAGGCCACGGTCGGCTTTGGCGCGGTGCCCCACGAGTGCAACGTCTTCTCCCCCTACTGGGGCACCCGGGGCGAGCTTTACGACGTGGTGGCGCTGGCCCGGCGCGGCGTCATCAAACTCCACACCGAGCAATACCCGCTCAGCCACGGCGAGGCGGTCTACAAGCGCCTGTACGCCGGGCGGGTGATCGGCCGGGCGGTGCTGACGCCGTAGCTTAGAAACCGGAGCCGATCTGCTTCTTCATGGCGAAGGAGCCGCCGCCCCGGCCCTTGTAGAAGTACAGCTTCCAATCTGGCGCCAGCCCCACGATGTCGGCGTAGGCGTCGCCGTCAAGCGAGGCGCCCGCCGCCAACTGGAAGCCGCCCCAGCCGTTGCCGACCTGCTTGCGCATCAAGAAGGTGCCGTCGCCGCGCCCCAGGTAGCGGAACAAGAAGTGGCCCGGCGAGACCGACAAGATGTCGCTGCGGCCGTCGCCGTTGAGATCCCCGGCGGCGTACAGCTGGTAGCCCTGCCAGCCGTTGCCGACCTGCGGGTAGGGGTAGACAAAGCCGCCTTTGCCGTTGCCGCGGTAGAGGTGGAGCTTGCCCGTCGACTCCCGCACCGCCAGCAGGTCGTTGCGGCCGTCGCCGTTGAGGTCGCCGGCCGGGACCACGGTGTAGCCGTTCCAGCCGTTGCCGACCTTGCGGCTGGCTTGCAGGGCGCCCTTGCCCGTCCCGGGGTAAAGCAGCAGGTCGCCGGCGGTGGTGCGGGCCAAGATGTCCGCCTTGCCGTCCCCGTTCCAATCCCCGGGGGCGTAAACCGTCAAATTCCCCCAGCCGGCGCCGAGCAGGATGGGGCTGCCCAGGGTGCCCGCGGCCGTCATCGGGTAGAGCCAAAGCTTGCCCCGCTGGGCGCCGGGTTTGCCGTTGACGGCGATGTCGGTGCCGTCCACCACCAGCACGTCGCCGCGGCCGTCGCCGTTCATATCGGGCGACAGCAGCACCTGGGTGGCGTGCGGCACGTAGCCCTTGGTCTGGTCGGTGGCGGCGGACGGCTGGAAGGCGTAGTCCAGCGCCTTGCCGGCGTCCAAAACGCCGTAGCCGAACTTGGTGTCGTAGCCGTGGGACCCGGCGTCTTGGGCCGTGTGTTTGAGAACCGACTCGATCTGGGCCGGCGTCAAGCTGGTGTTGGTGCGCTTGAGCAGGCCCGCCGCGGCCGCCACCAGCGGCGAGGCGTAGGAGGTGCCGGCCCCGAAGTAGACGTAGCCGGCCGAGGTCTCGGCGTAGGCGATGTCGACGCCGGGGGCGGAGATGTCGACCGAGGTGTTGTACTCCGAGAAGCTGGCCCAAGTCCCGTTCGGGTTGGTCGCGCCGACCCCGATGACGCCCGGGTAGGCCCCCGGGCAGGACAGCGGGTTGCCGTAGGCGGCGTAGTTGCCGGCCGCCGCCACCACCGTCACCCCGCGCGCCACCACATCCTGGATGGCGAGGTAGGTTGGGTCGCTCGTCCACTGGCTGGAGGCCATGCAGGTGGAGCCGAGCGACAAGTTGATGACCTTGGCGCCGTCGGAGTAGGCCCGCCGGATGCCGCTGGCCACCGCGTCGAAGGCCATGTCCTCGGTGCCAGCCAGGGCGTCGGCGTCGGCCAAGGTCTTGTAGAAGTAGATCTGGGTGTTTTGGGCCGCGCCGGCCATGGCGGCGCCGTTGCCGGTTTTGGCGCCGATGATCGAGGCGACATGGGCGCCGTGGAACATCTCGCTGTCCGTCACCGCCGCCGGCAGGCGCGCATCCGAGTCGCCCGCCCCGCTGCCGGTGACATCCCAGGTTTTGGCGATGTTGGACAGCTCGCTTGAGGGGTTGTGCGGCAAGGCGGTGTCCACCACCGCGATGGGGGCGGTGGCGTCGGCGCCGCCCACCTTGGGCCAGGCCTGGTCGAAGCGCGCCCCGACCAGCGTGGTCGAGCCCCAAGCGGCCGCCCCTTGGCCGTTGAGCAGGGCGTACTGGTCGCCGTCGGTGTAGACCGGGTCGTCCGGGGCGGGCAGGCCGGCCGGGTGGTACCAGCCGTTCAAACCCACCCCCCGGTACAGGCCGGAGGCCTCCATCTGGGCGATGACGGCCTCTGGGTCGGTGGTGGCCACCGTCACCACCGAGCCGCCCGCGCCGGAGAAGACCTCGACATTCGACTGGGCGGCGTAGCGCCCGGCCGAGGCCGCCGCGTCCCCGGCCGACAGCGACTCCGGGCCGGTCGCCACCACCTCGACCAGCGGGCCGGGCGCCGCCAACGCCGGGATGGCGATCAGCCCACCCCAAGCCAGAGTCAAAGCGGCGCCGAGGAACACAGGTAGGGCCTTGCGGCGGGGGGGATAGCTCATCCCCCCAGCCTAGCCTCCGCCACTGGCGCCAATTAGCCCCGGGCCGTCCGCCGGGAAAGTTCTCACCTCCGCGCCAGGCGGCAGCCTCAGGGCCGCCGCCCTGCCCCAGGCCCGCCCGGCCCGCCGCCCGCCCAGCGCCCGCCGCAGGGCCGGGTCCAGGCGCAGGCGGTTGAACTGGTTGAAGGCCGCCAGGCGGCGCGAGGCCCAAAGCTGCCAGCGGCCCAGCGCCGCCCGCGGCGCCAGCGGCGCCCGCCGCGCCGCCCGCAGCGCCAAACCGGCCGCCTTCAGCGGCGCCGCCCCGGCCAGCCAGACCGCCCGGCAGGCCAAACCCGCCACAGCGGCCCAAGCCGAGGGCTCCGCCACCAGCTCGATTCGCACCCGCGGGTCGGCGCCGGCCGTGATCGAGGCCCTGGGCGCGGCCGCCACCACCGGCCGGCCCTCCCACAAGGCGGCCCGCACCACCTCGGCCGCCTGGGCCCAAGCCCCGCGGCTGCGGGCGGCCACGGCCAAAGGCGGGCGGGCGGCATCGGGCGGCGGGTAGGGCGGTTGGCGGCGCGCCACCCGCCGCTCCAAATCGCCAAACCGCTCCCAGCCGTAGCGCTCGGCCAGCTGCTGGCGCACGGCCAGGGCGGCCCCCGGCGGCGCGGCCAACACCTGTTGCCCCAGCCGGGCGATGCCCTGGGCCACCGCCCGGCCGCCGCGCGGCCCTGGGGCGGGCGGGTCGACCAGCAGCGCCCGGCCGGCCGCCACCGCTGCGCCCATGGTTTGGCTGGTGCCGGCGTTGCGCGCGGCCAGCACCGGCAACCCGCTGAGCAAACCCTCCAACGGGGCCAGGCCAAAGGTCTCGCCGGGCGAGAGGTGGACCAGCAAATCCGCCTCGGCCAGGGCCGCCACCACCCCGGCCCGCTCCAGCCCGCCCAAGAAGTCGACCCGCCCGGCCACCCCCAGCCGCTCGGCCAAGGCGCGCAGGGCCGGCTCGGCCACGCCTTGTCCCGCCAACGCCAGCCGGGCCCGCGGCTGGAGGCCCGAATAGGCCGCCAAAGCCTCCACCAAAGCCAGCACGCCTTTGTCGAAGTGCAGGTTGCCCAGGTAAAGCCAGCGTTTGAAGGCGGCCTGGGCGGGCCGGCGCGCAAAGGGGAAAGCGGCCGCGTCCAACGGGTTGCCAACCGCCCAAACCTTCGCCCGGGCCTGCGGCAGG
The DNA here is from genome assembly GCA_031279575.1 of Bifidobacteriaceae bacterium. The sequence continues at coordinate 10,872 of JAITIG010000070.1, forward strand.
GCCTGGCGGATCAGCTCGGCGGTGGCCTCGCCCGCCGTCAAAACGGCCTCGGCCCGCTCCACCGCCTCGGCAAACAGCACCCGCGCCTGGGGGTGGCGCAGCAGCTGGGGCACATAGGAGGCGTGCTCCACCAACACCAGCGTCTGGCCCGGGCGGGCCAACTGGCTGGCGGGCCAGCCAGTCGGCATGGTGGCGTGGGCAAACACCACCTCGGCGGCGGCGATGGCCTCCCGCTGGGCCGGTGTCGCAGCCGCCAATTGGGCCCGGGCGGCCGCCGCCCGGGGCAGGTGGTCGCCCACCTTGACCGGGGCCCACAAAATGCGGCCCTCGGGGGCAACCGCCTCGCAAGGCTGGCGCGGATCGCCGGGCGGGACCATCTCCAGGTGGACCACCGTGACCTCTCCCGGCGGGGCCGCCAGGGCGCGGGTCCACTCGCGCACAAAAATGCCGCCGTAGATTTTGTCCGGCCGGGGGTACCACGGGGTCACCACCGCCAAGCGCCCGATGCCGCCGCTCACTTCCGCCCCCTGGGCGCGGGCGGGGCCAGGCCGAGGTCCCTGGACTGCTCGGCGTAGAGGCGGCCCAGCACCTCGGCTTGGGCGGCCCAGCCAAACCGCCGGCGCAAATCCGCCTGCCCGGCCA
>JAITIG010000150.1 GCA_031279575.1 Bifidobacteriaceae bacterium
GCGGGCCGCCGCCTGGCTGACCCGAGGCCGGGGCGCCGCCTGGCTGGCCCGGTCCGGTTGCGCCGCCGCCGGGTGGCCCGGGCGCTGGCGCCGCGGCCCCCAGGGCCGCGCCGGCCGACGGGCCTGGGCCTGGCCCTGGGGCGCCGCCCTGCGGGCCGGGTCCGGTTGCCCCGCCGCCGGGCATCCCGGGGGCGGGCGGGCCGCCGCCTGGCTGACCCGAGGCCGGGGCGCCGCCTGGCTGGCCCGGTCCGGTTGCCCCGGCGCCGGGCATCCCGGGGGCGGGCGGGCCGCCGCCCGGCTGACCCGAGGCGGGAGTGCTGGATGGCTGCCCCGGTCCGGCGGCGCCGGCGGAGGGGAACTCGTCGCGCGGGCGCGGCTGGTCCAAAGGCGGGACGGGAGTGGCGGAGGGGTTGCGCTGGGCGCCCGCCGCGGCGGGCTGGGCGGCCTCGGCGCGGGGCGCGGGCCGGGGCGGCTCGCCCGGCAGGGGGTAGGACAACTCCTGGCGCGGGGGCACAGGCGGGGCGGTTGGCAACGGCTGGGCCACTTCCGGGGTGTGGGGCGGCGGCAGGCGGCGCTTGGGCGGCGGCGAGGCCGGCGCCGGGGGGTAGACCGGCGGCTGGCCGTCTGGGCCGGCCGGCTCGGCCGGGGCCGCCTCCGGGACAGCCGGGGCCTCGGCCGTCTGGGGGGCGGCGGCCGGCATGATCGAGGCCGCCGGGACGCGCTCCTGCTCGGCGGTGACCCTGGGCGGGCCGCTGTCCGGCCGGGCCGGCCCCGGCGCGGCCGAACCTCGGCGGGTGGCCAGCAGCCGGCCCACCAGATCGCGGTGGATGTCCAAAATCCCCCCGAACAAGCCCGCCAACTCCGCGCCGCTGCCCGGCCGCTTGGCCGGGTCCTTCTCCATCAGGCGCATCACCAAATCCGCCAAAGACTTCTCAACCGACGCGGGCAGCGGCGGCGGCGGCTCGTTGACCTGCGCCAACGCAATAGCCACATAGTTGGCGCCGCGGAACGGGCGCTCGCCGGCCAAAGCCTCGTAGGCGATCACCCCAAGCGAGTAGAGGTCCCCGGCGGCTGTCGCCGGATTGCCCAGGGCCTGCTCCGGCGACAAATACTGGGCTGTGCCCATGACTTTGCCGGTGTCCGTCAAAGGCAGCTGCCCGTGCGCCACAGAAATACCGAAATCGGTCAGCTTCACATGGTCGGCGTGCCCCAGCAAAATGTTGCCCGGTTTGACATCCCGGTGGACCACCCCGGCGGAATGGGCCGCGTGCAGGCCCAGCGCCGCCTGGATCAAAATGGGCAGCAGCCGCAAGGGCGCCAGAGTCGAATGCGTCGCCAGCACATCCGCCAAAGATTGGCCCTCGACGTACTCCATCACGATGTACCCGGTGCCCTCCACCTCGCCGTAATCCAACACCTTGGTGATGTTCGGGTGGTTCAGCATGGCGGCGTTGCGGGCCTCGAAGCGCAGCCGGCGCAGCGAGGTGGCGTCGCCGGTGTGCTCGGGGCGCAGCACTTTGATCGCCACCGGGGTGCGCGTGGTCAGGTCGTGGGAGCGCCACACCTCCCCCATCCCGCCCACGGCGATGCGGGAAACCAGTTTGTAGTGGCCGCCATCGAGCAGCAGCCCGCTGCGCGCGATCATCCGAACACCGCCCCCAGCACAGCCGCCGCCATCGGCGCCGCCACCTGGCCGCCGGTGCCCGCCGCGCCGCGCGCGCCGCCATCCTCCACCACCACGGCGACCGCCACCAGCCGGCCCTCCCGCTCGCCGAAGCCCACCGTCCACACATCCGGCGCCTGGCCGGGGGCTTTTTCAGCCGTCCCGGTCTTGGCCCCCACGGTGACGCCCTCGACCCGGGCGCGTTGGGCCGTGCCCGTCTCGGCGGTGGCGATCATCATGGTTTTGAGCGCGTCGGCGTTGGCCCGGCTCAGCGGCCGCCCCATCTCCTCGGCCGCGATCTCCTTGGCCACCTGCAAATCCGCGTCGCGCTCAGAGCGCACCAGGTGCGGCGCCATGGCCTGCCCGCCGTTCGCGATGGCGGCGGCCACCTGCGCCATCTGCAGCGGCGTCACCCTGTCGTCAAATTGCCCGATGGCGGCTTGCGCGGTTTGCGCCTGGTCCATGTTCTGGGGGAAGGTGGACGGGCGGACGTACAACGGCACCGACAAGTCCTGCCCAAAGCCGAAGCGGCTGGCTTGCTCGGCCAACGCCGTCGCCCCCAACTCCATGCCCAACCAGCCGAAGGCCGTGTTGCAGGAGATGGCCAAAGCGTCCGCCAAAGTCATCCGGCCGCTGCCGGAGCAGCTCGAGTCGCCGAAGTTTGTCAGCTTGGCGGTGGAATTGGGCAGCTCCAAGGCGGCGGGCGCCTCAAGCTCGGTGGTGGCGGTGTATTGGCCGGACTCCAGCGCCGCCGCCGCTGTGATCAGCTTGAAGGTGGACCCGGGCGCGTACTGCCGCCCGGCGATGGCGCGGTTGTCCAGCGGGCGGCCCGGGTCCTGCTCCAAGGCCTTGTAGGCGGTGTCCACCGCCACCGGGTCGTGGACCGCCAAGGCGTTGGGGTCGAAGGCCGGTTTGGAGACCAGCGCCAGGATCTCGCCGGTTTTGGCGTCGAGCGCCACCACCGCGCCCTGCGAGTCGCCCAACGCCTCCCAGGCCGCCAGCTGGACATTGGGGTCGATGGTCAACTCGACCGCGCCGCCGGTCGGCTCGGCCCCGGTGAACATCTCCCGCAGCCGGTCTGGGATCGAGAACAGCGAATCGGCGGTGCCCAGCAGGACGGCGTTTTCCATCAACTCCATCCCGGAGGGCGGCCCCACCACCGTGACATAGCCGGTGACCGCCGCGTAGAGCGGGCCGTTGGCGTAGAAGCGCTGGTAGGAGTAATCGTCCTCGACCTTTTCGGAGTGGGCTAGGACCTCCCCGCCGCGCGCCATGATGGGGCCCCGGTCCCGGTTGAACGAGTCGTAGAAGGTGCGCGAGTTGCGGGAGTCGGCCCGCAGTTCCCCAGCGGCGGCGAACTGGATCACGCTTGAGGCCACCAGCAGGGCGGCGAACATGGCGGCCACCACCAAGGTGATGCGGCGGATCTCGCGGTTCACGGGCGGCTCACCGCCTCGGTGGGCAACTGGGCGGCCCGGCCGCGGGGCGGCTTGTTGGGCCCGGCGGAATCATGCCCGCGGGGGGAGGTTTTGGCGGCGGCCTGGGCGACGGCGGCCAAATCGATCTCGGAGGTGGCCGGCGGGGGCCGGCGGGCGCCATCGGAGATGCGCAGCAGCAGCGCCACCACCACCCAGTTGGTCAGCAGGGCCGAACCGCCGTAGGCCAAGAACGGCGTCACCAAGCCCGTCAGCGGGATAACCCGGGTGACGCCGCCCACCACCACAAACAGCTGGAAAGCCAAGGTGAAGGCCAAGCCGGTGGCCGCCAGCTTGCCAAAACCGTCCCGGATGCCGATGGCGGTGCGCAAGCCGCGCTCCACCATCACCAGGTAGACCAGCAGAATTGCGATCACCCCGGTCAGGCCCAACTCCTCGCCCAAGGCGGTGAAAATGAAATCCGAGTACACCAGCGGCGTGATGTCTGGCCGGCCGCGCCCCAGGCCGGTGCCGAACAAACCGCCGCTGGCCAGCCCAAACAAGCCCTGGACAAGCTGGTAGGAGCCGCCGGCGGGGGCGTCGTAGAGGCTTTGGTCGAAGGGGTGGAGCCAAATCGCGAGCCGGTTTTGGACGTGGGAGAACAACTTGTAGGCCAGCACAATGCCGCCCGCGAACAAGGCCAGCCCAATCAGGATCCAGCTGGGGCGGTTGGTGGCGACGTACAGCATGACCACAAAAACCCCGAACAGCAGCAGCGAGGTGCCCAGGTCGCGCTCAAACACCAGCACGCCCACCGAGACCAGCCAGGCCAGCATGATCGGCCCCATGTCCCGCAGGCGCGGCAGCTGCAGCCCGGCGAATTTGGGGCCGGCCAGGGCCATCGAGTCGCGCCGGGCCACCAGGTAGCCCGCGAAGAAGATCACCAGCAGGATCTTTGAGGCCTCGGCCGGCTGGATCGAGAGCGGACCGAGGTGGATCCAGATGCGGGCGCCGTTCAAGGTCCGGCCAATGCCCGGCACCAGCGGCGCGATCAGGCCCATCAGGCCCAGCACCATGGCGGTGTAGGTGAAGCGGCGCAGCATGCGGTGGTCGCGCAGCCAGATCACGGTGATGGCGGCGGCCAGCACGCCCAGCACCGTCCAGGCCATCTGCTTGGGGGCGATCACCCAGCCCGGGTCCCGCCCGGTCGCCTGGTAGCGCAAAGCCAGCCGGTAGATCATGGCCAGGCCGATGCCGTTCAGCAGCACCGCCGCGGGCAGGATCACCGGGTCGGCGTAGGGCGCGCGCCAGCGCAGTATCAGGTGCAGCGCCAGGGCCAGCACCGTCAGGCCGCCGCATTGCAGCGCCATCTGGGCCGGCAGGCGCCCCTCGACCGCCAGGGCCACCTGGGCGTAGGCGAAAAACGACAGGCCGAGCGCGAACAGCAGCAGGAACAGTTCAGCCCAGCGGCCCGGCTTGGCGCCTCCGGGCAGGACGGTGGCCATGGTTCAGCCCTCTGAGTCTTCGGGCGCGGCCTGGGGGCTGGCGCCGGGTCCGCTGCCAGCCCAGCCGGCGGCGGCGGACCAAGCTCCCGCGCCGGCCGGGGCCGGGGCGCGGGCGGGCGCGGGGGCGCCGGCGGTGGCGCCGGACCTGGGGCTGGGGCTGGGGCTGGGGCTGGGGCGGCGGGTGGGGCTTGGGCTGGGGCTGCGGCTGGGGGTGCG
>JAITIG010000153.1 GCA_031279575.1 Bifidobacteriaceae bacterium
CGCCCCGCCCGACAGCCGGAGACCGCCCCGCCCGAGGCCGCCCGAGGCTGCCCTATTCAGCCCGGTGCCGCGCCCCGCCCGCCAGCCGGAAGCCGTCCGGCCGGGTCCCGCCCGGGGCCGCGCCGCCCGACAGCCGGAAACCGCCCCGCCCGAGGCCGCCCGCCCGGCGGTTCGAGGCCGGCGCGGGCAAGCGCCGGGGGGCGCTTGCGGACCGCTCCAGCAATGTGTATTATGTCGGAATGTCAGGACAAATAGCTCACAGGAGGGGCCGGCGTCGGCCCCGCGCAGGAGGCGGGCCATGGCTGGCTCAAAGGTGATCGATCTGCTGGCAATGGGACGGATCGGCGTGGACGTCTACCCCAACGAGATCGGGCGGGACCTGGAGGACGTCGAGACCTTCCGCCGCTATGTCGGCGGGACGGCCGCCAACGTGGCGGTGGCGGTAGCCCGCTACGGCCACCGCAGCGCCCTGCTGTCCAAGGTCGGAGACGACGCCTTCGGCCGCTACCTGCGGCGCGACCTGGCCCAGAGCTACCAGGTCGGCACCGAGTTCCTCGGCACCGAGGCCGGCCTGGCCACACCGCTGGCCTTCTGCGGCATCAAACCGCCGGAGGACTTCCCGCTCTACTTCTACCGCGCCCCCAGCGCCCCCGACCTCAAAATCACCCCCGCCGAGATCCGCCAGCCGCCCCTGGCCCAGGCCATCGGCGCGGCCCGGATCTTTTGGACCACCGGCACCGGCCTGAGCGAGCAGCCCGCCGCCGCCGCCCAGCGGCTGGCCTACCAACTGCGCCAAGCCGCCGCCGCCCCCACCGCGCGCTACTCCATCCTCGACATCGACTACCGGGCCGCCTTCTGGCCCAGCCGCCAAGCCGCCCACCAGGCCATCGCCGCCGCCCTGCCCTATGCCGATGTGGTGGTCGGCAACCAGGACGAGTGCGCCGTCGCGGTCGGCCCCGGCGCCCCCGACGAGCAGGCCGACCGCCTGCTCCAAGCCGGCGCCCAGATCGCCATCGTGAAGATGGGGTCGGCCGGGGTGCTGGGCAAGACCGCCGCCGAGCGCGCCCAGGTCCCGCCCATCCCGGTTGAGACGGTCAACGGCCTCGGCGCGGGCGACGCGTTTGGCGGCGGCCTTTGCCACGGCCTGCTCGAGGGCTGGCCGCTGGAGCGCGCGCTCCGCTTCGCCAACGCCGCCGGCGCCCACGTCGCGTCGCAAATTGCCTGCTCAGCGGCCATGCCGGACGCCGCAACAGTTGAGCGGCTGCTGGCCGGCGCCGTCTAGGCCCCCAGTGCCGCGCCCCGCCTCCACCACACCAGAAGGAAACGCCGATGGCTAAGCCTCGATCCACCCCGGCCAGGCGGCCGGACCCGCGCCGCTACGAGTCCCTCACCCACACCAAGCTAACGCGCCCCGAGGCCGTTGCCCAGGCGGCGGCCGGCCGCCGCCGCCACCCCGGGCTCGGGAGCGGCCAAATTCTGCTGATCGCCGCCGACCACCCCGCCCGCGGCGCCTTGGGCGTGGGCGGCGACGAGCTCGCCATGGCCGACCGCCGCGACTTGCTGGACCGCCTGCGCCTGGCGCTGGCCCGGCCCGGGGTGGACGGGCTGCTCGGCTCACCGGACCTGGTGGACGACCTCCTGCTGAGCGGCGACCTGGAAGGCAAGCTGCTCTTCGGCACCATCAACCGGGCCGGCCTGCAAGGCGCCAGCTTCGAGTTCGACGACCGCGCCACGGCCTACACCCCGCGGGCCTTGCAAACCCTTGGCGCCGATGGCGGCAAGATGCTCACCCGCATCGCCTTGGATGATCCCGCCACCGCCCGCACCTTGCAGTGGGCCGCCAAGACTGTCACCCGCCTGGCGGGCCTGGGCCTTTACGCGATGGTGGAGCCGTTCTGGTCCCGCTGGGAGGCCGGGAAAGTGGTCCACGACCTCAGTTGGGCCGCCGTCAACCGCTCGATGCAGGTGGCCTCGAGTTTGGGCGCGACCTCGGCCCGCACCATCCTCAAAGTGCCGGTGGTCCCCGATATGGAGCGCGTCATGGCCGCCACCACCCTGCCCACTGTGCTGCTGGGCGGCGATCCGACCGCCGCCCCGGCCGAGGTCTACGCCTCGTGGCGGGCGGCCCTGGCGCTGCCCGGCGTCATCGGGCTAACGGTGGGGCGCACCCTGCTCTACCCGCCCGATGGCGACGTCGCCGGCGCCGTCGACACGGCCGCGGGCCTGCTGCGCCGCGCCGGCCCCTGACCTAGGCGCGGGCGGCCGGGCCGGGTCAAAGGTCGCCGTGTTTGGACAGGTAGCGGAAGGCCGCCCAGCCGATCGGCACCCGGGCCCAGTAGGTGATGACCCGGAACAGCACGGCGGCCGAGGCCGCTGTCGCCGTGGCCACGCCAACCGCCCGCAGGCCCGCCGTCAACGCGATCTCGACCCCGCCCAGCCCGCCCGGCGTGGGCGCCGCCGAGCCGGCCGTGTTGCCCACCAAAAACACCAGGGCAAGATCCGCGATCGGAATGCTGACCAGGCCAAACGAGACCATCGCGGCCCAAAACGCCATGACGTAGCCGGCGAACTGGATGACAGTCCCGGCCAGCGCCAGGACCAGCCGCCGAGGGCGCCCCAGCGCCCAGACCACCCGCGGCCAAACTTGGGTCAAAGTGGGCCCGACTTTGGCCCACACCCAACCGCGCAGCGCCGGGACCAGCAGCAGGCAGCCGAGCAGCGCCACCGCCAGGGCCACCACCGCGATGGCGGTGGTCGGCAGGCTGGACAGCACGCCGGTCTGCCCGGTCGCCACCGACACGCCCACCATCAGCGCCACCGTCACCACGAACAACGCCAACTGGGTCAACGCCACCGTGGCCGCCGCCAGCGAGGTGCGCACCCCGCGCCGGTTCAAGAACCTCAAGCTGAGGGCGATCGGCCCCAGCCCCCCGGGCATGCTGATAGCCGTGAACGAGGCCGCCACCTGCGATAACACCGCCCGCCAGAGCGGCACCCGGACTGGCAGCAATGACACCAGGGTCATGGCCGCGCCGAAGTATGTCGCCATCGAAAAGCCGAAGGAGACCACCATCCAGCCGATGTCCGCCCGGCTGACCGCCTCAACCATCTGGCTGAAATTCAAGCGGGTGACAACCGCCCAGATCGCCACCAAGGTCATCGCCGCGATCAGCACGGTCCGCCAGCCGAAGCGGACCAGTTGGAAAGGCACCGCCGGCGCCTCGGCCGCGGGCACCAGCTCGAGCAGTTCTTGGCGGGTCGCCTCGATCACGTCTTTTTGCGCCCGCGCCAGTTCGCGCGTCGCGGCCGGGAACACCACCGGCTGGAGCAGCCCGGCCAGCGCCGCCAGCGTGTGGGCTGGCAGCACCTTGGCGGCGGCGCCCACGGCCCGCTCCGGCCCGAGGTGCAGGGCCAGCGCCCCGAGCAGTTGGGCGCAGTCGATGCTTCTGGCCAACTCGGACGAGGCGACATCGCCATCCTCCCAGCCGATCAGCCAAACCTGCTGGTGCAGGCCCTGCCCGCGGTCAAACAGGAGCGAGGCGGGGGAGATGTTGCGGTGCGCCAACCCGGCTTGGTGGGCTCGTTGCAGCTGCCGCCACAGGTCCACCAGCGCGGCCTCGGAGATCTCGGCTGGGCGCATCTCGCGCATGGCTCTGAGTCCGCGGGGATGGGCTTGCAGCAGCATCATCGAATCGGCCGCCTGGCCCACGCCCACCAGCCGCGGCGTGCGCACGCCGGCCGCGGCGGCGGCGTAGCCCAGCAGCGCCGCCCGCTCGACCGCTTGGCGCAGCGACACCGCCGAGCGCCGGTCCATGCCGCGCAGCCGCAGCGCCCGCCAGGTCGCCTGCAGGAAGCCCAGCACCTGCCTGTCCCCGTCAAGCACGATGGCGTCCCAGCGCTCCCCGGCGGCGTCGAAGACCGCGTAGATCCGGTTGCCGCCAATCTTTTCCAACGCGCCCGAGGTCGAATCCGACACCGCCGCCTCCAAGGCGGCCGGCCCGGCGGTCGGCAGATGGCCGGCCAGAGCGGCGGCCGGCGCGGCGGCGGCGCGGGCGGCGGCGCGGGCGGCGGCGGTGGGGGCGGCGTCGGGCGAAGTGGGGGCGGCCGGCCCGGCGGCCGCGCGGGCTGCAGCGCCAGGGGCGGCGGGTGCGGCGTCGGGCGACGTGGGGGCGGCCGGCGGCGCGGCAGCGGGCGAAGCGGCGGCGGGCGGAGGGGCGGCATCGGGCAAATGGGCGGCCAGGGCGGGCGGGGGGCGGTAGGTGCCGTCGCGGATGGCGCGCACGTCGAGGCGCTCGGTGGGGCTCTCAGCTTCGGAGATGTCGCGCACGCGGACCACCCGGACCGGGTCCAAGCCAGCCCCCCGGATGCCCGCCACCAGGGCCGCCCCGGTGGCGCGATCAGTTGTCACGCCAATGGCGTAGCGCGTGGCCAGGCCCGCCATGCGGCCGATCAGCACCGTCACAAAGGCCGTCGGCAGGGTTTGCCCGCCGGTCAGGACCGAGGTGGCCAGCGCCAGCCAAAGCAGATTCCAGGACGCGGCCATGACGGGGTGGCGCGAGCGCGGGCCCATGGCCGTGAACACGCCGGCCGCGAACGCCGCCAAGGGGACCAGCACCAAGCGGGACTCGTCCCGGGCCACAACCGACAGGCCCTGCGTCAGCGGCTCCCAATCCAAGCGGACAATGCCCCAGCCGGCCGCGGCCGCCCCCACCCCGGCCGCCAACCCGGCCACCGCGCCTTGCGCGGCCAGCAGCAACTGGCGCCGGAACAAGCTGATCACCAGCACGCTGGCGGGCATGACCAATGTGCCCAAGTTCATCAGCGTGGACACAATCAAGTCCAAAATGGTGGCAATGGGGGAGGCGAAGGAGCGGATGTCCTCGGTCACGCCGGCGGCGGTGGCGTGGCCGTAGACGGCCAGGCCCAGCAGCACCACCACCCCCAGCGCCGTGATGGCCAAGCCCACCAGGTCTTTTGACTGCCGCACCCGGCCGGTGGGGGCGTCCACCACCTCGACGCCATCGCACACCGACCGCGCTGGCAGGCGCGTTTGGGGGCGCGCCGAAGTCCTCTCGCGTCGCTGGGCCACGAGCCCCAGCTTATGCCAGGCGGGCGCGGATGGGCGGCCAGGCGGACGGGCAGACCGCCTGGCGGCCTGGCCCGCCCGGCCCCGCCCGCCGGTCCCCGCCCGCCCGCCGGTCCCCGCCCGCCGGTCCCCGCCCGCCCGGCCCCGCCCGCCTAGCTGATCTGGTGCGGCCCCCGGCGCGCCTGGCCGGGGAGGGGCGGCAGGCGGTCAGCAGTGGGTTGGGTTTAGGTCAGCCAGGACGGGGCGACCAGCGATGGCCCGACGAACGCCACCACGTCGATCAAGGTGTGGGCCGCCACCAGCGGCATAACCCGGCCCCGGCGCTGGTAGAACCAGGCGAACACCAGCCCCATCACCACGTTGCCGACAAACGGGCCGAACCCTTGGTAGAGGTGGTAGGCGCCGCGCAGCCCCGCCGAGGCGGCGATCCATCCGGCCGGCGCCCAGCCCAGCGCGCGCAGCCGCTGGCCCAGGTAGCCCACCCCGACCACCTCCTCCAGCAGGCCGTTTTTCAGGGCTGCCAAGAGCAGCACCGGCACAGTCCACCAGTGCTCGCCGAGCGAGGCCGTCGAAATGTGGGCTGTCACGCCAAGCGCCCGCCCAACCAGGTAGAGCCCAAGCCCCGGCAGCCCGATGCCGCCCGCCAGCGCCAGCCCCCAACCCAAGTCCCGCGCTGGCCGGGCCAGCGTCAACCCCAGTTGGGCCGCCCCCGAGCCCAGCCCCTGAGCCGCCGAGCCGCCCAGCAGGTACAGCGCCAGCGCCACCGGGACCAAGGCGAAGCCGATTCCCGCCAACTGGTAAAGCAGGTCCAGCCAAGGCTTGGGCGTGGCGGAGGTGTTCAGGCTGGCCGTCTGCTGGGCCAGCGGGACGGCGGCGGTGAGCCGGTCAGCCAAAGCCAAGACCGCGTACAGCGCCGAGGCGCCAAGGCTGAGCCCCAGCACAATCAACACTTCGAGCCGAATCCGCCGCCCCCGCCCCGGCGCCTGGGCGCCGCCTTCGCCTGGCAGCTTGGTCACCCGCACATCCTAAGCCTCAATCCACCGATGATCGCCGCGGCGAGCGGCGCCAGGCGGGTGCGCCGGGGGCGGCGCCGGCCGGCCTTGGCCACCTGGCGCAGGGCCGCGCCAGGCGGGTGCGCTGGGGGCGGCGCCGGCCGGCCTTGGCCACCTGGCGCAGGGCCGCGGGAGGCGGGCGGCGCGGCGGGGACAGTAGCCTAGAAGCCGTGCCACTGCGACGTCTTCCCCTGCGCGCGCGGTTGGCGATGTCCGCCGGGCGCGCCGCCGGCGCCGCCTCGCGCCTGCTCGGCCGGGGCCGGGGCCAAGTGGTGGGCGGGCGCGTCATGCTGCGCCTGGACCCGGGGCTGTTGGCGGAGCTGTCCCAGCCGATGCAGGTCACGGCGGTCAGCGCCACCAACGGCAAATCGACCACCACGCGCATGATCGCCGAGGCGCTGCGCACCCAGGGCGCGGTGGCCCACAACGCGACCGGCGCCAACATGGCCCCCGGCGTCGCCACCGCCCTGGCCGCCCAGCCGGGCGCGCGCTTCGCCGCCCTCGAAGTGGACGAGGCCCACCTGCCGGCTGTGGCCGGCGCCACCGGCGCCAGCCAACTGGTGTTGATGAACCTGACCCGCGACCAGCTCGACCGCGGCAGCGAGGTCAGGATGCTGGCCGAGCGCTGGCGCGCCATGGCCGCCAACTTGAGCCAGGCCACCGAGGTGGTGGCCAACGCCGACGACCCGATGGTGGCCTGGGCGGCCTTGGCCGCGCCGCGCGTCACCTGGGTCGGGGCCGGCCAGTGGTGGACCCAGGATTCGGCCCTGTGCCCCGAGTGCGGCGCCCCGCTGGCCCGCCCCGAGGGCCGTTGGGCCTGCCCCGGTTGCGGTTTGTCCCGCCCCGAGGCGCAGTGGTTTATGGTGCCCGATGCCGCCCATATCGTCACCCCGTTAGGCCCGGTGGCGCCGCGGCTGGCTTTGCCGGGCCGGTTCAATGTGGGCAACGCGGCTATCGCCCTGGCGGCGGTGGCCGCCCGCGGGGTGGGCCTGGAGGCGGCCCTGGCCGCCTTCGCCAAGGTGGCCGATGTGGACGGCCGTTATGTCCGGGCCAGCGTGGACGGCCACGAGGCGCGGCTGCTCCTGGGCAAGAACCCAGCCAGTTGGGCCGAGATGATGGGCCTGGTGGCGGGTTCGAAGGCGCTGCTGGTGACGGTGCTGAACGCCCGCGGGGCCGATGGCCGCGACCCCTCGTGGATTTGGGATGTGGATTTCGAGGACTGGGCGGGCCGCCCGGTCTGGGTGGCGGGCGAGCGCCGGTTCGACCTGGCGGTCCGGCTGGACACGGCGGGCCTGAAGGTGCTGGGTGTGAGCCAGGACCCGTTGGCGGCCGCCGCCGAGGCGGCCCCCGGCCAGGCCCTGGATGTGGTAGCGAACTACACCGCCTTCCAAGAGCTCCGCTCCAGGCTGGTCCCCCAATGACCCGCCGAGCAGGCTGGCCCGCCAGCGGCGGCGGGGGAGGAGCGTGACTGGGATGGAGCTGGGGGCTGGGGAAGTCGGCATCGTGCATCTGTATCCCACTTTGATGGGCACTTACGGCGACGGCGGCAACGTGAAAGTGCTGGTCAAGCGGTTGGCGGCGCGCGGGTTGGGGTGCCGCGTGGAAACCGTGGACCCGGGGCAGCCGGTGCCGGAGCAGGCTGATTTGTATGTCTTGGGCGGCGGCGAGGACGTCTCGCAAGTGGCGGCCGCGCGGGCGCTGCGGGAATCGGGCGCGCTGGGGCGGGCGGCCGGCCGGGGCGCGGTGGTGTTCGCGGTTTGCGCCGGGCTGCAAGTGCTGGGGCACAGTTTTGAGGTCGCGGGCGGGAAGATCGAGCCGGGGCTGGGGCTGGTGGACGCCACCACCCGCCGGCGCGAGCCGAGGGCAGTCGGCGAGGTGCTGGCCCGGCCGCTCGAAGCGCTGTTGGCAGGATCGCCGCTGCTCAGCGGCTATGAGAACCACGGCGGCGGGACCGATCTGGGGCCGGGCGCCAAACCCTTGGCCAGGGTTGTGGCGGGGGTTGGCAACGGCGGCGGCGCGGCCGGCGACGGCTGGGAGGGCCTGGTCCAGGGCCGCATTTGGGCCACCTACCTGCACGGCCCGGTGCTGGCGCGCAACCCGGCCCTGGCGGACCGCCTGCTGGCGCTGGCCCTGGGCGGCGCGGCCGAGCCGCCCGCGCTGGCCCCCTTCGCCGCCCCGTTTGTGGCCGACTTGCGCGCCGAGCGCGAGGCCTACACCCGATCCGGCAAGCTGTCCGCCGAATCGGCCCGCACCCGCCGCTAACCCCCGCCCGACGCCGCGCGCCGCCCGCCGCCCGCCGTCATATCTACACGCCAAGTTGGCGGGCGCGCCGCCAGTAGGCTGGTAGGCGGTTGCAACCGGTTCGCCCACTAACGCGCAAGGGACGCTCATGACAGCCTCAGACCAGACCCCATTTGGCGTCGCGCCGCCGCCGCGCGGCGCAGCTGGCCCCGCCCCGGCGCCAACACCGCCTTACGACACGGTTCAGATCCCCCCGGACGCGTTCGCCTGGGCGCCGCCGGCCCCGGGTTCCGCCGCCAGCCAGCCGCCGCCCGATGGCGTGCCCGGCCAGATGGAGTTCGGCGCAGGCCCCCTCTCCCAGCCGCCGCCCGGCGGCGCCGCGCCCGGCCAGTTGGCCGCGCCCGGCCAGCCGCCCGGGTTCGCCGCGCCCAGCCAGCCGCAGCCCGGGGCCGGCCCGCTCGGCCAGCCGCGACCCCGGGAGGCCGCGCCCACCCAGGCGCCGCCCGAGGGCGGCCCGGGCGGGGGGATTGACACGGTGGCGGTGGCGGCCGCCACACCAGACCGGGCCCAGCCATGGCGGGAACTGGGGCTCAAAGAAGACGAATACCAGCGGATCAAGCAAATCCTGGGCCGGCGCCCCACCGGGGCGGAGCTGGCCATGTACTCCGTCATGTGGTCCGAGCACTGCTCCTACAAATCCTCCAAGAAGCACATCAAAGAGCAGTTCGGCGCCAAAACCACCCCCCGGATGCGCCGCCGGCTGATGGTCGGGATAGGCGAGAACGCCGGCGTGGTGGATATAGGCCAGGGCTGGGCGGTCACGTTCAAGATCGAATCCCACAACCACCCCTCGTTTGTCGAACCGTACCAAGGCGCCGCCACCGGTGTGGGCGGCATCGTGCGGGACATCATGGCGATGGGGGCGCGGCCGGTCGCCGTCATGGACCAACTGCGCTTCGGGCGGATCGACCACCCGGACACGGCCCGGGTGGTGCATGGCGTGGTCGGCGGGATTGGCGGCTACGGCAACTGCCTGGGATTGCCGAACATCGGCGGCGAGACCGTCTTCGACCCCTCCTACCAGGGCAATCCGCTGGTCAACGCGGCCTGCGTGGGCGTGCTGCGCCACCAGGACCTGCACTTGGCGAACGCCTCGGGAAGCGGCAACCTGGTGGTGATGTTCGGGGCCCGGACGGGTGGCGACGGCATCGGCGGGGCGTCGGTGCTGGCGAGCGAGACGTTTGAGGCGGACGGCCCCTCGAAACGCCCATCGGTGCAGGTGGGCGACCCATTCCAGGAGAAGGTGCTGATCGAGTGCTGCCTGGAGCTGTTCGCGGCCGGCGTGGTGGAGGGGATCTCCGACTTCGGCGCGGCGGGCCTGAGCTGCGCCACCTCGGAGCTGGCGGCGGCCGGCGACGGCGGCATGCTGGTGGACCTGGACCGCGTGCTGCTGCGCGACCCGACCCTGACCCCGGAGGAGATCCTGATGTCGGAGTCGCAGGAGCGCATGATGGCGGTGGTGGCGCCCAGCCGCTTCGGCGAGTTCGAGGCCATCGCCCGCAAATGGGATGTCGAGTATTCGGCCGTCGGGGTGGTGAGCGATGGCGACCGGCTGCTGGTGGACTACCGCGGCCAGCGCATCGTGGACGTCGACCCGAAAACGGTGGCCCGCGAAGCGCCCATGTATGACCGCCCCTACCAGCGCCCGGCGTGGCAGGACGCGTTGCAATCGGATGGCGCGGCGCGCCTGGCCCGGCCCCGCCGCCCGGCTGAGCTGCGGGCCACTTTGCTGGCTTTGGCGGCCTCCCCCAACCTGTGCTCGCGGGCCTGGATCTGCGACCAGTACGACAGGTTTGTGCAGGGCAACACCGCTTTGTCGATGCCCGATGACGCCGGGGTGGTGCGCGTTGACGAGTCCAGCGGGTTGGGGGTCGCCTTGGCCTGCGACGGCAACGGGCGCTATACCAAACTGGACCCCCGGGCGGGCGGCATGCAGGCGGTGGCCGAGGCGTACCGGAATGTCGCCGCGGTGGGGGCGGAGCCGGTGGCGGTGACTGATTGCTTGAACTTCGGCTCGCCGGAGTCGCCTGAGTCGATGTGGCAGCTGGTGACCGCGATGGAGGGGCTGGCGGATGCCTGCCTGGCCTTGGAGGTGCCTGTGACCGGCGGAAACGTCTCGTTGTACAACGAGACTGGGTCCCCGGGGCGGATCGATTCGGCCATCCACCCGACCCCGGTGGTGGGTGTGCTGGGCGTGTTGGACAATGTGGCGGACGCGGTCCCGGCCGGCTGGCGGCAGGCGGGTTTGCCGGTTTGGCTGCTGGGTTCGACGCGGCCGGAGTTTGGCGGCTCGGCCTGGGCGGATGTGGCCCACGGCCATCTGGGCGGGGTGCCGCCGGCGGTGGATTTGGAGGCTGAGCGGCGTCTGGCCCGGGTGCTGGTGTGGGCGGCCCGGGCGGGTTGGGCCGCCGCCTCGCACGACCTCTCGGAGGGGGGTTTGGCGCAGGGGCTGGTGGAGGCTTGCCTGCGGTTCGGGCTGGGGGCCGCGGTCGATTTGGAGCCGGTGTTGGCGCGCGATGGTTTGACGCCGTTCGAGGCGCTGTTCTCCGAGAGCCAGGCGCGGGCGCTGGTGGCGTTGCCGGCTTGCGATGAGGCGGTGTTCGCCGAGTTGGCGGCTGGGCACGGCGTGCCCGCGGTGCGGCTGGGCGCGACTGGCGGCGATGGGCTGGCGCTGAAGTGGGCGGGCGGCGAGTTCGCGGTGCCGCTGGCCGAGCTGCGCGCCGCCTGGGAGGCCACCCTTCCGCAGCACTTCGGCAGCTGAGGCGCGGGCTTGCGCGCCGAGGGGTGCGGTAGGTTCCTTGGCTAGGTCAGATCAAGCGGAAGGCGCGATGGTGGAAACAGCGGCAGTGTTCCTGGCGGAGGCCGAGCCGGCCCTTGGGCAGGCGGCGGCCGAGGTGGCGGATTTCCTGGCCCGGGCGGCCAGGGCGGCG
>JAITIG010000186.1 GCA_031279575.1 Bifidobacteriaceae bacterium
TGGCCGGAGGCGATGATCCCCAGCGTCACAGCCGGGTTGAGGTGGCCGCCGGACTTGTAGGCGGCGTAGACGCCGGCGAAGACGCCGATGCCCCACCCGAAGTTGATCATCAAGGTGCCTCCGCCGAAGCCCTTGGTCTTGGTCAGGATGACGTTGGCGACTACGCCGACGCCCAGGATAATCAGGGTGCAGGTGCCGAGCACTTCTGGGAGGAAGATGTCGGTCAGGATTGTGGGTTCGGCTGCGATTACGTCCACAGTGTGTCCCTTTCGGTGAATTTGGTCGTGGTTTCGGTTGTACTGCTGGACTTGGCCCCGCCCCGGCGTCGGTTTGGGGCCTAGTTGACTGCTGTCGGCGTGTTAGCCGCGCGGTGCGCCGCCTTCGCCGCTGCGACGTCCCGGGGGACGCGCCCCGCGCGATGGCGACTCCTGGCTAACAGAGCGCGATGCCTGGGTAACCTCCTTTGGTCCGCCTGCCTAACACGCCGGCATCGCTACGTTGGCGCTGGTCAGTGTTGCAAAATCCGGGCGATGCCATAAGCAGGTTGGTCCAGTCAACGCCATCAGTGCAAGCCCGATGCACAAACGTGCAACAATTGGGTATGGCTTCGACCCGAGCCGAGGAACTCTTCCTCGCCGCCTCTCTTTACTACAACCAGGGCCAGACCATGGAGGCTGTCGCCCGCCGCCTTGGCACTTCCCGCTCGACCGTCTCGCGCCTGCTGAAATCCGCCCGCGAGCAGGGCATTGTCTCAATCACTTTGAACGACCCCTCGCGCGACTCGGAGGGCATCGCGGCCCTGCTGCGGGACTCGTTCGGCGTCCAGGTCGCGGTGGTGCCGCTGCCCCACCACACCGACGAGGTCGAGCGCCTCAAGCTGGTCGCGGCCGAGGCCGCCCAAACTTTGGGCCGCTGGATGGGCTCGTCCATGGTGTTGGCTGTGGCCTGGGGCAACACCACCGCCGCCATCTCCGAGGAGCTCCAACCCAAGGCGGTGCGCGGCTCGGTGGTGGTCCAGCTCAACGGCGCCGCCAACACCAGGACCTCGGGCGTGTCCTACACGGCGGCGCTGCTGTCCCGCTTCGCGCGGGCATTCAACGCCTCGGTGCTGGACTTCCCGGTGCCAACCTTCTTCGACCTGGCGGCCACCAAGGAGATGATGTGGCGCGAGCGCTCCGTCACCCGCGTGCTCGAGGCCCAAGCCAAGGCCGATGTCGCCGTCATGTCGGTGGGGGCCTTGGAGGGCCCGCTGCTGAGCCACGTCTACGCCGCC
This sequence comes from Bifidobacteriaceae bacterium, assembly GCA_031279575.1. The sequence continues at coordinate 1,274 of JAITIG010000186.1, forward strand.
GGGTATCTGGGGGCGCGCGACATGAAAACCCTGCGGCGCGAGAAGGTGGCGGGCGATGTCTGCACCGTGTTCATCCGCGCGGACGGCTCCTGGGAGGACATCGAGCTCAACCGCCGCGCCTCCGGCCCCACCCCGGCGCAGTTGCGCGCCATCCCGCGCCGCCTGCTGGCGGTGGCCGGGGACGCCAAGGTCGACGGGCTGCTGGGGGCTTTGCGGGCGGGCGTGGCAACCGATCTGGTGCTAGACGACAGGACCGCCAACCTCTTGGCCCAGCGCCTGTGAACCCCAGCGCCGGCCTGCCGCCCGATGCCGCCCGGGCCGCCTGGGCGACTCAGGCGGCGGGGGCGATGGCGACGCCGCGGGCGGCCAATTCGGCCGCCCCGCCGTCCTTGGCTGTCAGCACCCAGACGCCGCCCTCGGTGCGGGCCGCGGTGTGCTCCCAGTGGGCGGCGGTTTGGCCGTCCCGGGTGCGCACCGTCCAGCCGTCCGCGTCCTCGGAGGTGGCGATGGAGCCCTCGACCACCATCGGCTCGATCGCCAGCACCAGCCCGGGCCGGACTTTGGCCCCCTTGTCGCGCGTGGCGTAGTTCAGGACTTCCGGGTCCATGTGCATCCGGCTGCCGATGCCGTGCCCCATGTAATCCCGCAAGATGCCAAAGGACGGCTCGGCCCCCAGCACCGAAGCCTCGATGGCGGCCCCGATCTGCCCCACCCGGCTGGCGCCGGCGAAGGCCGCGATCCCGTCCCACAGCGCCCGGCGGGTGACTTCCACCAGGACCTCCGAGCGGGGGTGGACCTCCCCCACGCCCACGGTGATGGCGGCATCGGAGTGCCAGCCGTCCAGCACCGCGCCGCAGTCGATGGAGACCACATCGCCGTCTTTGAGGATTTGGTCTTGCGGGATGCCGTGGACCACCACCTCGCCCACGCTGAAGCAGATCGACCTGGGGTAGCCCTGGTAGCCGAGGAAGTTGGGCGCCGCGCCGTGGTCGCGGATGACAGTCTCCGCCAGCGCGTCTATCTCCCGCGCCCGCGCGCCCGGCTTGACGGCTTGGCGCACCGCCGCCAAGGCGGCGGCCGTGACCAGGCCAGAGGCGCGCATGCCTTGGATCTGCTCGGGGGTTTTCCACTCGATGCTGTGGCGCCTCCCCCAGCTCACCCGGCCGCCTCCAGGGCGGCGGCGACCCGGGCCGCCACCTCCTCGACTGTGCCCTCGGCGGCGATGACGCGCAGCGCGCCGCGCTCGGCGTAGAGGCGGGCGATGGGTTCGGTCTCGGCGCGGTAGACGGCCAGGCGCCGCAGGATCACCGGCTCGGTGTCGTCCTGGCGGGCCTCTAAGTCGGCCCGCTTCAACAGCCGCTCCACAATCAGCGCCTCTGGCAGGCGGAATTCGAGGACGGCGTCGACCCCCCAGCCGCGCTCGGACAAGATCTGGTCCAGCACCGCCACCTGGGGGAGGTTGCGGGGGTAGCCGTCAAGGATAAAGCCGTCGGCGGCATCGGCGGCGGCCAGGCGGTCGCGCACCATGGCGTTGGTGACCCGGTCCGGCACCAGCCGGCCTTGGGCGATGTGGATTTGGGCTTCCGCGCCCAAGGCGGTGCGTTGGGCCATCTGCTGGCGGAACAACGCGCCGGTGGAGATCTCGGGCAGGCCCAGGGCGCGGGCCAGCCGCTCGCCTTGGGTGCCTTTGCCGGAGCCGGGCGGGCCGAGCAAGACCAGCCGCCTGGGGCCGGCCCCAGCGGCCCCAGCGGGCCCGGTTGGCCCGGTTGGCGCGGTTGGCGCGGTTGGCGCGGTTGGCGCGGTTGGCGGTTCGGCCGGGGCGGGGGAGGGGCGCTGGCTCACCGCAGGAAGCCTCCGTAGTGGCGCTGCTCCAACTGCGCCTCGATCTGTTTGACGGTGTCCAGGCCCACCCCCACGATGATCAGCAAGGTGGTGCCGCCAAAGGGCAGGTTTTGGGTTATGCCGAGCAGGGAGAACAGCACTTGCGGCACCAGCGCCACCACCGCCAGGTAGATCGAGCCGGGGGTGGTGATCCGGTTGATGACATAGTTCAGGTACTCGGCCGTCGGCCGGCCGGCCCGGATGCCCGGGATGAAGCCGCCGTACTTCATCATGTTCTCCGCCACATCGGTGGGGTTGAACGTGATGGCGGTGTAGAAGAAGCAGAAGAAGATCGTCAGCGCGGCGTAAAGCAGCATGTAGACCGCGTCGGTGGAGCGGAAGTTGGTCGCTATCCAAACCACCACCGGGTGGGATTGGTCCTGGCTGAACTGCGTGAACATCATTGGCAGCGACAGGATCGAGGAGGAGAAAATGATCGGGATGACGCCGGCCGTGTTGATCTTGATCGGGATGTAGTTGGTGCCGCCGCCCAACGTCCGCCCGCCCACCATGCGCTTGGCGTATTGCACCCGGATGCGCCGCTGGCTTTGCTCCACAAACACGATCGCGCCGATCACGCCCACAAACACCACCAGCACCACGGCGAAGTTGGTCCAGCCGTTGCGGCTGCCGATGATCTGCCCCATCGAACCGGGGAAACCGGCCACAATCGAGGTGAAGATCAGCAGCGACATGCCGTTGCCAACTCCCTTTTCGGTGATCAGCTCGCCCAGCCACATGATCACGCCGGTGCCGGCTGTCATCACAATGATCATCAGCGTCACAGTCCACGGCGTGTCCGGGTCGATCACCTGCACATCCGAGCCGGGCGAGCCGAACAGCGCGCCGGTCCGCGCCGTGGTGATGACCACAGTCGATTGCAGGATCGCCAGGGCGATGGTCAGGTAGCGCGTGTACTGCGTCAGCTTGGTCTGCCCGGACTGGCCTTCCTTGTGCAGCACCTCGAAGCGCGGGATCACCACGCGCAGCAGTTGGACAATGATGCTGGCCGTGATGTACGGCATAATCCCCAGCGCGAAGACTGACAGCTGGAGCAGGCCGCCGCCGGAGAACAGGTTGATCATGCCCAGCAGGTCGGAGGTCTGGCCCGAGGCCTGGCCCTGCAGCTCCTTGATCGCGGCCGGGTCCACACCCGGCGTCGGGATGGCCGAGCCGAGCCTGAACAGCACCATGATGCCGATGGTGAAGAGCAGTTTTCGCCGCAGGTCCGGCGTTCTGAACGCCTTGGCAAAAGTTCCTAGCACGGGGGTCCTCCCTGACGCATGGGGCTGGTCCGGCGGGCCGCCAGCGGCGCGCCCGCGGCCCCAATCACTCTAACGCTTCCACGCTGCCGCCCGCCGCCAGGATTTTCTCCCGCGCGGCGCTTGAAGTGGCCTCCACCCGAAGGGTGAGTTTGACGCTGACGCTGCCGCCGCCCAGCACCTTGACCGGGTAGCCGCGGCGCACCACGCCGCGCCCGGCCAGGTCCTGGGAGGTGACTTCGCCGCCGTTCGGGTACAACGCCTCCAGTTTGTCCAGGTTGACCACCTGGTAGACGGTGCGGAACGGGTTCTTGAAGCCGCGCAGCTTGGGCAGGCGCATGTGCAGCGGCATTTGGCCGCCTTCCAGGCGGGCTGGCACCTGCCCCCGGGCCTTGCTGCCTTTGGTGCCGCGACCTGCGGTTTTGCCCTTTGAGCCCTCGCCGCGCCCGACCCGCGTCTTGGCTTTGCGGGAGCCCGGCGCCGGTCGCAGGTGGTGGACTTTGAGCACCCCGTCCCCCTCCTCGGACGATGCCGCCGCCCCGCCTGCCGCTTCGGCCGCGCCCTCTAAGCCGGGTTCGGCCGCGGCTTCAGACTCGGGTTCGGCCTCGGCCTCGGGCTCGCCCGGCGCGGCGGCCGCCTCGGCCGCGGCGGCCGCCTGGACCGACTCGGCTTTTCTCGCCTCGCCGCCCGCCGCCCGCTCGGCCCGCTCGGCTCTTGCGGCCTGGCCTTCGGCGGCTTTCTCGGCCTTCTCGGCCGGGCTGGCCGGGGCGGCTTTGGCCGGCTTCGGGGCCTTGTCCGCCTTCGGCGGCTTGTCCGCCTTGGCCGGCTTCGACTCGGCCTCGGCAGGCTTGTCGGCCTTGGCCGGCTTGGGCTCGGGCTCGGCAGGCTCTTCGTCCTTGGCCGGCTTCGGCTCGGCTTTGGCCGACTTCGGCTCGGCTTTGGCCGGCTTGGGCTCGGGCTCGACAGGCTTGCCGGCCTTGGCCGGCTTGGGCTCGGGCTCGTCCGCCTTGTCGGCTTTGGCCGGCTTGGGGTCGGCCTCGACAGGCTTGCCGGCCTTGGCCGGCTTGGGCTCAGCTTTGGCCGCCTTGGCCGGCTTGGGCTCGGGTTTGTCAGCCTTGTCGGCTTTGTCAGCTTTGTCAGCCTTGTCGGCCTTGTCGGCCTTGTCGGCTTTGTCGGCTTTGGGCGCTTTGGCGGGCTTGGCGTCCGCCGCGCCGGCGGCATCCGCCGCAGCCGCCTGGGCCGCCTGGGCCGTCGCGGCCGTCGCGTCGGGCGCGGCCGGCGCCGCGCCCTGCGGCGCCTCGGCGCCTTCCGGGCCTGGCAGCGCGCCCGCAGCCGGCTTGTCTTGCTTGCTGGCCATCGTCAGTCGATCTCCTCAACACTCACCAAATGCGCCACTGTGCTAACCATGCCGCGCACCACCGGGCTGTCTTCCCTCTCAACGGTCTGCCCAATTTTGCGCAACCCCAGCGAGCGCAGCGTCTCGCGCTGATTTCGCTTGCCGCCAATACCGGACTTGACCTGCTTGATTCTCAAAACGGCCATCACTTCTCCCCCGCTTTCGGGCTGGCCGCGCCAGCCGCCTGGGCCGCCAGCAAATAAGGCGGCGCCACAGCCTCCAAAGGCAAGCCGCGGCGGGCCGCCACCGAAGCCGGCTCCTCCAAAGCGCGCAACGCGGTCACCGTGGCGTGCGCAATGTTGATCGCATTCGAGGACCCGAGCGACTTCGAGAGCACATCGTGGATGCCGGCGCACTCCAACACCGCGCGCACCGGGCCGCCCGCGATCACACCGGTGCCAGGCGCGGCCGGGCGCAAGAACACCACGCCCGCGGCCGCCTCCCCCTGGATCGGGTGCGGAATGGTCCGCTGGATGCGCGGCACCTTGAAAAACGCCTTCTTGGCCTCCTCGACGCCCTTGGCGATGGCGGCCGGCACCTCCTTGGCCTTGCCGTAGCCAACGCCAACCGTGCCGTCGCCATCGCCCACCACCACCAAAGCCGTAAAGGAGAACCGCCGGCCGCCCTTGACCACCTTGGCCACCCGGTTGATGGCGACCACGCGCTCCAAATACTGGTTGCGGTCGTCATCGCCCCGGCCGCCGCGCCGGGAGTCCCGCCGGGACGAATCGCGCCGGCCGCCGTCGCGGCCGGACTGCTCCGAGCCCCGGTGATCTGGCCCTCGCTGGTCTGGCCCTCGCTGCTCTGCGGCCATCAGATGCTCTGCCTTCCGTAGTTCTGCTTCATCATGCGTGCTCCAATCGGATCCCGGCGCGGGACCCAGGGGACCTGGTCTGTCACAGCTTCAAACCGCCTTCGCGAGCGGCCTGCGCCACCGCCGCCACCCGGCCGTGGTACTTGTTGCCGCCGCGGTCGAACACCACCGCCTCCACCCCCAAAGCCCGGGCCCGCTCGGCAATCAAAGCGCCCACCTGCTTGGCTTTGGCGGTCTTGTCGCCCTCGGCGGAACGCAACGCCGCCTCCAAAGTGGAAGCCGAGGCCATGGTGTGGCCCAAGCTGTCGTCCACCAGCTGGACCATCATGTTGCGCGAGGACCGCGTCACCGCCAAACGCGGCTTGGCGGCGGTGCCCGCCACCTTCTTGCGCACCCGGCGATGCCGCTTGGCCCGCTGCTCGGCCCTTGAAACCCTCGCCATGGTCACTTACCAGCCTTTCCAACCTTGCGGCGCACAACCTCGCCTTGGTAGCGCACGCCCTTGCCCTTGTAAGGCTCCGGCTTGCGGATCTTGCGGATGTTCGCGGCCACCTCGCCCACCAGCTGCTTGTCGATCCCGCTGACCGAGAACCGGGTCGGCAACTCCACCGCAAAAGTGATGCCGGCCGGCGCGGCGACCGCCACCGGGTGGGAGAAGCCCAGCGAGAACTCCAAATCCGGGCCCTTGGCCACCACGCGGTAACCGGTCCCGACAATCTCTAGGACCTTGGTGTACCCCTCCGTCACCCCCGTCACCATGTTCGCCACCAAAGTGCGCGACAACCCGTGCATGGAACGGGACCGGCGCTCGTCATCCGGCACGGTGACGGCGATCGCGCCGTCGTCGTTGCGGGCCAAGCTGACAGGCTCGGGCAGCTCCCGGCTCAAAGTGCCCTTCGGGCCTTTGACCGTGAGACGGCGGCCGTCAATGCTCACATCCACCCCCTGGGGCACAGGGACCGGAATCTTGCCAATTCTCGATGCCATCGCTCTATCCCTCCTACCAGATGTAGGCGAGGACTTCCCCGCCCACACCTTTCTTGGCCGCCTGCCGGTCCGTCATCAAACCCGAAGAAGTCGACAAGATGGCGATGCCGAGCCCGCCCAACACCCGGGGCAGGTTGGTGGACTTGGCGTACACCCTCAAGCCGGGCTTGGAGATCCGCCTCAAGCCGGCCAGCGCGCGCTGGCGGCCCTGGCCGTACTTCAACACCACCAGCAAGGTCGCGCCCACCGGGGCCGGCCCCTTGGACCAGCTTTGGATGTAGCCCTCGCGCTGGAGGATCTCAGCGATGGCCGCCTTCATCTTCGAGTACGGCATCTCCACCTGCTCGTGGTGCGCCGCGTTGGCGTTGCGGATGCGCGTCAGCATATCCGCGATCGGATCGGTCATTGTCATGTGGGCAAACCCACCTTCCTCGCCCCGGTTTCCCCTCGCGCCCAGCGCTGGGACCTGCGGCGTAGTCGATTACCAGCTGGACTTAGTGACTCCGGGCAGCTCGCCGCGGTGCGCCATCTCGCGCAGGCACACCCGGCACAGCCCAAACTTGCGGTACACGCTGCGCGGCCGGCCGCACCGATTGCAGCGCGTGTAGGCGCGCACCTTGAACTTCGGGGTGCGCGCCGCCTTGACGATGAGTGATTTCTTGGCCACGTCAGTCCTCCTTGAACGGGAAACCCAGGCGGCGCAGCAGCGCCCGCCCCGCAGTGTCGTTGGTCGCGGTGGTCACCACGGTGATGTCCATCCCGCGGACCCGGTCGATGTGGTCTTGGTCGATCTCGTGGAACATCGACTGCTCGGTCAAACCAAAGGTGTAATTGCCCTGGCCGTCGAACTGCTTGTCGGACAAGCCGCGAAAGTCGCGGATGCGCGGCAGCGCGGTGGTCAGCAGCCGGTCCAAAAACTCCCACATCCTGTCGCCGCGCATGGTGACATGCGCCCCGATCGGCATGCCCTCGCGCAGCTTGAACTGGGCCACCGACTTGCGCGCCTTGGTGACAGACGGCTTCTGGCCGGTGATCAAGGCCAAATCCGCCACCGCGCCATCCATCAGCTTGGCGTCGCGGGCGGCCTCCCCCACACCCATGTTGACCACAATCTTGACCAGCCGGGGCGCCTGGTGGATGTTCTTGAAACCCAACTCCTCCAGCAGGGCCGGGCGGATCTGCTCTAGGTAGCGGACCTTGAGCCGAGGCGGCTCGGGCGCGGGGCCCTGCGCCCGCTCAACGGTGGCGGACTGCTTGGTGCTTGTTTTCGCGGCCATACCTGCTTACAGCTCCTTACCGGACTTCTTGGCGTAACGCACCCGCACAGTGCGGACACGGCCATCGCGCTCCACCTGCTCCAGGCGGTGGCCCACCCGGGTGGGCTTCTTGGTCACCGGGTCGACCACCATGACGTTGGAGACATGGATCGGGGCCTCAACCGTCTCGATGCCGCCGGTGCGCCCGCCGCGCTGGGTTTGGCCCACCTTGGTGTGCTTGGTGACCCGCTGGACACCCTCCACAATCAGCCGGTCCCGCTCCCGCAGCACCTCCAGCACGCGTCCCCGCTTGCCTTTGTCCTTGCCGGAGATGACCTGGACCAAGTCGCCCTTCTTGATGTTCGCCATGCCTACAACACCTCCGGTGCCAGCGAGATGATCTTCATGAACTTCTTCTCCCGCAGCTCGCGGCCAACCGGGCCAAAAATGCGGGTGCCGCGCGGCTCGCCATCGTTCTTCAGAATCACGGCGGCGTTCTCGTCGAAGCGGATGTAGCTGCCGTCCGGGCGGCGGCGCTCCTTGGCCACGCGCACCACCACGGCTTTGACGACATCGCCCTTCTTGACGCCGCCGCCGGGGATGGCGTCCTTGACGGTGGCCACAATCGTGTCCCCGATCGAGGCGTAGCGCCGCCCCGAGCCGCCCAGCACGCGGATGCACAGAATCTCCTTGGCGCCCGTGTTGTCCGCCACCCTGAGCCGGGTCTCCTGCTGAATCATGTCGCGTCCCCTACTTGGCTTTCTCGATGATCTCCACCACGCGCCAGCGCTTGGTG
>JAITIG010000204.1 GCA_031279575.1 Bifidobacteriaceae bacterium
TGGGGGTGTCGGTGGGGGTCGGGGTGTCAGTCGGGGTGGGCGTGTCGGTGGGAGTGGGGGTCTCGCTTGGCGTGGGGCTGGGGGTGGGCTCCGGGGTGGGGGAGGTCGGCGAGGGGGCCTCGGCCGAGGGCGTCTGCGAGACCGGCACCCGCCGCTGCGGCTTGGCGCGGTCCGCCGGGCGCTGGGGGAACTCCTCCGCCTCGGTGCCGGCCAAGCCCAACTCCATGATCTTGACCCACATGCTGGCCGGCGGGCCGCCGCCCTGGATCACCGCGTTCTGGCCGAAGGGCGTCAACTGGACCGGATTGCCGGCCTCGTCCTCCTGGTAGAAAGCCACCGCGGTGGCAAGCTGCGGGGTGTAGCCGCAGAACCAAGCCGACTTGTTCTCCTCCGAGGTGCCGGTCTTGCCGGCCGCGGGCCGGTCGAGGGCCTTGGCGGCCGAGCCGGTGCCGTATTCGACGACTCGGGTCAGGGCGTAGGTCAACTCGGCCATCGCGTCCTGGCTGAAAACGCGGACCTCCTTGTTGCGCCCGGAGTAGACCTCGTTGCCCTCCGGGCTGACGGCGGAGGCCACAATGTAGGTGTCGTGGCGCACGCCCTGGGCGGCGAAGGTGGCGTAAACCCGCGCCATGTCGATGGCGTGGACCGAGGCCGTGCCCAGCACATTGGTCAGGTCCTCGTCCAGGCCCACGGCATCGGCCGGGATGCCAGCCGCGATGGCCGCCTGGCGGGTGGTGGCCCCGCCGATCTTCTCATTGAGCTGGGCGTAAACCGTGTTGACCGAGCTTTGGGTGGCGCGCAGCAAGTCGATGGTGCCGTATTGCGCGTTGCCGGAGTTGCGGACCGTCCAATCGGCGATCTTGATCGGGGACTTGCCGGAGAAAGTCTCCTCCAGCGACCAGCCCTCATCCAAGGCCGCGGCCAGGGTGATCGGCTTGAAAGTGGAACCCGCCTGGGCTATGTCCTGGGTGGCGGCGTTTTGCTGGCGGACCAGGTAGTCATCGCCGGCGTAGATCATTCTTATGGCGCCGCTGGACGGGTCCACCGAGGCGATGGCGACATGCAAACCGGCCGGGCTGTCGGCAGGCAGGTCCTGGGCTATGGCCAAGACCCCCTCCTGGGTGGCTTTGTCCACGGTGGTGGTGATCTTCAAGCCGGCGCTGCCGATCTGCGCGTCCGTCAGGCCCGCCTTGGTCAGCAGTTCTTGGCGCACCATCTCCAGCAGGTAGCCCTGCGGGCCGGCGTAGGTCTCCGGCACCTCGTAGGGGAAAACCTCCGGGAAAACCAATTCGGCGCGTTCCGCCGCGGTGAGTTTGCCGATCTTCTCCATGCCGCCCAGGACATAATTCCAGCGCTCGTTGGCGGCCGCCAGATTTGTTTCCGGGTCGTAGTTGGTGGGCGCCGGGATAACACCCGCGATCAGCGCGGATTCCGAGAGGGTGAGGTCTTTGGCGTCCTTGTGGAAATAAGCTTGGGCGGCGGCTTGTATGCCGTAGGCGCCGCGCCCAAAATAGATGGTGTTCATGTAATCATCCAGGATGCCCATTTTGTCTTTTTCCCGGGTGACCTTCAGCGCCAGCATGGCTTCTTTGAATTTGCCGGCCAGCGAGGTGGTGGTCTTGCCCACCCAGTAGCGCTCAATGTACTGCTGGGTGATGGTTGAGCCGCCTTGGCGCGCCCCGCCGCGCAGGTTGTTGTAGAACGCGCGGGCCAGGGCGGCCGGATCCACACCGGCGTTCTCCCAGAAGGTTCGGTCCTCGGCCGCGACCACCGCGTCGCGGGTGTGGGCGGGGATGTCCTCAATGCTGACGATTTGGCGGTTTTGGACTTGGAATTTGCCCATTTCGGTGGCGCCGTCCGAGTAATACACGGTGGAGGTCTGGGCTTGGGCGAAATCAGATGGCTGGGGCAGGTCAATCATGGCGTAAGCGGCCATGAACACCCCGATCACCCCTAAGACGCCCAACACAAACGACCACCACAAGAACCGCCAGGAGGGCACCCAGCGGTGGAAGCCGGTGTATTGCCGGCGGGGGTAATTGAAAAAGCCGTAGCGGGGTTTGCCGCGCCTGGTGTACCGTTTGGGCGCCCCTGGTTGGCGTTTGCCGGCCCGCCCGCCCTGGCCGGCCCCGCCCGGCGCCGGCGGCCGTTTGAACTGGGGGGTGGTGGCGTTGCCGCCTGGCGCGAAGTCGGCTCGGGGCGCCGGGGCGGTGCGGCGGCGCTGGCCGGCGTCGCGGGCTTGCGCCGAGACGCGCCTGGGCGCGACGGAACCGTTGGGGGTCACCGCCCTGGGCGCCGGACCGGCCCGGCGCCTGGGTGGCTCGCCGCTGCTTGCTGAAACCACGCCTCTAGCTTCTCACGCTCCGCCCGGCCGCCCCCTCAGCCCCACCAAATCTCCCCCGAATCCGGCCACCCCCGCCCCCCGTCCCATGCCCGATGCCGCGCCGCGCCACCCGAGGAGCCGCCGGCGGCGTCGGGGGGTGGGGCGCGCCATCGGGGGGTGGGGCGGCGGCGCTGGGTCCGCCGCCGGCACCGGGGGTCCGCCGCC
>JAITIG010000223.1 GCA_031279575.1 Bifidobacteriaceae bacterium
GGGTGGCCGAGGCGACCACGCTGGACGCCCCCTAACGCGAAAGCGCCTCGTCTGCGCAGGTCAGCGCGTTGCGCTGGGCGTTATGTCCGGTCCTACTTTCCCCCATCACGGCGACGGCACAGGCGGCTGGGAAGCTAACCCGAAAGCGACCCATCTGCGCAGGTCAGGGGGTTGCGCTGGGCGTTATGTCCGGTCCTACTTTCCCCTATCACGGCGACGGCACAGGCGGCTGGGAAGCTAACCCGAGGGTGACTCATCTGCGCAGGTCAGGGGGTCGGCCTCAGCGTTATGCCCGATCCCACTTTCTACCATCGCGGCGCCCGGACACCGGGCTGGGAGGCTCAAATGGCGACGCGTCGGCGAAGCGCGCCGGCGCGGACCCGCACCCCCGCCCCATCCGAGCCGATCACGCCCGAGGCCACCGCCCTTCTCCCCAGCCCCCGTGACGACCAAATGGCCACCTGGGCCCCCGCGCGAATCGCCAGATGGCCAGACCGCGTCATAACCAGCTTTCGTGCGGACTGACACCACGCAAATCGGCCGATGCCGTCCGGGCGGTCCGGCGCCGCGGGGGTGGCTGATGCCGGCAGGGGGCAGGGGGCTGCGGGGCCTTGGGGCGGGTCCGTTAGCGGATGGCTTTGGCCTGGGGGTGCGCGGGCAGCCAGGCCCGGTCGGTGGTCAAAGCGGGCGAGCCGAGGCGCCCCGCCAGGCCGAGGCACAGGCGGCCGCCCAGGGACAGCTGCGGCGCGGCCTGCCACAGGGCCGCCGCGGCTTCGGCATCGGCCGCGGTCACCGGCTCAATGGCCAGGCCGTAGTTGGCCAGGGCGGCTTTGGCCAACGCCCAGTCGGCTCCGTGCTGCGCCACCTTTTGCGCCACCTCCGACCAGTTGGCGGCTCCGCAGGCGGCGCCCGCCTCGAGCGCGGCCTCGACTTCGCCGGCGCCGGGCTCTCCCTGGAGGAAAGCCAGCACGGCTGAGGCGTCGAGAACCGGGCGGGCGCTCACCGGCGGGCCTCGCGGGCGGCATCGGCGCGGCGTTCGCGGACCAACTCCCCAGCCAGGGACGGGGCCCCGGCCAGGGCCGCCCGCACCGCGCCGACCGCCTCATCGCGGGTCATCACCAGCACGCCCCCAGGCTGGTCGACGAACACCAGGCTGGTGCCTTCGCCCCATTGCCGCCTGTCGCGCAGCGCCTTGGGCAGCACCACCCGGCCCTTCTTTCCCACCTGGGCAACCATTGTGTCACTCACAAACCCAAGGTTACACCCGCCCCGCCAAGGTGTCCCTAAGCTCCAAGCCTGAATCGGGGACTCGAACCCAAGACCGCGAATTCCAGCAGGTTTGCTCCGTCAACTGCGGGGACACCCCAACCCGGCGCGTATAGGATTCGTGAACAACGTCAACGGTGGAAGCGGAAAGGAGGGCCGAGCAGTGGGCAGTTTGATAAAAAACGCCCGCCGACACGCCGGATGGTCGCAAGACGACCTGGCACAACGCCTTGGGTTGCCCGCCGCCGCCGGCGAGCGTCTTGAAATAGCAGAAGAAGACGGCAGCATCACCGTGGCGGAACTTCAGAATGCGCTCGAAGCATTGAACCGGGCGCTGGTGCAAACAACCGCCCCACGCGCGCCCTTGTGGCCGGTGGCGCCCGCTGCGGACCCTGGCTGGTTGCCTGACGAAGGCCCCGGCGCGGACACCGCGTGGCGGAACGCGAGATACCGCACCCGAACCGCCGCCATCGCCTACGACGCACTGGCCGAGAACACTGACCTGGAGATGGCGGAAGTTTGGACGCTCGCGGAAGGTGTCACCGTGGCTGGCGCCGGGCTGGCCGCCACCCACCAGGTTTGGGACATCGCCGCCGACTACGACCAAGCGCTGCGGGACGCTCGCTCCCCGACTTGGGAGGCGGCGCTGACCGACCCGGCGGGGCACCTGGTCCGGCCGGATGACGCCATCGGCCATTCGATACTCCGAGCTTGGAGTTGGGCGGCGACCCTCATACGCAACGATGTGGACAGCAGGCAAGCCAGATACGCGGCAAACACTTTGCTGCTGAGAGCCGGTTTCGACTGGGTCCTGCTGCCGCCTGGCAGGCTGCGGCAGTATCGGGACTCGGTGGCGGCTATCAAGCGGATGGGGAACCCCACCCGCTTCTATCAGATGATGCTGACGCCATGTGACACGGCCGAGGGGGGATGATGGCAGGGAATACAGGCGGCGGTCCCGGTTCGAATCAGCACGGCCCCAAGGGGGCGTCGGGCGGGTCGCGGCGGCGCGACATCGACCGGAAGCCAACCCTCCCTGCGGCGCCCACGGCGCCGGTCATCCCGCCGCCCGCAGTTCTCGACTTGGATCTATTAGACCCTGAGTCGTCGTTTCCGAGGCCAAACGGGCCGCCGGGCTCTGCGGCGCGCGCTACCGCCAGGTTCAAGCTGAGCCTGCCGGGGATCGTGTTCGCCGACTCCCACTTGGAGGGCTCGAACTACACCGAACCGGAGATCAAGGCGCTGATCGACGGGGACCAGCCGCCGGGCGGGCGGGATCCGTTCGAGACAGCGGAGGCGGAGGGGTTGGCGACTGCCGCTAACTTGCTGGTAGAGACCGCCGGACACGGTCCGGTGGATATCACCCGGCGAATCTCCGACCAATTCAACACCGTGCTGACCGCCCATGAAGTGATCGAGCCGGGCGTGCTGCGAGGGGAGGGCCGAGTGGG
>JAITIG010000227.1 GCA_031279575.1 Bifidobacteriaceae bacterium
CGCCAGCGCCACCGGCGCCGCCAAGGCGAACACCGCCCAGATCGACCCGCCGCCCACCACCACCAACGCCGCGGCGCGCGCCGCGCCCGCCAGCCACCCGGCCCCAGCCCGGCCGGTGAGCGTCCAAACCACGAACCCAGCGCCGGCGCCGGCCAGCGCCAACAACACCAGGGGCGCGTAAAGGCGCCCCAACCGCCGCAAAGCCCGCGACACGTCCTGGCCGAACCCGCCGCCGCCAGCCAGGGCGGCCACCGCGGTCACCGCGAACAGCGGGAACACCGCCAGCGCCAGCGCCAAAGCGGTCGCCGAGACCAGGCCGCGGATGAAGGCGAACTCCAAAGTGCTCCGCGCCGCCCAATCCGCGCCGACCGCGAACAAGCCGCTGAACAGCGCCAACACCGCAACCGCCAGCGCCCACAGGCCCAACAGCTGGGCCGCCCGGCGCAAGCGGTCGCGGTAGGCCAAAGGCCGGCCAGGCCCCGCCGGGCGCCACAACCGCGGCCCCAGCCAAGCCGCCGCGGCCAAGAAAAAGGCCAGCCACACCAGCAAGGCGACAAGCGCCGCAGTCCCAGCCAGCGGGTCGCGCGCGGCCGAGCCGGCCATCCAGTCGAACCCCAAGCCGGCCAGGGCCTGCGCGCCGGCATACGCGATGACGGCCAAAGCGGTGGCCGCCAACAGCGCGGCCGCGCTCGCCGGGACTGCCGGGGCCGCCCGGTGCTTGCGTGAGGCGGCCATGTCAGCCCACCCGCCCCGCGAACGAGTCGTCCCGCCACGTCCCGGCCAAGGTGTAGCCGTCCGGGTAGGTGTAGGTCCCCTCGCCGTGGCGCCGGTCGCCCGCGAAATAGCCCACATAAGTGCCGTAACCCTGGGTTTGCGGATCAAGGTAGGTGTGAACGCCGCGGCCCTCCTTCAACCCCCGCGCCCATCCCCCCTCGTAGGTGGTCCCGTCGGGGTAGGTGATGGCTCCCTCGCCATCGCGCAAACCGCCCGCCCAGCCGCCCTGGTAGCGGGAGCCGTCCGCGTAACGCATCACGCCCTGGCCGGATCTGAGCCCCCCCGCCCAGTCTCCCTCGTACCGGGAGCCGTCGGCGTAGCGGGCCGATCCGAACCCATGGCGCGAATCGGCCCGCCAGGCGCCCACATAGCTCGAGCCGTCCGGGTAATGGCAACTCGCCTGGCCATCAAGCAGGTTGTCCCGGAAGTCGCCGTCGCAGACCGTGCCGTCCGCCAGGCGCAGCGACCCAAACCCGGCCCGCCGCCCCCGCTCCCAGCCGCCGGTGTAACTCCAGCCGCCCTCGCCGCCGCTCAACTCGCCTTCCCCGTGGCGCAGGCCCTGGTCGAACCCGCCGGTGTACAGCCAACCATCCGGGGAGGACAGCGTGCCCACGCCATCGGGAACACCGTGGGACCAACCCCCGCGGTATTCGCCTCCGTCCGCCAACTTCTTGACCGCGGTGCCGGCCGCGACCCCGTTCTCCCACGAGCCCTCCACCCTCGACCCGTCTGCGGCCTCCAGCACCCCGGGCCCGTTGGGCTCGCCGTCCTGCCAGCGGCCCTCGAACCTGGCCCCGTCCGGGTAGACCAAAGATCCTTGCCCCTGCCTGACCCCAAGCTTGAAACCGCCCTGATAGATGCTTCCGTCAACCCCGGTGTAAACGCCCTCGCCGTCGATCTGGTCGCGGCTCCACGCGCCGACATACGCCCAACCGGCCGCGTCCTCATAAGACCCCTCGCCGTGGCGGCGCCCCTCGCGGAAACCCCCCGAATAGCGCGAGCCGTCGGCGTACACCAAACTGCCGTCGCCGTGGTAGTAGCCCTTCAAGAACTCGCCCGAATAGACCTGCCCCGCAGCCTCCACGTCCTTGTGGTAGCCGTTGAGGTTCGGGTCCAAAGCGACCGGCGGCGAAGCGGGGACCAACTGGCCCGTGGCCGCCTGGACCGACAACACCCCGGCGCCCGCCAGCACAGCGGCTCCCAACAACCCAGCCGCGACCAGCAGGAAACGCCTGCCCGGGCGCGCCCGCCAACACGCCAGCACCACCGCCAACCCGGCGGCTCCGATCCCAACAACAACCAAGCCGGCAACCGCTGAAAAACCCATCCACCCGCTCCTACAAGAAACCGCAATCCGCCAGGGCGATGAGACCACCCGGTCGCCGCCAATGAGAGGCCGTCTTTGGCCTCCACCGAGCATTTCGTTTATCCGCGGCGTTGTCAATGCTGAGGCGCCACAACCTTTCAGGCGCCGCCGGCGCCGTCCGCCGCCCCGCCTGGGGCCAGAGGGCGGCCGGGTGCGCGGCGCCGCGTTTGGCGGGTGAGACACTGGGGGCGTGAAAACCTATGGCGTGGTGCTGGCCGGCGGGGTGGGCGCGCGGCTGGGGCTCTCGGTCCCCAAGCAGATGATCAAGGTGGCGGGCAAGACCATCTTGGAGCACACGGTCGGGGCCTTCGACGCCCACCCGGGCATCGACGAGGTGATCGTCATGATCACCCCCGGCTGGACCGAGCGCGTCGCGACCCTGCTGGGCAGCCGCTACGCCAAGCTGTCGCTCATCTTGGAGGGCGGCGCCACCCGCAACGAGACCACCCGCCGGGTTTTGGAGGCGATCGAGGCGGAGGAGGCCAAGATCCTGTTGCACGATGCCGTCCGCCCGCTGGTGACGCCGCGCATCATCGCCGCCTGCGTCAGCGCGCTCGACCGGCACGAGGCGGTCGATGTGGCGATCCCCTCCTCCGACACCATCGTCATGGTGGACGAGGACGAGGTCATCACCCGCATCCCGGACCGCTCGCGCCTGCGCCGGGGGCAGACGCCGCAGGCCTTCAAACTCTCGACCCTGCGGGCGGCCTACGCCCGCGCCATCGACGACCCGTACTTCCACGCCACCGACGATTGCGGCGTGGTGGTCCGCTACCTGCCCGAGGTCGAGGTCAAGTGCGTCCTCGGCTCGGAGGACAACATCAAGGTGACCCACCCGGTGGACCTGACCATCGCGGACAAGCTGTTCCAGCTGGCCACCCAGGCGGCGCCGCGCAAAGACCCGGCCCAGCTGGCGGCCGCCCTGGAGGGGAAGGTGCTGGTGGTGCTGGGCGGCTCCTACGGCATCGGCGCCGAGATCGCGCGGATCGCCAAGGGGGCGGGCGCGATGGTGGTGGCGCACGGGCGGTCCTCGACCGGGCTGCACGTCCAAGACCTGCCGGCCATCGAGGCGGCCTTGGAGGAGGTGGCCCGGGAGCACGGCAAGATCGACGCCGTGGTGCTAACCGCGGGCGTGCTGAAGGTGGGCCCGCTGGCCCGCGCCACCCCGGGCGAGATCAACGAGTCGATCGCCGTCAACTACACCGCCGCGGTCAACCTGGCCCGCGCGGCTTACCCGCACTTGGTGCTGAGCCGGGGGCACCTGCTGCTGTTCACGTCATCGTCCTATACGCGCGGGCGGGAGAACTACGCCCTCTACTCCTCCTCGAAGGCGGCCGTCGTGAACTTGGCGCAGGCCCTGTCGGAGGAGTGGGCGGCGGACGGCGTCAAGGTCAACGTGGTCAACCCGGAGCGCACCGAGACCCCGATGCGCCTGGGCGCCTTCGGCGAAGAGCCCCCCGGTACCCTGCTCTCCGCCGAGCAGGTGGCCGAGGCCGCCCTCGACGCCATCACCTCCGATCTGACCGGCATAGTGGTCGACGTCCGCCGCGAAACCGCCTGACGCGGCCCCCGGGAGGGTAGCGCGGCAGGCGGG
>JAITIG010000228.1 GCA_031279575.1 Bifidobacteriaceae bacterium
TCCGCTGTCTGTCACAGTGCTCATGCCTAAACAACGAACGGCCATCCGCGACCACCCGCGCGACAACACCAGCGGTCTCAGTCGGTAACATCGGCCCACGCTTGGGCGCGGTCAGTAGCGCCAAACCTGGGCCAAAACCTGGGCCATTCAGCCGAGAACCGTATCACTCGAACCCCTCACCATCTCACGGCAGAGGTTGGAAAATAGGCCTCCACCAGCTATTTCACAAGGGAGTCCTGATCCGAAACGGAGCCGCCTTGGGGAATCGAACCCCAGACCTATTCATTACGAGTGAATCGCTCTGCCGACTGAGCTAAGGCGGCGGGGCCGCGGGCTGGCGGGCGCGCGGCGGCGCGTACCACCCTAGCGCAGGCGCGCCCGCGCACCAAGCAGGCCTGATTTGTGGCAAGCTCGGTACGGCCAAATCCAGCCAGCCGAAAGGGACCGCCATGCCGAGAGCAACCCAAACCGAGGCCGCCGCCGAGTGGTGGCGCGACGGCATCGTCTACCAGGTCTATCCGCGCTCGTTCGCGGACTCCGATGGCGACGGCCTGGGGGACCTGCGCGGCGTCACCTCGCGGGTCGCCTACTTGGCCGAGCTGGGGGTCGATGCCGTCTGGTTGAGCCCGTTCTACCCTTCGGCTTTGGCGGACGGCGGCTACGACGTCGATGACTACCGCGCGGTCGACCCGGCGCTGGGGACGCTGGCGGACTTCGACCAGATGGTGGCGGCGCTGCACGGGGCGGGTATCGGGGTGATTGTCGACATTGTGCCGAACCACACCTCGAACCGGCACGTCTGGTTTCGCCAAGCGCTGGCCTCGCCCAAAGGGTCGCCGGCCCGCGACCGCTACATTTTCCGCGACGGGAGGGGGCCCGGCGCCCAGGAGCCGCCGGCCGATTGGGTGGCGGCGTTCGGCGGCCCAGCCTGGACGCCCACCGGCGACGGGCAGTTCTACCTGCACCTATTCGCGCCCGAGCAACCGGACCTGAACTGGGACAACCCCGAAGTGCGGGCCGATTTCCTCAAAACGCTGCGCTTCTGGGCCGACCGCGGGGTGGACGGCTTCCGCGTCGATGTGGCCCACGCCTTGGCCAAAGACCTGACCGAGCCCCTGCCAAGCTGGGCCCAGCTGCAGGCGATGACCCAAGGCCCGGACCACCCGCTGTGGGACCGGGACGAGCTGGACCAGATCTACGCCGAATGGCGGGCGGTGTTCAACGAATACGATCCGCCGCGCTGGGCGGTGGCCGAGGCCTGGGTGGAGGTGCCGCAGCGCCGGGCGCGCTACGCCACCGCCCAATCCCTGGGCCAGGCGTTCAACTTCGACCTGCTGCAAGCCGATTTCGACGCCGCCGAATTCCGCCTGCGCATCACGCGGTCGCTGGAGGCGGCCCGGGCCGCCGGGTCGTCTTCCACCTGGGTGCTCTCGAACCACGATGTCATCCGCCACGCCACCCGCCACGCCCTGCCGCCGGCCGGCCCGCCCGGTCCGGACGCCCGCAACCGGGCCTGGTTGGTGGCCCGCCGGGCGGGCCAGGCGCCGCCCGCCGATCAGGCCCTGGGGCTGCGGCGGGCGCGCTGCGCCACCCAGGTGATCCTGGCGCTGCCGGGCAGCGCCTACCTTTACCAAGGCGAGGAGTTGGGCTTGCCGGAGGTGGTCGACTTGGCCGACCTGCCCGATGGCGAACGGCAGGACCCGACCTTTTTCCGTTCCGCCGGCTTCGACATTGGGCGCGACGGCGCCCGGGTGCCGCTGCCTTGGACCGAGGGCGGGCCGTCCTTCGGGTTCAGCCCCGGGGCCGGGCCCGCCCACATGGCGCAGCCGCGCTGGTTTGGCGCCTTCTCGGTCGAGGCCGAGCTGAAGCAGCCGGACTCGACGCTGCGCTTCTACCGCCAGGCGCTGGGCCTGCGCCGCGCCCTGCTGGCGGACCTGCCCCCGGTTGCCGCCGCCCCGCCGGGGCCCGGCCCGGTCGAGGCTGGCGACTCGGCGCCGGCCGCGCTGGCGGGTTTGGTCTGGCTGGACGCGCCCGCGGGCGCGCTGCGGTTCGCCCGCGGCGGCTGGCAGTGCGTGGCGAACTTCACCGCCGCCCCGTTTGCCCTGCCGGCCGGCGATTTGCTGCTGACCAGCGCCCCGCTCGAAGACGGCCGCCTAGGCCCGGCAACCTGCGCCTGGCTGCGTCCCCCGCCCGATGCCGCCCGCCCGCCTTACCCCTCCCGCAGGGCCTCATAGACGTCGGCCGTCTCAATTCTGACCAGCGCGTCCATCAGGTCTTTGACTTCGACGACGCCAGATTGGCGGGCGTCGGCCGCCTCGACTGCCTGGCGCACAACTGTGCGCACCTGGCCTGACAACGGCAGGTCGCCTTGCAACGGGTCCTGTTTTGCGTAAACCCACATCCGGGTCTGGATCCGCTGGAGCAGCGTACGGGGATTTTTGCCCATCGCCTCGACCACGGCCAGCGCAGCCTCGTCGCCGGTCTCGAGGACACCGATCAGCAGATGCCCGGAGGACATGATGCCTGCCAGCCGGCCGGCGCGGTCAGCATCTCGCCACACTTGCTGGGCAGTTGGCGAGAGCATCTGCGGCGCGCGCCGCAGCGCGCTGAGCTCGGCGTTGATCCTGGCGAACCGATCCTGGAGCTCGGCGTCGCCGCCGGGCGCTAGCTCCAAGGCGCGATCAAGGTATTGCGGCACGCTGGCCAGCCGTCCCAGTTCAAGCATTTGGTACGCCAACCACCCCAGTGCCCAGGCGGCGCCGCCGCTGTCACCAGACTTGGCGAATATGTCCGCAGATCGCTGCCCATGGTGTTGCCAGCCGGTTTCACCCAGGTCAAGCAACGCGTGCGCCAGGAGGCCGTGGGCTCGGCCTTGCAATTGCGGGTCGCCCAAATGGTCGGCGTGCTCCAAGGCCGCCTCAGCCAACTCCCTAGAGCGGTCGGAGTCATCGACGTCGGCGGCGAGGTCGCAACGAGCCTCAGCTTGGTGGCGGCGGTTCTGCTCGGCGTCAGCCGCGGCAATTCGCTTTTCAAGCGCCGACAGACGCTCTGCCTGGTCGCCCCTGGCGCCGTGCTGGTCTGCGATCAGCTCGTAAAGATCGAACGCGACCGCTTGGCTGCGTCTTGCCTCGCTCGGCTGCACCCAAACCCACTCCATCGGCTCAATCAGAGAGACAAGTTGCTCCATCGCCGGCAACGCCTCATCCAGTCGCTCCGCGTCGGCGGCGGCCGCGAGATACATGCACATCACATGGGCCACAGCCGCGCCATCCGCCGCCGGGTCCGCTTGGAGTTCGGCCAGCAGGGCGGCGTATCCGTCCATCGCCTCATCGTTTTGGTCGCGCGAGTAGGCCAGAACAAGCCTCCATGATCGCCGCACCACGCGGCGCACGGCGGGCGGGTTGCGGGTTGGCCTGGGCGTGCGGGCGGGCAGTGGTGGCGGCTCTGCCGGCACCGCCTCGTCGGCTGGGTCGGGATTCTCACTTGGGGTGCGTTCGGTCCTAACCCACCCCCAGGTCAACGCGGCGAAATAAGCCACCCAGTCACGTCCGGGCGCCACCAGCCAGGTGATGGCGCCATCGGGCATGACGCGCAAACCGACCACGCACCTGGTAGTCAGTTCGCCGGCTTTGTCCCGCTCGTCTTTGGCCACCTCGAGCGCGTCGAGCAGGCGCTCGACGCGACTGGCGGCTTGGACCGCTTTGAGGGGCGGAACCAGGAAGGTGCATTTTGGCAGCAAGCCCCACTCCTTGAGGTGCGCGATCTCCCAAGCCAAAGCGTCAGTTGCCCCCACTGTCAGGATGATGCTGCCGGAACGCTCGGCGGTCAACCGGATTGCCTCGCGCCAGCGGGTCTCATCAAAATACCCGCGCACCGCGCCGGGTTTGGGCAGACGCTCGCCTGGTCGCCCAATTGTGACCATCGAGCCTTGCCCTCTACCCAGCGCGGACAGATAGGACAGGAATTCCTCGAATGAGATCCTTGGCCACAGCAGCGAGCGCAATCCTGAATCGGTGACTGGCGCGTAGATCGACATGTCGTCATCGGCGAACGACCGCAGGTACAGGGTTGTCTCCGGGCCGGCGTACAACTCGAACTCCGGCGACGCGCGCCTTTGGGCCAGCCTCGCCCCCAAGCGGATCATCCAATAGCAGACCCATAGCAAAGCAAGCACCGCGGCAGCATCGATCACCCGGCTGATCAAGCCCGCGGGCGCGCCGAGCCTTGGGCCGAGCACTGGTCCGGCCAGGCCCAGCCACATCGCCCCCCAAGCCACCGCGCCGGCCGCGATTCGCGTTCCCCAGGAGATCGCCTTCTGGGGCGCCGTCTGGTCTGGCTGGAGCGGCAGCACGCCCATGGCCTGCAAGAACAGTTGCTCAATTGGCGTCTGGAACGCCACCATCGCCGCAGGCAAAATGGCGCCCAGCCAAGTTGGCGCCGGGGGTATGGCGGCGATCCCGGCCCCAACCAACGTGACCAGCCCAATCGCCGCCGGGTAGCCGAGTTCGACGCGCAGCCGGAAATGGCCAAAGAGCTCGGCAATGGAGAGATCCGCGCCCTTGGTGCCGGCTTCCTCCATCTCTTCGAGGGTTTCGACATAGGCGAGGGCTCCGAACTCGGTGGAGAAGAAGCGGTGTTCCAGGTTCCCGCGGAATGTCGCGTACAGGGCGAGCCGAATCACCAAGAGTATGGCCAGGGCGGCGAGCAATGTCATGTCGTCACGTGTCCTGGGGGCTGGGATGCATCGGTTGACTCCTGGGTTGGGACCGGTCGGGTGCGGCGGGCGGGGTTTAGAGCGGGGGGATGTGGCGGAAGGGGGTGTCTCGGGGCTGGGTGCGGTCGGTCGACATCGGGTAGCGGGCCAGGAAGCGGGCCAGGCCGCGGCCGTACTCGTTGTCCTGGCGCAGGCGTGCCTCGCGGTAGTCATCCGCCCAGGCGCGGTGGCCCTGCAGGTACATGAATTGGATCGCAACCCAGCTGGCCATGCCCTCGTAAATCTCCCCTCTTTCGGCCTCGGTCAGCTTGCCGACCCAGGCCTTCGGGAAATTGGCGAACTGCCAGATGTGGGTCAACTCGTGGGTGATCGTGGAGATAGCCGAGATCCGCGGGGTGCCTGTCTCCACCAGCAGCTGGTAGCCGTCGCGGCCGCCGATGGCGAGGCCAACGGCTCGCGTGTCTTGGTCCGGCGTGGGGTGGAAAACAAACCGGCCGCTCTGCTGAAGGCGGCTGATCTCTTCGGCGTTGGTCACCCGGACTTTGACCGGGACGGTGAACCGGATGCCGAACAGCCCCTCCACCTGGTGGCGCACTTGGTTGAACACCTGGCGGAACTCATCCACCGTGCGGATGGCTGTGGCGGCGCATTTGTCGCAGCGCTCGCGGCCGTCTTTGAGCGTGTCGTACTCGCCAATCATGCGCTGGCCGCAGAAGTCGCAGTAGTGCTGCGACGGGTCCCGCTCGCTCCTGGGCACGTAACCGCCGCCGACGCGCGCCTGTTGCAGCGGGTTGTGGCCGTAACCCAGACCCGACAGGTATTCGACGGCGCCCGTCAAGTCAAGCGACGGGTCGACCTCGGCGCCGCCAAACCGCAGGTAGGAACTGCCCGCGGCTTTGGTGGCCTCGTCCTCGCCGCCCACATCGAACGGCCCTGGCCCGTCCTCGCCGGCGCCCGCCTCAGCCCGCGGGCCCGCCGCCTTGGCGGCGGTTGGCAACGGGCCGTCCGGCCGGCCGCTGCCGCCGGCTCTCGGCTCAAAGGCCTGCGCCGCGCCACCCCCGGGCACGATGCCGTCCTCGCCGGGAGGCGCGCCCGCGCCCTCGGCGGCGGCATCGGCGCCGGCGGGCCCGGCACTACCGGCGGACCCGGCTGCGGCGCCGGCGGGCCCGGCACTACCGGCGGGCCCGGCAGCGCCGGCGGACCCGGCATCGGCGCCGGCGGGCCCGGCACTACCGGCGGACCCGGCGGACCCGGCGGGGGTATCCCCGGGGGGATCGCCGGCCCCGGCCGGGATGGGGTCTGAGGCGCCGGGGGCGGCATCGTCGGGGTGGTCGGGCGCGGCGGGCGGGGGAGGGGCGCCGGCCCAGTTGAGGTACTCCAGGATGATGCCGAAGAACCGGCCCAGGTTGCGCTCCACCGAGACCATCAAACCCAGGTCGATCTCGCTGTCCTCCAGAATGTAGATCGAATCGGGCTCGAACTCTCCGGTCAGCTCGGGCTGGAACTGCCGCAGCCGGCTTGGGTCCGGGTCCGCCTCGCCCTCAGCCGCGTCGGGGGCGGCGCCCTCGCCGCGGGTCTCGCCCTGCGCCGGCGCGGGCTCGGGCGGGACGGCGACCGCCATCAAATACATCCACGAGTCTGGGTAAACGCTGCGGAAAACCTCATCTAGAAGCACAGCGATGGTGAAGCGGACCCCCGCGCTGGCCCCGGGCAGGGCGACCCGCAGCACCGCCCGGTTGCGGTAGCGCCTGGTCGGGATGCCCTCGTACACCACCGGCCGCGCCCGCTCCAAATCGTTGTAGGCCAGCAGTTCCAAATAGCCCCCAGTCGCCACCTCAAGGGTGGCCAGCAGGCGCGTCAGGCGCAGTTGGCCCACGCCGCGGTCGGCGCCCAGCGCGGCATCGGGCAGGCAGTTGGACAAATGGACGCGGCGCAGCTGCCGGTAGGTGCGGCGCTCGTCAATGTGGTCGGCGGCGCGCCGCAGCACCACGCCGTGGTCGGGGGTGATAGAGGACACCTCGTAGTACTTGCCGGCGTAGGTGACAAACTGGCCGGGCAGCACCCGCTGGTAAACGTGGCCCAACAAGCTGGCGCCGACAAAGTCTGTGCCGCCCTGCTCGTTCTCGGCCAAGTAGTAGGCGTTGGTCAAGCGCTGGGCGTAACGGGCCACCTCGGTTTGCTGGTCAATGTAAAGGTAGGACTTGGTCTCGCCCTCAATGCTGCCCTCGACCGGCTCCTGGCGGACCAGCAAGCGGGCGTCCTGGACATCGCAGTGCTTGGCGATCAACGCCTCGACCTGCTGGCCCACATCACCAGCGCAGGGGACGCCGCCAACTTCCAAGGCCGCCCGCGCCTCGTCCGCGCTGATCTCGGTCTCGAACATTTGCAACACCAGGCGCAAGGTGATGTTCCGCTCGGTGCGGGCGTAATCGGCCGCGATCGTCGGGATCGCCTTCGGGTCGACCTCGAACAGCTCCGAGTTGGCCACCATGAAATCGCGCAACAGGTAGGCGTCGCAGATGACGTGCGCAAACTCTTGGTCGGTGGCGCGCGCGCCAAACACCCGCGCCAACTCGAACAAGTTGCGGAACTCGTCCTCGACCACCAGGAAAGCCTCCGGGCGCACCGGGTAAGACCACAGGGCCGGCTGGACTTGGAAGGCGCGCCCGAGGGCTTCCTGCGAGATGGGCAGCCGGGCTTGCTCGCAGATTTCGCGGTAATACTGCGACACGACCCATTTCATGTCCACCACGGGGAAACGCTCGTCTGAGATCCAGGTGAAGTTGTCCACGCCGAAGCGCCGCGCCACCGTGAAAATCTCCGGCCCCACCCCCAGGTAGCGTGAAATGTTGCGCAGAATCCGCGGGTGCAGGTACGGTCCCGGCGCCTCCCAGTACATGGTGGTGACCTCGCCGGTGGGCGGCAGCGAGGCGAACACCTCGGTGATAGAGGTCCTAAAAGCGTGCGACAGCGAGTCGACCAGCCCGTCGCAGTTGCGGTCAACCGCCGCCACGGTGACCCCGGCCGGGCTGAGCTTCGATTGCAGCACGCCCAAGCCGATCTGCCCGGTGGCCAAGATGCGGGACGGTTCGATCAGAACCACCAGGCCGACTTGGGCCAAGAACTCGGCTTGCTTTTCCAGCAGCCGCAGGTTGTGCAGGTCGCGGAAGCGCAGCAGCCCCACATCGACAGGCTTGTCCTCCTGGTCCAACAGGCGCGCCCGCCACAGGTCCGGCACGCCGGTGAACCGGTCCAGAGCTTGGCCCAGCCAGGCTTCGATATCCTCCGCCGCGGTGTCCCGCCCAATCACCACCAGGCATTTCTGGTGCCGCGCCAGCCGGTCTGCCACCGGCAGCACCAGATAGTCGGCGAGGTCGCGGTAGAACGGGTTGGCGATCAGTTGGCTGCGCCCGCCCAGCAGCTCGAGCGTGCTTTGGACAAAGCTCGGGTCCACCGCCACGCCGCGCTCCAGCAGGCCGATGAAGTATCGCACCACCGCCTGCTCGCCTGCCGTGCCGCGCTGGCGCATGCGTCGCAGCATGCCCAAGGCCGATGGGGTGGCCGGCGGGTCGATCATCGACGAATCGTGCAGAATCCGGTCCCCGAACAAGTTGTTGTAGGCCTCGCGCAGGGATAGGTAGTTGACCTGGACGCGGCCCTCCGGCTCGTCGTCATCGTCCTGGCCCAGGAGCGAGGCGCGGAAAGAACTCCGGGTGTGCCCGGACAAGTAGCCGGCCAAGGCGTCTAGGAAAAGCACCCCGAGGGCGGGGCTTGCCCCGATGGCCCAGGCGGGCGAGCCGGGCCAGCGGTCGGCCAAGGCCACGACGACGCCGCCCACCGCCACCGCGGCGTAGAGGAAACCCTTCAGGTAGGCCCCGGCGCGGCCGAATTCGCGTCGCAGCAGCCAGCGGCCGTAATCCTGGTCAAGGTAGTAAAAACGCGACCCCCGAGCCCGCAGCACGGCCGGCCACAGCCACCGGCAAACTAGCAGAAAAACCACTTTGAGCAGCGCAAACACCAGCAGTATGAGCAGATTGGCGGCCAGTGCCGGGCCCACCAGGGGCGCCTCGGGCACCCAGTCTTGCCGCATCAGGGCGGCGCTGGCGCTATCGGCGAACAGCCCCAAACCCAAGCCGGCCGCCAGCGTCAGCGGCACCATGGGCGCCTGATAGGCGCGGCTCGCCCGGCCCAGGTTGATCAACGTGCAGAGCAGGCCCACCAAAGCGAAGACCAGCCAGGTGGCTGCGGCGGCGATCATGGCGTCTCCCGCTGGCGCGAGCCGCTGAGCCCGCGGCCCGAACCGGCGGCCGCGTCAGCGCCCGG
This sequence comes from Bifidobacteriaceae bacterium, assembly GCA_031279575.1. Next base: position 9,038 of record JAITIG010000228.1, read on the forward strand.
CCCGCGGCCAGCGGCGCCCGCCGCCGCCGTGCCCGCCGCCGCCGTGCCCGCCGCCGCCGTGCCCGCCGTGCCCGCCGTGCCCGCCGTGCCCGCCGTGCCCGCCGTGCCCGCCGTGCCCGCCGCCGTCGCCGTGCCCGCCGCGCCGCTCCGGCCCACCCCCGCGGCGCCAGAACCAGCGGCCGGCCGGCGCCCCGGGGCCGCGAACGGCTCGTACAGGGGCGCCCGCGACAGCCGCAACTGGGTGATGAAGCCGTAAGGCGCTTCGATCAGATGGCCCGGGTTGTTCAGCGGGATGCCCGGCCTGGGCGCCAGCAACGGGTAGCGGTAGAGGTCGGATTGGACCGGGGTCTGCGCGAAGTCGAAGATCAGGTCGTCGTCCTCCAACGCCACCGGCTCCAACGCCGCCCCCAGCGATGTCGCCAGGCGGGTTTGGCGCTCCACCAGCTGGCGCAGGTGGGCCTGGTGGGCGCGCAGGTTGGCGCGGCGGCTGGTTTGCTCCGATGCCTGGCTCTGCGCCCCCAGCCGTATGGCGTGCCCCTTCATCAAGGTCAGCAAATTCCCCAAGTACTGCTCAAACGGCCCGGCGCTGGCGATGGCGTCCGCCAAAATCTGGTGCAGTTCCAGGTTGTACCCTTTGATTTTGGCTCTGACCCGCCGCCGGAAGAGCAGCAGCATCACCAGGCCGCCCGCGGCGCCAACCACCGCCGAGGCCCCCGCCAAGGCAAACAACCAGGCCGATGCGGGCCAGTCGCGCGCCATCGCCCAAGCCGGCCCAAACCCCAACACCACCAGCGCCAGCGCGGCCAGGCCCAACCGCACAGCGGTGGCCCGGGTCATGCGCTGGGCGATCTCCCGGCGCACCGCGCGGTCCCTCGGATCAAGGCGCCGGAAGGCCGTCTCGGCGTCCAACAGGTGGGCCGTGACCGGGGTCACCACCTCCCAGGCGCGCCGGTCTATCTCGCTGTCCAGTTCCGCCAGCTGGTAGCGGTCCAGCACATAGCGCGACCCAAGCCAATTGGCCGCCCGCTGGCGGGTGTTTTCCCCCACCTCGGCAAGCGTGCGCAACGGCTGTTTCAAGAAGCGGCGGACGGCATCGTGCACTGTGGCGACGGCGGTGTGCCAATAGTCCTTGTCGTCGCCGGGGCAGTCGCTGGCCAAGCCAAACCGCCCGCTGTTGGGCCTGCCGACATACGTCATCTCCTCGAAGATGACCTCGCACGCCTCGGCGGCGAGCACCGCCTGGTCGGGGCGCAAGCTCAGGGCCGGCTCGACCGCCATGGCCTGCTCCAAGGCGCCGCTGGCGGCCCGCGCCCGGGCCACCATGCGGGACAAGACCCGCGCCACCGCCTCCACCGAGACAATCGCCTCCAGGGCGTACATCCGGTAGGCCTGCAGCACGGAGGGCGGGACCTGGTTGGCGGCCAAGGCCAGCACGCCGCACCAGAAGCGGAACAAGCTGGCCTCGTGCGCCACATGGTCTGGGTGGTAGACCCGGCCCACCACGAAGCGGCAGGCCGCGGGGTAGTTGTTGCGGCTCCAAAAACGGGAGGCCTCAGCCTCTTGAACGTCCTTTTTGGGCTCCTCGCGCCGGCCGCGGGGCGGGGAGTCGTCCACGGTCAGCGGGGCCACCAGCCAGACGGCGCTGGGGGCTTGGGAGCGGACGCGGTAGGCCGCCTCCAAGGCCTGGTGGGCGGCCTCCTCCTCAGGTGTCCAGCCGACCCGTTTGAAGGTGTACTCGAAGTGCCCGTCGCGGCGCTCGGCCTGGGCCACCTCGCCAACTGACTCGACCGCCCGGGGTTGGCCCACCAGCGGCACCCACCAGGTTTGCAGCTTGTAGCCTTTGACGCCGAGCGGCGGGTAGCCGCACAGCAGGTGGGTCAAGCGGACCAGCGGCCCGGCTGCCTCGCCCGGCGCGGCGGGCGAGTCGAACGGGTTGACCAGGTCTGGCTCGCCGGTCTCCTGGGCCAGGTCCAGGCCGGCTGACTGGGCCACCACCAGCGCCCGCCACTCCAGTTTGCCCTCCACGGTTTGGCGCAGCTCGGGCACGGCGGTCTCCACGGTGGTCCCAGCGGGGTTCCAGCGGCACAGCGCGACCTCGCCGGACTCGACCAGCGGCGCGAACAGCATCGCGTGCGAGCGCAGCAGGCTGCCGGGCTCTTGGTCGTGGATGACCACCGTGAAGGTCATGGCTGAGCCAAATGGTCAGGCGCTGGCGGGCGGTGTGCCCGGCCGGGGGCCCGAAGCGCGGCGCGGCGCCCCGCTTCCGCTGCCCGATGCCGCCGCCCCGGTCCCAGCCGCCCCCGCCCCGGCCGCTCCAGGCGCCCGGGGGCCAGCCGCCCTGGCGGCGGGCGCGGCCGGGGCGGTTGGCGCGGCGCCCCTCGGGGCGGGGCTGGCGGGGCTGGTTGGGCTGGCGGGCTTGGTGGGGCTGGTTGGGCTGGTTGGGCTGGCCGGCGGGGCCTCGCCCAAGCGGTCGAACTGGTCCGCGACCGCCACCGCCGCCACCCCCAGGCCCATCTCCCGCAACCGGGCCACAATCGCCCGGCCCAGGTCCCGTTCGACCTCGGGCAGCTCGCCCCGGTCCATCGCCCTGGCGTAATCCCAATCCGAGTCCGGCTGGTTGCGGTTGGCGCGGTAGACCGCAAACTGCTCGGCCGCGAAGGCGCACAAATCGCCCTCCACCGAGGCGGGCGGGATCACCTCTTGGGCGTAGCCGGCGATCGCCCCCCACAGGTCCGCGGCCAAGGCCGCCTCCAAGCCCAAATCCCGCATGAAGGCGTCCCTCGGGCTGGTCAAACGCACCAAAATCACCAAATCCAGCAAGCTCAGCCCGCAAACGCCGAAGCTCTCGAACTCAGGCAGCCGCAGCCCCCGCAACCGCTTGGCCAGCAGGCTGTCGGCGAAAGACGGCAGCGTCAGGCGGCGGTCGGCATCGTCCTGGCGCAGCTGGCCGCGCAGCTGGGCCTGGATGGCGGCCGTGATCTGGTGGTCCGAGGTCAAGCCCTCGATCACCTCGTGCAGGCGGTCGCAAACGGTCCCGTTGGTGGGCATGAGCTGGGCCGAGCGGTCCACGTCCAGCTTGGCGCCAAGGACATAGCCTCTGAGCTCCTCGCCGCCGGGGCCGGCCCCGGGGATGGTCTCATACTTCACATAGTCCATCAGCAAGCCGTGCAGGAAGGCCTCATTCACCTCCCGCTCGCGTTCGCGCTGGTAATCCGGGTCAAGATCCGGCAAGTGGGAGCTCAAATGCCAGCGCTTGTCGATGTGCGGGGTGACATAGGTGGCCTCGGCGGTGACCGGGCCGAGCTTGTTGACCAACTCGTAGTAGGCGTCGAAGTAGGAGCCGGCCTCGTGCTCAACGGTGGGCCGCTCGGTGGCGGGGGCGAACTTCGGCAGGTCCCTGGCCCGCAGGCCGTAGATCGCGCGGTAGAAAATGATCCTTTGCAGGCCAATGCTCTCATGCGGTTTGCCGCCGAACGTCTTCAACTCGGTTTCGACAAACTTGGCCCGCTCCAAATCGGTCTCATCGACCAGCCGCGGGTCATAGGTGCAGGCGTCTTTGACAATCGGCTCCTCGCCGCGCGGCGCGCTGATGAAGGGGCTGGCCAAAGTCTTGGCGTCATCCACGATCTGCTTGACCAGCGCCTGCATTTCAGCGTGGTCAAACTTCTGCTCCTCGATCTCGATCTCCTTCTGCAACGCCGAGATGATGTCGAGGTCAATAGTCGAGCCGTACTGGGCGTGAACCTGCCGCTCGAAGTAGCCCAAAATGCTCTCATTGAACACCTGGCTGAAATAGCTTTCGTTGCCGCCCCGCTTCTCCACCTCCACATAGGCTTTCACCCGGGTGTAGATGTCGCTCGCCAACTGGGAGTCGATCTTGAAAGCGGAGCCGGCGAAGGTCGCCTCCTCGGCCAGCTGGGCGAGGCACTGCGGGGAGGCGCAGACGTACCGCACGGCCTTGCCCCGGGTGTCCTCGTAGCGGCTGAAAATGGCGGCGCGCGTCTGCTGGGCTTTCTTCAGCTCGCCCCCCAACGCCTTGAAGAAAGTCTCAAAAGCGCTCGACAAAGCATCGACCCGCTTCATCGCCTCGTCCAGGACGGCCACGTAAACCACCTGCTTGCGCTGGGTGTCAACCCTCTCTTTGAAGCTCTTGAACCGGCCCGCCCGCCCCGCCAAGTTCTTCTCGCGGCGCGGCATCTCCGCTATCGCGCCCGGATCGACCTCAACCACATCGGGGGTTTTCTTGATGTCGAAGGTGGCGGCGGCGAAGGTCTCAAAGAACGCCTTGTTCCTCTGGATCTCTTCTCTCACGCGCCGTTTCTCCTGCTGCAGCAGAGCGGCCGCCTGGTAGAGGAAATAACGAATGGAACACGGGTGCAGGTATTCGTTGGAGTCGTTGTGCATATACGTCTCCATGCGGTGGACCGCCTTGGTGGCCGCATCGCTTGCCTCATCGCCGTGGAAGGCGGTGAAAGCCAGCGAAATAGCCAAATCGGCGGTCATCTGATGGGACGCCTCGGCGTACTTCTTGAGCGCCGCCCAGGCGGGCACAAAGTCATCCGCGTCCTTGTTCTCGGTCAGCCCGTTCAACTGCTGGTTGACAGATTGCTCCAGGGCGTTGAGCGGCGAGTCCGGGGGGATTCTGACGGCATCGACCACAAACTCGAGCAACCCCTCGACCCAGGACTTCCAAGTGCTGGCGCCGGCGTTCTCGAAGGTCCCCGACTCGTCGTAGCGCTTGGTGGCGCCGACAACCTGCCTGATGAAGGGATGCTCGTCCGTCTGCGCCCACTGGGTGGCGAACTCGATGTAGTCCTTGGCCGGCGAGGACTCAACAGCCGAGGTCCCCGCCGTCTCGTTTTGCAGGCGGGTGCGTTTGACTTGGGCGATGTGCGCGGCATCGAGCGCCAGCCAATGCTCGCCGATGGCGTGGGTCAGCCACCCCAGCGCGATGTACCGGCGCACATCCTCGAACGGGTAGATCAGCATCGACGAGCCCGCCCCCGCGTAGCGGTTGCGGCCCTGGGTGCGGATGATGTCGCGGATGGTGTTGTCCTCGCTGGACGAGCTGCGCTCGTTCATCGGCCCGATCGACTGGGCGTAAATGCAGGTCGCGGCGTGGCTCTTATAGGAATCCAAGGTCAGCAGACTGCGGCTGCCGGTGCTTTGGGCGTCAAACAGGAAGCAGAAGTCATACGGCATGACGTCGTAGTCTTCCGGGGCGCCGCCATCGCGCGAGGAGAACTCCAGCCTCAAGGCCTCGGCGTAGCGGCCGGGCAAATTGCCCTCGCCGCGCATCATGAAGGCGTCGAGCTCGCGCAAGGTGGCGTACGAGTTGGCGCGCAAGTTGCGCCGCTCCGCGTCGCCCTTGACATCGGAGTAGAAAACCTCCGGCAGGAGGAAGAAGCCCCGGGTGATGGTCTTGATCCCAGGCAGCTCCCGCTTGATGTAGCGGTTGATATACAACGCCATCGGCAGCAAAATGCCAGAGCCGGTGCCGCCGCACAGCGAACTGACCACCACCACGCGCAACGGCTGCTGCAAACGCTCCGGCGACAGGCGGTACAACTCGCGGATGGCGTTGTGCAACGGCTCCAGTTTGCCGGTGCGGTGCGCCGTGTTCAGGGCCAGGCGCGAAACCGCCCTGATCTGCCCGGCGCCCTCCGTGATCACCTTGCGGTTCAAGGTGCCGTTGACCGGGAACCAGGTGTCGCGGGCGTGGGTGTCGATGTCGAGGTACTCGCCCACAGTCAGACTGCTGGTCGAAGTCTGGATCAAGTGGATGCGCGGGCTCTCCCGCTGGATCCGCTGCATCTCGTTGGCGTCGGTGTCGAACGCCACAAACTCGATGCTCTCGCCCTCGTGGCCGGCGGCCATCTTTGCGACACGGGCGATCACATCAGACCCGGCGCCGCCGAGCCCGACCACCAAGGTTGGTGCTGCCATGGGTGTCGCGCCTCCTTTCTAGTTTCCTGAAATAGTCGGATCGCAGGTGTAGGTGGAGCCGTCGTCGCGAGTCCAAATCACGGTGGTCGACTCCGGCATGTCTTGCTTGCGGGCGCCCTTCTTGATATACCCGTCTTCCCCCACCATCCCAAACTGGTGGGTCCGCCGGCCGGCGAAGACACTCGCATTGGTGAGGCACATGTAGCCGCCGGCCTTCGCTTTCAACGCCAGGTGGGTGATGGGGTAATTGCCCTTCGGCGGGAAGTGCAAATCGCCCCGCTCGGCCGCATAAGGCGTCCACCGGCTCCACGCCCTGACCTTGAACCGGGCCTGCGGGTCGGCCGGCCGCGAACCCACCCCGCTGCGGCCAGCCACCACCTGCGGGTGCCGCTTGACCTGCTTGAACCGGCACTTGAACGGCCAATAGCCGGCCGCGACCAGCAACGCCAACAGGCCCAGCAGCAGCTTCCACCAGTTGGCTTTGAACCAGGCGCACCAGCGCTTGGTCCAGGGGATATCGTCCTCGATCACGATGACGCCCTCCGCCTGGCCCGCCATCGGCCCCGCCGGGGGGTTGTCCAGCGTGCCCTCAACTGTGATCGGCTCATCGGAGCGCGGATTGTTCAGCTCGTCGCCATCGGGCAGCGGGCAAATGCGGAACTCCGGCGCCTGGTCGCCCTGGACCACCGTCCACTTCGAGTTGGGCGAGGCGGCCGTCAGCACCGTCTTGTCCCAATGGTCCTTCGCCAACGGCAAGCCGTCAATGGTGACCCTCGCATCGAGGCAGCCGGCCTGCTCAAAATTGCTGGAGGTGACGCCATCGGGCAGCTCGAGGGTGATCTCAAGCGGTTTGCTGGCCACCCCGACCTTCAGATTGAGGATGTCCGGCAAGGTGTTGTACATCAAATAGGTGCCCTGGATGTCAATCGACGCCTCGCCCTCAGCCAATACCACCTGGCATTGCGCGCCGCACTGGTCGGTCAGAGTCTCGCCGTTGTTGGTCACCGCGCCCTCGTAGACGACAGACCCGAGCAGGTCGGAGGTGACCCACTGGCCGGCCGCGTCCACCAGCCCCACCGTCACCGTGTACTGGCCGGCGGGGACCGCCTCGCCATCCTCCAGCACGCCCTGCAGCGGGATCCAGCCGCCGTCGGCGTCCTGCAAGCGGACGCCGATCGCCACATCCGGCGAATAGTAGACGCTGACCTGGCTGGCGCCGGTCGCATCAATGGTGTAATCGCCTTTCGGCAGCTGGCGGAACTCGGCGATCTGGCCTTGCAGGTTCGGGTCGGTCAAAACCCCCGCCCGCTCCGAATAGCGCACCACTGCGGGGGTTGCCACCGGGTTGAAAGTCGCCCCCGCCCCAAAGACGGCGTTGATTTTGACGTCCTTGCCTTGGGCGAACACCAGCAGCTGCTTCATGTCGACGTCGAAGCTGATCTTGTTCTCGGCGCTGACGGCGAGTTGGACGCGCTGAAACACCTGGTTGCAGATCTGGGTCAAAGCGTTGATGACCTGGCCGGAATCCGCCACCTTCTTGGTGTAGAACCCGATCTCCGGGTCCGCCGGCAGGTCTGGGGCGCCGTCGCCGATGCCGAGGAAGAAGATCTGCTCGCCCGCCCTGGCCCAGGTCTTGAAGTTCCCCACCAACTCGTCTTGGGGCACAAACACCTCTTGGCCGGTGCCGTAGCGGGCCAACTGGCCGTCCGTCATCACCACCAGCCAGCGGGTGGCGTTGGCGCCGGCCGCCGCCAGGTGGGCTTGAGCCGCCTCGACGGCCTCGTACGGGGTGTTCAGATCTCGCGGGGTCAGGCCGTCGTGGATGCGCTGGACGCGCTCCTCGGCGGGCATGTCGCCGGTCAGTGTCAAGTAGACGCCGCCGCGGTTTGACTGGCCCTCGAAGTCGCTCATCAGGAAGATGTTCAGGGTGTCGCGCTCCCCGAGCATGGCCGCCATGACCTCCATGCCGTACTTCGCCCGCGCCCAGGAGTTGATCAGGTTGCCGCTCTCATCGCGGATCATCGAGCCGGAGTCGTCATACACCAGGTCAATGACGCGCGATGGCGGCTCGGCCGCCTGCGCGCCCGGCCCCGCCCCCAGCGGCGCCAGCGTGGCCAGGCCGCAGACCGCCAGTCCCAGGCACAGCGCGGCGGCGACAGCCGGTTTCGGCGCATTTCGCATCGGGTGGTTCCTCAGATGGGGGGCCGGGCGGGGGTCAGACCAACCAACTTAGTCCCGCCCCGCACGCAGCCGCAAGCGGACGCCAAGACCCATCAATATGACCGTCCAACGCCGCGCCCGCCTCGCCAGCTGGCGACCCCGAAACGCCCCGCCCCTCTCCCCGCCCAAGCCCAGATGCCGCCGCGCCCCGCCCCGCCCCTGACCAGCCCAGACGCCGACGTCGGTTTCAGCGCCCCTACCCAAATCGGACCATCGCGG
>JAITIG010000057.1 GCA_031279575.1 Bifidobacteriaceae bacterium
CCGGGGGCGGGGGCCCCCCCGCCGGCCCCCGGGGCGGGGGGGGGGTAGCGGCGGCGGGGGGGGGGGGGGGGGCGCCCCCGGGGGGGGGGGGGGGGGGGGGGGGGGGGGGGCGGCGGGCCGGGTCATCGGGCCGCCGCGAGGGACTGTTTGGCGGCCTGGGCCACAGCCTCGGCGGTAAAGCCGAAGCTGGCGAACAACTCCTCGCCGGAGGCGGACTGGCCGAAGCTCTCAATCGAGACCGACCGGCCGAGGTCCCCCACCAGGCCGCGCCAGGGGGCCGCCAGGCCGGCCTCGACCGAGACGCGGGCCTTGACCGCCGCCGGCAGCACATCTTCGCGGTACTCGGCGCTCTGCTCGGCGAACCACTCCAGGCAGGGGGCGGAGACAACCCGCGCCCCAATCTGGTCGCGGGCCAAGATCTGGCGCGCCTCCAGCGCCAGGCCCACCTCCGAGCCGGTCGCCAACAGCACCACGTCCAAGCCCGGCAGCGGCGTCTCGGCCAGCACATAGGCGCCGCCGCAGAGGTCTTTGGCGGCGCCCAAACCCTGCCCCAGGCGGTCGAGCACGGGCAGGTTCTGCCGGCTCAGGACCAGCCCCGCGGGGCGGCGCCGGGCCAGGATGTGGCGCCAAGCCCAGGCGGTCTCGGCGGCGTCCGCCGGGCGCACCAAATCCAGGCCGGGGATGGCGCGCAAAGCGGCCAGGTGCTCCACCGGCTGGTGGGTGGGGCCGTCGGGGCCCACCCCGATTGAGTCATGCGTCCAAACGTAGGTCACCGGCAGGCCCATCAGGGCGGACAGCCGCACGGCGCCGCGCATGTAGTCGCTGAAAACCAGGAAGGTGCCGCCGTAGGGCCGGGTTGGCCCGTGGGCGGCGATGCCGTTCATGCAGGCGGCCATGGCGTGCTCGCGGATGCCGAAGTGGATGGTGCGCCCGCCCGCCTGGCCGGGCAGGAAGGAGGCGGCGCCGTCCATGGTGGTGTTGTTGGAGCCGGCCAAATCAGCCGAGCCGCCCCACAGCTCCGGCAGGCGCGCCCCCAAAGCGGTCAGGGTGCGCCCGGAGGCCGCCCGGGTGGCGACCATGGCGCCCGGTTCGAAGTGGGGCAGGGCCTGTTCGATATCCGGCGGCAGCTCGCCGCGCTGCAGGCGGTCCAGCAGTTTGGCCTGCTCGGGGTGGGCGCCGGCCCAGGCGCCGAACCGCCCCAGCCACTCGGCGCGGGCTTTGGCGCCGCGGTCGCGGGCGCGCCGGGTGATGGCCAGCACCTCGGTGGGCGCGTCGAAGGTCTTGTCCGGGTCCAAACCGAGGGCGCGTTTGAGTCCCGCCACCTCCGGGGCGCCCAGTTTGGCGCCGTGGATGGCGCCGGTGTTCTGCTTGGTGGGGGCGGGCCAGCCGATGATGGAGCGCAGTTGGACCAGGCTGGGCCGGCCGGCCTCGGCCTGGGCCCGGGCCAAAGCCTGGTACAGCGCCTCGTAGTCCTCGCGGTAGCGGCCGCCCTGGGTCCAATCGACGGTCTCGGTGTGCCAGCCGTAGGCCTGGTAGCGCCCCAGCACGTCCTCGGTGAAGGCGACAGCGGTGTCGCCTTCGATTGAGATCCGGTTTTGGTCGAACAAAACCACCAGGTTGCCCAGTTTCTGGGTGCCCGCCAGGGAGGAGGCCTCGGCGGTGACGCCTTCTTCGAGGTCGCCCTCGCCGGCCACCACCCAGATGGTGTGGTCGAAGACCGACTGCCCGGCGGCCTGCCCGGGGTCGAACAGGTCGCGTTCGCGCCGCGCCGCCATGGCCATGCCGACGGCGCTGGCCAGGCCCTGGCCCAGCGGGCCGGTCGACAGCTCCACGCCGGGCGTCAGGCCCCGCTCCGGGTGGCCCGGGGTGATGGACCCCTTGGCCCGCAGCCGCTCGATGTCCTCCAGCGAGACGTCGTAGCCGGCCAGGTAGAGCTGGATGTACAGCATGGCGGAGGTGTGCCCGGACGACAAGACGAACCGGTCCCGCCCCAGCCAGTGCGGGTCTGACGGGTCGTGCCGCATCAGGCGCTGGAACAGCAGGTAGGCGGCGCCGGCCAGCGAGATGGCGCTGCCCGGGTGGCCGGAGCCGGCCCGCTCGACAGCGTCCGCGGCCAGGGCTTTGGCCGTGGCGACGGCCTGGAGGTCAAGGTTGGTCCAATTGAGAGGTGCGGCCATGGCGTCAATCCTATTGGCCCGCCCCGGCCCTGGGCGGGGCCCACCGGCCCGGGCGGGCATGCGGCAGGATTGTCCTGTGGAGTTGGCGATGGCGGTGCGGCGCTTCTTGGCGCATCTTGGCGCCGAGCGCGCCATAGCCCCCGCCAGCCTCCAGGCCTACACCCGCGACCTGCGCAAATACCAAGATTTTTGCGGCGACCGGGAACTCGGGGCGATCCGCCAGGCCGATGTCGCGGCTTTCCGCGACCAGCTGGTGGCCGGGGGCCTGGCGGCGGCATCGGCCGGGCGCGCGATGGCGGCCGTGCGCGGTTTGCACAAGTTCGCCGCCTTGGAGGGCTGGAGTCAGGCCGACCCGGCGGCCGAGGTGAACCCCCCCAAGGTGGCCGCCCGCCTGCCCAAGGCGCTGACCGCGGCCCAAGTCGAAGCTATGATCGAGGCCACCGGCGCCGACCTGGCCGCGCGCGCCTTAGTCGAGGTGCTTTATGGGGCCGGGCTGCGCGTCTCGGAGGCGTTGGGGCTAGACCTGGGGGACCTTGGCCAAGACCCGGAGCGGCCGGCCCTGCGGGTGCGCGGCAAGGGCGGCAAGGAGCGCGTGGTGCCGCTCGGCGCCTGCGCTCGCGCCGCCTTGGACGCCTACCTGGTGCGCGAGCGCCCCGCCCGCGCCGCCCGCGCCGCCAGCGCCGCCAGCCCCGCCCGCGCCGCCAGCCCCGCCCGGGCCGCCAGCCCCGCCCGGGCCGCCAGCGCCGCCCGAGGCCGGGGCGAGGCGGCCGTCTTCCTGGGCCGCCGGGGCGGCCGGCTGGCCCGGCAGGCGGCCTTCGATCTGGTCAGGGCGGCCGGCCAGGCGGCCGGCGCGCCCCAGGCGACCCCCCACACGCTGCGCCACTCGTTTGCCACCCACCTGCTGGAGGGCGGGGCGGACATCCGCGTGGTCCAAGAGCTGCTGGGGCACGCCTCGGTCGCCACCACCCAGCTTTACACCAAGGTCACCCCCGACCACCTGCGCCAGGTCTACCTGCTGGCGCATCCCCGCGCCCTCTAGCCAACCGGCCAGCCAAACAGCCGGCCGGCCGGCCAGAGGGCGCGGGCCGGGCCGCGATCAGGCGGCCTGGGTCAGCGGCCCCCAGTTGCCGGGGGTGTAGGCCCGCAAACCGGCCCCGGCCGGAACCGAGGCGCCCGGGGTGTAGGCCTGGGCGGCCGGGTTGGCGCCGCTTTGGCCCGGGATGGCCCCGGACTGGCCCATCGGGTCGGAGCCGTCCAGGGTGTAGTAGATGGCCGTGTCGCTGGCCGGCACCGCCAAAGCGAAGCCGCTGCCGTCGCTGACCGCCTCAACCTCCGGCAGGGTGTGGGTCAAACCGATCTTCGACCACTGCTCCAGGTTGTACTTGGTCCGCTCCGGCACCAGCGCGATCACGCCCGGGTTGTACTCGCGCCACTTGGTCCAAGCGTTCGAGATCCCCATGTAGGCGGCGTCGAGCCGGTAGGGCGCCTCCAAGGCGGTCTGCTGGGCCAGCAGCATCGCCTGGACGTTGCCAACCGACAGCGGCGCGCCATCGGCCCCCCGGAAGTCGCCGCTGGCCGGCCCGATCTGCTTCAGGACCTCGTCTTTGACCAAGGTCTTGAACTCCAGGTCGCCATCGGTCTGGCTGGAGGTGTCGTAGCGCGTCCAAGTCCGGAACATGTTGTACGGCCCGGCCTGGGAGGTCGAGTTGGCCCACTTGTAGCGGTAGTTGCCGCCGCCGCCCAGCACCGCCCCCGCGTAGGTGGCGGAGGTGGTGCGGCCGATGTTGTAGAAGGCGCCGTCGGAGTCGTTGACGTTGAACATCATCTTCATGCCGCCCTCCGCCACCGAGTTCTGCACGATGGCGTTCCACTCGTTCTCAGTGTCGATGTAGCGGAACAAGATCATGGTTTGGATCAGGCTCTTGACGTCGACATAGGCCTCGAAGGTGGCGTAGTTGCCGGAGTTGGCGGCGGCGTGGACGGCCCGCATCACCGCCACATCGCCATCGCCCTCCTCGACCCTGCCGGAGGTGAAGTAGGCGTCCTGGTAGCTGACCTTGGTGAACTCGTCCGAGTCGATGTCGAAGTAGGGCTCGAAGGTGTGCGCCCCGAAGTCCTCCCGCATGGTCTTCAGCCCCGCGTACTGCCCGTTGTAGAAGTAGTGCACATAGCGGGCGTGCGAGTCGAAACTGCCCATCTGGTTGGCCAGCAGGCGGGTGGCCATGTCGTTGTAGCGCAAGAAGCCGTGGGTTGAGATGGCGTCGTCTTGGGGGCCGTCCTGGCCCTCGGCCAACTCCAGCTTCTTGTACTCCCCGACCAGCTCGTAGGGCTCGCCCTCAAACGGTTTGAAGAACTCGTACTTGGCTTTGCCGGCCCCGTAGTCCTTCTTGAAACGCACCGCGATGCCGCTGTTGAAGCGCGTGGCCGAGACCTGGCCAAAGCGCTTGACGCCGATCGGCTGGGCGTAGTCCGCCTCGCCGGAGCCCGGCTCGGGCATGAACTCGAAGTAGCTTTGGACGTAGTCGGCGCTGGATGAGTGCGACAGCTCCGCCACATCGGAGGTGATGGAGACAATCGGCAAGGCGTTGAGCGCGGCGGCGTAGGCGGCATCGTCGATGGTCGCCTTGTTGGCCCTGGTCCAGCGCCCGGAGGAGGCCGCCACCTCGTTCTTCAGGTTGTCCAGCAGAACGTAGGTGCGGGTTTGCGGCGTCGAGGTGCCGGCCGCGTCGTAGGCCACGGCCCGCACCGCCATCGACTGGGAGACGTTGACGGGACCGGTGTACAGCGTCCCGGCGGTGGCCGATGGCGTCGAGCCGTCCACCGTGTAGCGGATCTGGGCGCCCGGCAGGCTGGTGATCTCCAAAGCGAAGCCGGTCTCATAGCGCCCGCGGTCGTGGGAGAAGCTGATGGGGTACTTCTGCGGCTGGGCGTTGTTGGAGTAGCCGTAGGAGTCCGCCGCCATGAAGAAGATCTCGCCGCCGTCCGGCTGGCGGGCGTGGGTCTCCAAATAGACCTGCTCGCTGTAGGCGAAGGCGTCGATGACGCGCGGGGAGCCGCTGCTCATATCGGTCAAGTTGACCTCGCCGCTCTTCTTGAAGTCGAAGTTGAGGTGGTCGAGCCCCTTGTCGGTGTCTTCGTCGGCGTACAAGATGACGTAGGACTTGGGCGGCAGCAACAGCCCGCCGAAGTCGAAGGTGTCGCCCTTCTTGATGCCGTCCCGCCACAGGCGGATCTTCTCGCCCAGGTAGGCGAACTTGTCGGTGGCGTTGTACAGCTCGGCCCAATCGTCCTCGTTGGCGGCTGTGCCGGAGGTGGACAGCTCGTTGATGTAGACGCCCTCGATCAAGGTCGGGTCGGAGACCACGTTCTCCCAGGCCCCGGCGCCGTCGAAGCGGTACTCCAGGCGCAGCCGGGCCGCGTCCGCCCCCGGGCCGGAGTAGACCGAGCCGATGAAGCCGTCGCCGTCCAGCTTGAAGGCCAGCGCCTGGCCGGAGGTCCAGCCGCCCAGGCGGGCCTCGTCGACCAGGTCTTTCAGGTTGGGCGTGCGCACGGTGGCGCGGCTCTGCCTGAAGGCCTCGACCTGCCAGCCGACCTGGCCGAGGGAGTATTTCCGGCTGGTGATGGCGCCGGCGGTGGTCGGATACGAGCCGGCGTCGCCCAACTCGGATTGGATGGTCAGGTTCGAGGTCCGCCCGCTGGGGCCGTCCGCCTGGGTGGTGAACTCGATGTAGGCGTCCACCAAGGTGGCGTCGGCCGGCAGGGCGACCGCGGCGAAGCGGAAGGCGGCCACGTCGCGCGTGCTGGCCGAGGTGGTCGAGCTGCGGTAGCCGCCCAGTTGGATCGACCCGGAGCGCTCCATCGAGCCGTTGGCGCCCAGCTCCTCGGCGTCGTCGTAGTTGTCGGCCACGGCGATGGTGGCGTCGGCGTAGTTGGAGTAGTAGCTGACCCGCAGCTTGGGCGCGGCCGAGGCGGAGCCGTTGTAGCTGCGCGCGGACAGGGCTTGGGCGGGGGTCAGGCCGTGGATCTTGAACACCCAGTCGGCCCTGTCGGCGTTGGCGGCGAACTGCTGCGCCAGGATCGCCCCCAGGCCGGAGGCGGTGTAGGCCTGGCCGCTGGACAGCTTGGGCGCGGTCAGGGTGACCGGATCGGTCCAGGCCCGCCCGGCGAAGGCGCCCGGCGCGGAGGCGAAGGCGCCGCGGCTGGAGGTCTCGCCCACCACCTCGATGCGGCCGTCGGCCGGGGCCGAGGCGCTGGCGGTGAAGACCAGCTCGGCGCCGGCGATGACGGCGTCGGCGGGCAGGTCCAGGCCGGTGAAGCGGAGGTAGGTGTCGTAGTTGCGCGACGAGCTGTACTGCGAGTGCAGCGACAGCGAGGAGCTGGACAGGTCCACCTGGGTGGCGTTGGCCAGCGCGTCGTCGTCGCCGGCGGTGATGGCGGCCTCGGCGGTGGTGGTGCCGGGGGCTGGGCCGACGATGTAGTTGTGGGTCAGCACGCCGACGTCATTTAGGCCGCCGGTGGAGTAGACCTTCAGCTGGGTGCGCCCCTCGCCGATGGCGATGGGCCCGCTGTAGGCCAGGCCGGCGCCCGGCCCGGGGTTGGTCCCGTCCAGGGTGTAGGTGACTTGGCCGGGGGCGTCGCAGTCGACCGAGACCAGTTGGCCTTCGGCGTACAGCCCGCCGGGCGGGGTGACGGCGCAGGCCACCTGGTTGGTGATGCCGTCGAGGTTGGGGCCCGCGCCCATGTGGTACAAGATGACCAGGCGGGCCCGGTTGGCCGTGTTGCCGCCGGGGTAGACGGCGCCGATGTTGTTGGTGCCCTCCAGGGCGAAGGCCAGGGCCTGGCCGGGCTGCCAGCCCAGGATGCGGGTCTCGTCGATCAGGCGGGCCAGGTTGGCGGTGCGCGCCTTGGCGCCGGTCTGGGTGAAGGACGGCTGGTTGTAGGCCACCACCTGGTTGCCGTAGGGCCGGGAGCTGATGGCCCGGCTGGCCGAGGTGTAGGTGGCCGGGTCGCCCAACTCGGCTTTGACGGCGATGTCGCTGGAGCGCCCGGAAGAGCCGGTGGCTTGGACCGTGAACTCGATGTAGGCGTCGTCGATCTCGGCCAGGGCCGGCAGTTGGACATCGGCGAAGCGGAAGGCCGAGACCTGCTTGTTGCCGGCCGTCAGCGAGTTCGAGTAGTACCCGCCGATGCTCATGTTGCTCTCAAGGTCGATCGACTGGCCGGTGCCGTACTCCTCGGCGTCGTCGGACGAGGCGGCCACCGGCGTCTCGATGCGGCCGGTTTGCGAGGTGTAGGTCAGTGTCAGCTTGGGCGCGGCGCTGGCCGAGCCGTTGTAGGACCGGGCGATGTATTTGGCCGATGGCGTCAACCCGGTGAACTTGAAGACGTAGGCCGAGCGCGCCGGGTCGGCCGTGTGGGCGGCTTGGACCAGGCAGGACAGGTCGGCGCTGTTGACCACCGTGCCGGAGGCGGCCGCCTGGGCCTGCCATTCGACGGTGGCGTCGGAGAACTGGCGCGAGGTGAACGATGAGACCGAGGAGGTGAAGGCGGCGGCGGCGGAGGTCTCGGCCGCGACCGCGAAGCTGGAGGCGGCCGAGGCCGAGTCGCGCAGCGTGAAGCTGATGCTGGCGGAGGTGACGACGGCATCGGCCGGCAGGCTGAGGCCGGTGAAGCGGAGGTAGTTCTGGTAGGTGCGCGAGCTCGAGTAGGCCCCGTGCAGATAGATCCCGCTGGAGGTCAAGTCGACATATTGGGAGTTGGCCATGGCGTCTTGGTCGCCGGCGGCGATGGCCGCGGTGACGGTTTGGGTGACGGGCGCGGCCGGCGGGGCCTGCTGCATGGCGAAGGAGGGCGCGGTGGCCAGGCCAATTCCGGCGCCGGCCAAAGCGGCGGCGGTGACGGCGGCCAGGCGGGCGCGCGACGGGCGTCTGCGAGGGTGGCTGTTGGCGGGCATTGGGGGAATGTCTCCTTGTGAAGTTGAGCGAAGCCGGGCCCCGGATGGGGCTCTTGGCGTGTAATGCCTATAAAAGCGCGCCCGTAGGCGACCATGCCGGGCGTGTTTCCCCGACAGTACCATCGTGCGGGCGGGTAGGGAAAGCATAGTAGCATTTACCTTGACGTCGAGATAATACTTTTGGCGCGGGGCGGCGGAGCCCCGCCGGGAAGGAACACACCATGGCCTCACTCAATTCGTTCGGCGCGCGCTCGGAGCTGGCGGTAGGCGGCCAGACCTACCAGATCTTCCGCTTGGACGCGGTCCCGGGGCTGGCCCGGTTGCCCTACTCGCTGAAAATCCTGGCCGAAGCCATCCTGCGCACCGAGGACGGCGCCTCCATCACCGCCGAGCAAGTCCAAGCCCTGGCCGCCTGGGACCCCGGCGCCGAGCCGTCCACCGAGATCCAGTTCACGCCCGGGCGGGTGGTGATGCAGGACTTCACCGGCGTGCCCTGCGTGGTGGACCTGGCCACCATGCGCGAGGCCGTGGCCGCCCTGGGCGGCGACCCCGCCCAGATCAACCCGCTGGCACCGGCCGAGATGGTGATCGACCACTCGGTCATCCTGGAGCACGCCGGCACGGCGCGGGCCTTCGACCTCAACGTCGCCATCGAATACCAGCGCAACCGGGAGCGCTACCAGTTCCTGCGCTGGGGGCAGGGCGCCTTCAGCCAGTTCAAAGTGGTGCCGCCGGGCACCGGCATTGTCCACCAGGTCAACATCGAGCACCTGGCCCGGGGCGTCATGGTCCAAGGCGGCGCCGCCTACCCGGACAGCTGCGTCGGCACCGACTCCCACACCACCATGGTCAACGGCCTGGGCGTGCTCGGCTGGGGGGTGGGCGGCATCGAGGCGGAGGCCGCCATGCTGGGCCAGCCGGTCTCCATGCTGATCCCCAAAGTGGTCGGCTTCCGCCTCCACGGCGCCATCCCGGACGGGGTCACCGCCACCGACGTGGTGCTGACCATCACCGAGAAGCTGCGCCAGCACGGCGTGGTGGGCAAATTCGTCGAGTTCTACGGCCAAGGCGTGGCCCAGGTGCCGCTGGCCAACCGCGCCACCATCGGCAACATGAGCCCCGAGTTCGGCTCGACCTGCGGTATTTTCCCCGTCGACCAGGCGACACTCGACTACTACCGCCTGACCGGGCGCCCGGAAGGGCAGATCGCCCTGATCGAGGCCTACAGCAAAGCCCAAGGCCTGTGGTTCGACCCGGCCAGCCCCGACTACCGCGAGCCGGTCTTCTCCGAATACCTGGAGCTGGACCTGGCCAGCGTGGAGCCGTCCATCGCCGGGCCCAAACGGCCCCAAGACCGCATCCCGCTGGCCCAGGCCAAGGCCGCCTTCAGGCGCGACCTGCCAAACTACGCGCCCGATGTCGCCGCCGGCGCCGCCGGGGACGAGGCCGCCGGCGAGTCGTTCCCGGCCAGCGACCCGGCGGCATCGGACAGCGGGGCGGCCAAAACGGTCGCGGTCGCACTGCCCGGCAAAGGCGAATTCGCCTTGGCCCACGGCGCCGTCTGCATCGCCTCGATCACCTCTTGCACCAACACCTCCAACCCGTCGGTCATGCTGGCGGCCGGGCTGCTGGCCCAAAAAGCCGCCTCCTTGGGCCTCAAACCGAAACCATGGGTCAAAACCTCCCTCGCCCCCGGCTCCAAAGCCGTCACCGCCTACCTCGACCGGGCCGGCCTGCGCCCGGCCCTGGACGCCCTCGGCTTCAACGTGGTCGGCTACGGCTGCGCCACCTGCATCGGCAACTCGGGGCCGCTGGCCCCGGAGATCTCCCGCGCCATCGCCGCCGGCGGCCTGGCGGTGGCGGCGGTGCTTTCCGGCAACCGCAACTTCGAGGGCCGGATCGGCCCCGACATCGCCATGAACTACCTCGCCAGCCCGCCCCTGGTGGTGGCCTACGCGCTGGCCGGGACACTCGACTTCGACTTCGCCAGCCAGCCTTTGGGCTTCGACGCGGCCGGCCGGCCGGTCTTCCTGCGGGACGTGTGGCCCGCCCCCGGCGAGGTCCAAGACGCCATCGACCAGACCGTGTCGCGGGAGATGTTCGAGGCCTCCTACGCCGACCTGTTCGCCGGCGACGAGCGCTGGCGCGCGCTGCCCACCCCCGCGGGCGACGTCTTCGAATGGGACGAGGCCTCCACCTACGTGCGCCGGCCGCCCTACTTCGAGTCCATGGCGGCCCGGCCGGCCCCGGTGGCGGACATCGCGGGGGCGCGGGTGCTGGCCAAGCTGGGCGACTCGGTCACCACCGACCACATCAGCCCGGCCGGCAACATCAAAGCCGACTCCCCGGCCGGCCGCTACCTGGCCGAGCGCGGCGTGGCCCCGGCCGACTTCAACTCCTACGGCTCCAGGCGCGGCAACCACGAGGTCATGGTGCGCGGCACCTTCGCCAACATCCGCCTGCGCAACCAGCTGGTCGATGTGCCCGGCGGCTTCACCCGCTGCCACCTGGACGGCCGGGTCACCACCATCTTCGCCGCGGCCGAGGCCTACCGCGCGGCGGGCGTGCCGCTGGTGGTGCTGGGCGGCAAAGAGTACGGCACCGGCTCCTCGCGCGACTGGGCCGCCAAGGGCACCTTGCTGCTGGGCGTCAAAGCCGTCATCACCGAGTCCTTCGAGCGCATCCACCGCTCCAACCTGATCGGCATGGGGGTGCTGCCGCTGCAGTTCCCGCCCGGGCAATCGGCCGACTCGCTCGGCCTGGACGGCAGCGAGGTGTTCGACATCCGGGGTTTGGAGGCGCTGAACGATGCCGTCGTCCCGCCCCGGGCGGCGGTCACCGCCACCAAGCCGGGCGGCCAGGCCATCCGCTTTGAGGCGGTGGTCCGGATCGACACCCCCGGCGAGGCCGAGTACTACCGCCACGGCGGCATCTTGCAATTTGTGCTCAGGCAGTTGGCGGCGGCCTAGCTGGAGGAGTCGCGCCACGCCAGCCGCGGCCCGGCTCGAGCCGACCGGGCGCGCCGGGTTAGCGCCTAAGATAAGTAGACCCGCGAACTGAAAGGTGTGGCCCTGTTGAACCCTGCGCGCCGGGACCTCGCCGGCGGTCGGAGCCGACCCCCGGGCACGGTGCTGGCCGGCCTGGCCGGCCCGTTGGAGCTCAAGCGGCTGGCCGAGGGCGACTTGGCGGACCTGGCGGCGGACATCCGCGACTTCCTGGTTGAGACGGTGTCCAAATCCGGCGGCCACCTGGGCCCCAACCTGGGCGTGGTGGAGTTGACGATCGCCTTGCACCGGGTTTTCGACTCGCCCCGGGACACGTTTGTGTTCGACACCGGGCACATCGCCTACGTCCACAAGATCCTCACCGGGCGGCGCGATTTCAGCTCGCTGCGCCAGGAGGGCGGCTTGTCCGGCTACCCCAGCCGGGCCGAGTCGGTCCACGATGTGCTGGAGAACAGCCACGCCTCGGCCGGCTTGTCCTGGGCGGCGGGGATCGCCGCCGGGCGTTCGCTGCGCGGCGAATCCGACCGCTTCACCATCGCCGTGGTGGGCGATGGCGCGCTGACCGGCGGCATGAGCTGGGAGGCGCTGAACAACATCGCGGCCGCCAACCAGGGCCGGCTGGTGGTGGTGGTCAACGACAACGGCCGCTCCTACGCCCCGACGATTGGCGGCCTGGCCCAGCATTTGTCCGGGCTGCGCACCCTGCCGCGCTACGAGCAGGTGCTGGGCTGGGGCAAACGCCAGCTGCGGACCCGGGGCGGGCGCCTCGGCCGGTTTGTCTACGGCGCCTTGCACGCTTTGAAGAAGGGCGTCAAGGACGTGGTCGCGCCTCAGGCCATGTTCGAGGACCTGGGCTTGAAGTACATCGGCCCGGTCGACGGCCACGACGTGGCCGCCTTGGAGCGGGCCCTGGCCCAGGCCAAGGCCTTTGGCGGCCCCGTCCTGGTCCACGCCATCACCGAGAAAGGCCGCGGCTATGTGCCCGCCGAGGGCCACCTGCCGGACCGCTTCCACTCGGTTGGCCGCATCCACCCGGAGACCGGCCTGCCCCTGGAACCCTCGCGTTTTGGCTGGTCGTCGGTGTTTTCCGACGAGTTGGTGCGGTTGGGGCGCAAACAGGGGGAGATTGTGGCGATCACCGCCGCGATGCTGGAGCCGGTGGGCCTGGTGCCCTTCGCGGCCGAGTTCCCGGACCGGGTCTTCGATGTCGGCATCGCCGAGCAGCACGCCGCCGCCACCGCCGCCGGGCTGGCCTTCGCCGGCTTGCACCCGGTGGTGGCGGTCTACGCCTCGTTTCTGAACCGGGCCTTCGACCAGATTTTGATGGACTGCGCCTTGCACCGGGCGGGCGTCACTTTTGTGCTGGACCGGGCCGGCATCACCGGCTCGGATGGGCCGAGCCACAACGGCCAGTGGGATTTGGCGCTGTTCCGGCTGGTCCCCGGGTTGCGCTTGGCCGCCCCGCGCGATGCCGAGCGGCTGCGCCAAGCCCTGCGCGAGGCTGTCGCCATCGGCGACGCCCCCACGGTGGTGCGCTACCCGAAGGGCCCCTTGCCGCCGGCCGTGCCCGCCATCGGCCGCGCCGGGGGCGTCGACGTGCTGGCGGGCGGGCTGGCCGGGGCGGGCCAGGGGCCCAACCTGCTGCTGGTGGCGATCGGCTCCGAGGCCGCCACCGCCCTGGCCGCGGCCGAGATCCTGGCCGGGCGGGGGGTGGCCGCGACGGTGGTGGACCCGCGCTGGGTTTACCCCGTGCCGGAGGAGCTGGTGCGCTTGGCGGCCGGCTGCGAGCTGGTGGTGACCTTGGAGGACGGCATGGTGGCGGGCGGCGCGGGCGAGGCGGTGGCGCGGGCCATCGCCCAGCGGGGTTTGACGCTGCCGGTGGTCAACTGCGGCCTGCCGCAGGAGTTCTTCGCCACCGCCTCGCGCCAGTCCATCGCCGCCCGGGCCGGGCTGACCGCGCAGGCGGTGGCCGCCAAAGCCCTGGCCGCCTGGCCGGCGGCGGTCTAGGCGCCAGCCGGGGCGTCTGGCGCGTCCGGGGCGTCTGGCGCGTCCGAGGCGTCCGGCGCGTCCGGGGCGGTTGGCGCGGTTGGCGCGTCCGGCGCCGCGGGCGCGGGCTGCCGGATGGCCGCGGCGACAATCGGCGCGACGGCCTCGATCTGCCAGTCGCGGGCGCCGCCGGCGGCCATCGCGGCGGGCACGTCGGCCGGCGGTTCGAAGACCAGTTGGCGCACCAACTCCGGTTGCATCAAGTTCTCCACCGGGATGCCGGCCGTGAGCGACAACTCGCCCAAAGCGGCCCGCGCCCGCGCCAGCCGCTCGGCCGCCCGGGGGTGGGCGCGGGCCCAGCTGCGCACCGGCGGGGTGGTGCGCGCGGCCGGCCCGCGCACCGGCGGCAGATCGGCCGGGGGGGTCGCGGCGCCCCGCGCCAAAGCCTCCCACCAGTAGCTCAGCAGCTTGGACTGGCGCCGGCCGTTGAACGGGTGGATGGCGCGCAGCTCCTCGCGGCTGCCCGGCAAGGCGGTGGCGGCCGCCAGCAAGGCCGAGTCCGGCAGCACGCGCCCGGGAAAAATATTGCGCCGCTCAGCCAACCGGTCGCGGGCCTGCCACATCGAGCGCAGCACCGCCAACCGGCGGCGGTCCTTGATGGCGTGGGCGCCGGAGACCCGTCGCCAAGGGTCCAGTTTGGGCCGGGGCGGCGGGGCGGCCAAGACGTGGGCCGCCTCGGCCCGGGCGATCTCAAGCTTGCCGGCGGCGGCCAACTCGGCTTCCAAGGCGTCGCGCAGGTCCAGCAACACCACCACGTCGAGGGCGGCGTAATTGAGCCACGCCTCAGGCAGCGGGCGGCGCGACCAGTTCTGGGCCGAATGCTCTTTGGCCAGGCTCAGCCCCAAGGTGCGCGCCACCACCGCCGCCAAACCCACCGGCTGGAGGCCGAGCAGCCGGGCGGCCTGCTCGGTGTCGAACACCAACTCGGGTTCCAGGCCGCATTGGCGCAGGCCGGGGAGGTCCTGGGAGGCGGCGTGGAACACCCACTCGACGCCCTGGAGGGCTTGGCTGACGGCGCGCAAATCCGGCAAGGCGGCGGCGTCGATCAGCACCAAGCCGGCGCCGCGGCGGAAGAATTGGACCAACTCCGCCCCGGCCGCGTAGGTGAAGCCGCTGGCCCGCTCGGAGTCGACCGCCACCGGCCCGGCGCCTTGGGCCAGCTGGCGGGCGGCCTCGGCCAGCGCCCCGGGGGAGTCCACCAGCGGCGTCAGGCCCCCAGGCGGGGATGTCAACGGGATCAAGGATTCACTCATGGCGTGACCAATCGTAGGTCACCCCGGCGCGGCCGGCCGCAGGGCGCTGACCCCCGGCGGAAGCGGCTCGGCGCCGCCGAGTTGGGCCAGGAAACGCAGCCAGGCGGCCAACTGCGGCCCAATCTCGGGGCCGCTCGGCGTCCACGAGGCCCGCACCTCGACCCCAACCCGGTGGCCGCGGGAGCGAAGCGCGCCGAATGACTCCGAGACCGTCCGGGTGACTGTCCCCGCCAGCTGGGAGCAGGGCAGGGACTCCATCTCCAAAGCCTCCGCCAGGTAGCTCCAAGCCACCTCGCCCACAAACGGGTCCTCGCCCAGCTCGGGCTCCAGCCCGGCTTTGGCCACTGTCACAATGCGGAAGTCGCCGTCCCACACCACATGCCCGCCCGGCTCGTGCAACACCACGAAGGACCCGGTGGCGGGCTCGTCGAGCTCGGCGGTGGCGGCCGGCCGGGCCTCCAAAGCGACCGCGAAAGCGGCCGCGCGGGTCGGGGCCGGGATCTCCTCCAGGGCGATGGAGCGGGGGTAGCGGCCGGCCCGGATCGACTCCAAGGCGGCCACAAACCGCGCCGGCGCCGCCGAGTTCGGGGGTATTTCCATGCCCCGAAGGTAACGCAGCCGCCCGCGCCGCGTCCCGCTCCCACGCCGGGGGCAGGCCACTTCGAGGCCCCGGGGTCCGCCCAGGCGGGCGGTTCGCCCCGGCGCCCCAAGCTCGGTCAAGCATCGGCCGCGGCGGCGCCCGGCGCGCGCCGCACCCAGCTGTCAAACCTGTACCTGGTCCCGTTGGCGCTGGTCAGCCAGCCAACGGCGGGCTCGCGCCGAATCAGCTCCCAGGGCGGCGCCAACAGCGGGGCGGTGGTGTCCCCCGGGGTGTCCAGGTCCACCACCGTGACCTCTGCCACCACCGCCCACGGCATGAAGGCCCGGAACACCTGCCCGCCGCCGATCACCCACAGCGGCCCCGGCGCCTCGGCGGCCGCCGCCGCCGCGAAGGCGGCGGCGGGGCCATCGACCACCTTGGCCCCACCCGGGGCGAAGCCGGGCGTCCGGCTCAGCACCAGGTTCAACCGGCCGGGCAGCGGCCGCCAGGCCCGCGGCAAGGACTCCCAGGTGGCGCGCCCCATCGCCACCACCTCCCCCCAGGTCAGCCGCTTGAACCGGGCCAAGTCCTCCGGCGCCGACCAGGGTATGCCGCCCGCCGCGCCAATCACCCCGGCCGGCGTCTGGGCCCAAATCAGGGCGGCCGCCGGCCTCACACCGCCACCGCCGCTTTGATGGCCGGGTGGTGGAGGTAGTCGGGGAAGGCGAAGTCCTCCAGCCGGTAGTCGAACAAAGAGGGGGCCCGCCGCAGCGCCAAATGCGGCGCCGGGTAGGGTTGGCGGGCCAACTGCTGCTCCACCTGGGGGAAGTGGTTGGAGTAGATGTGGCAGTCGCCGCCGGTCCAAATGAACTCGCCCGCCTCAAGCTCCGCCTGCTGGGCCACCATGTGGGTGAGCAGCGAATAGGAGGCGATGTTGAACGGCACCCCCAGGAACAAGTCTGCGCTGCGCTGGTAGAGCTGGCAGGACAAGCGCCCGTCCGCCACATAGAACTGGAACAGCAGGTGGCACGGCGGCAGCGCCATCTGGTCGAGGTAGCCCACATTCCAGGCCGAGACCACCATGCGGCGCGAGTCCGGCTGCTCGCGCACCAGCTTCAGCGCCTGGGACATCTGGTCGATGCAGCGCCCGTCCGGGGCCGGCCAACTGCGCCACTGGACGCCGTAGATCGGCCCCAGCTCGCCATCGGGCGCGGCCCACTCGTTCCAAATCCGCACGCCTTGGGCTTGCAGGTCGCGCGCGTTGTGCCCGCCGGCCAAAAACCACAGCAGCTCGGCGATGACGGAGCGCAGATGCACCGCCTTGGTGGTCACCAGCGGGAAGCCGGCCGCCAGGTCGAACCGCATCTGCTGGCCGAACAGCGAGCGCGTGCCGGTGCCGGTGCGGTCGGTTTTCCAGGCGCCTTGGGTGTAGACGCGCTCCAGCAGGGCCTCGTACGGCGGTCGGCTCACCCCGCTATGGTAACCAGCCGCTGGCCCAGCGGCCGCGCCTTGGCCGCCAGCGGCCCCGCCGCCAGCAGTTTGGCCAGCTCCGGGCCGGCCTGGGGCGCCAGCCACAGCTCGAAGGTGGCCGGCTCGCCGTATTCGACTTGCCCGATGCCCTCCCCCCACCGGCCGGCGAACTCCGCCAGCAGGTGGTGGGCCAGGCCCGCCTGGGCGGCGGCGACCTCGACGGCGAAGCCGGCCCGGGGCTGCTTGACCACCAAAGCGGCCCGCTCCAGGGCGGCGGCGACGCCGCCGCCGTAGGCCCGCGCCAGGCCGGCTTTGCCCAGCAGGGTGCCGCCGAAGTAGCGGGTGACCACCGCCAGGATGTCGGTCACCTGGGCGCGGCGGAGGGCTTCGAGCATGGGCGCGCCGGCTGTGCCGGGCGGCTCGCCATCGTCGTTGGAGCGCTGCTGGGCGCCGTCCGGGCCGGCCACCAAGGCGGTGGCGTGGTGGCGGGCGCCGTAGTTGGCCTTCCTGACCTGGTCCACCAGCGCCTTGGCGCCCTGGGGGCGCTCCAGCGGGAAGAGGCGGGTGATGAAGCGCGACTTCAAGATGGACGCCTCGTAAAGGCTTGGTTCGGCCAGGTAGCGCAGAGCCACGGGCAAGAGAATATAGTCTCTTGGGGAAAAAGGGGGCTAGGGCTTTGACACTGAACCGGTCGCGCTACGCGAACCGCGTGCTGACGGTGCCCAACGCCATCTCGGGGTTGCGCCTGGCGATGGTCCCGTTGTTTGTCTACCTGGTGGTGAGGCACTGGGATGTGTGGGCTATCGCGGTGATGGCGGCCTCCGGGGTGACGGACTGGCTGGACGGCGCGGCGGCGCGGAAAATGAACCAGTACTCGCGCCTGGGGCGTTTGCTGGACCCGGCGGCGGACCGCCTGTTCATCTTGTCGACCATGTTCCTGCTCGGCTGGCGCGAGATCATCCCGTGGTGGCTGGTGGCGATTTTGGCGGCGCGCGAGGCCGTCGGCGGCGGCGCGCTGCTGTTGTTGAAGCTCAAGGGGATCAACCCGCCCCAGGTGGTGTTTGTCGGCAAGGCGGCCACCTTGGCGCTGATGTACGCCTTCCCGCTGCTGCTGCTGGCCGAGCAGTCCTCCTGGGTCAAAGACGCCGCCTGGGTGGTGGGCTGGGCCTTCGCCTTGTGGGGTTTGTTCTTGTACTGGGTGGCCCTGGGCGCCTACCTGATTGAGACCTACCGGGCGCTGAGGTGGCTGCGGGCCCGCCGGCGGGCCGGGGCGGGGCGGTGAGCCGGCCGGCCGGCGGGCGCCGGCGCGTCGATGAGTCGATGACGCTGCTGCGCGAGATCTCCAACCGGCCGCTCGATGGCGGCTACGCCGAGGCGGCCGCCGCCAAGGCGGTCCGCAACCACCCGGCGGGCGGGCCGGGCCGGGCGGAGCGGCCGCCGCGCTGGCGCTGGGCGGCGGTGGCGGCGGTGGCGATCATTTTGGGGGTTTCGGCCACCTGGGGGGTGCGCGCCCTGCGCGCGCCGGACCAAGCCGACCAACGCGCCCGCGCCGCCTTGGAGCGGCGGGCCGAGGAGGCCCGCGAGCGGGTTGGCGCTTTGCGCCAGCGCAGCAACGAGTTGTCCGGCGAGGTGGCGGAGTTGGAGAACCAGGCCCTGGCCCGGCGCGACCCGTCCGCGGCCGCCCGGTCCCAGCAGGTGGCCGCCGCCGTCGGCGCTTTGGCGGTGTCCGGGCCGGGCCTGCGCCTGACCATCGCGCCGGACCCGGCCAACGAGGCGGACCCGGACGCCCGCATCCGGGCGGGCGACTTGCGCCTGCTGGTGGGCGCCTTGTGGCAGGCCGGCGCGGAGGCCCAAGCGGTGGGCGGGGTGCGTTTGACGTCCACCACCGCCATCAGAGATGTGGGCGACCAAATCCAGGTCGGCTTCGAGCCGGTGGCCAGCCCAATTGCGATCGAGGCGATTGGACCGGCCTCCGCTTTGGAGCTGGGCTTGGCCCGCGGGCGGGCTGGTGACCGGATCTCGCTGCTGAGGGGCTACCTTAAAGCGACGGTGTCAATTGAGCGGGCCGGCCGGCTGGAACTGCCGGCCAGTTCAGACGTGGCCGCTTTGGAGCACGCGGCGGCGGGCGGGACGGGGTCCGGGAAGGGGTGAGGCGGGCGTGATCGCGGTCTTGGGGTTGCTGGTCGGCATCGCCATGGGCTTGGCGACGCAAACCGATGTGCCCGCCTTCTTGGCGCCCTACCTGCCGATCGCCGTGGTGGCGGCGATCGACGCGCTGGCCGGGGCGGCCCGGGCGCTGCTGGACGGGATCTTCGACGACCGCGTGTTTGTGGTCTCGTTCTTCTCCAATGCGCTGGTGGCGGCGCTGCTGGTGTTCCTGGGCGACCAGATCGGGGTGGGCTCGCAGCTGTCGACGGCGGTGATTGTGGTGCTCGGCATCAGGATTTTCGCCAACGCGGCCGCTATCAGGCGGAAGCTGTTCCGGGCATGAGCGCCGCCGGGGCGCCGCGCCGGCCGGCGGCGGCCGACGGCGCCGCCGCTTGGCGCCGGCTGGGCCGGGCGATGCAGCCGCGGCTGAACAAAGCGCAGGTGGCGGCCGGTTTGCTGTGCGCCCTGCTGGGGTTCGCGGCGGCCACGCAGGTGCGCCAGGTGGAGCAGGCGGATTTCTCCGAGTTGCGCCAAGACGAGTTGGTCGAGGTTTTGGACCAGCTTGACGCCCAGGCCGAGCAACTGGCGCGGGAGAACGCCGCCCTTCTAAGCGAGCGCGACCGGCTGGAGACCAGTTGGGCGCAGGGCGAGGAGGCCCAGGCGGCGGCCGAGGCCCGGGCCGAGACCCAGGGCATCCTGGCCGGCACTTTGCCGGCGGTGGGCCCCGGGGTCGAGGTGGAGATCCGCGACCCGGAGGCGAAGCTGACCGCGGCGGTGGCCTACCTGCTGGTGGACGAGTTGCGCAACGCCGGGGCCGAGGTGATCGCGGTGGGCGGCCAGCGTGTCACCGCCTCGAGCTATTTCGAGTCCGGGGCGGATGGGACTTTGCTGGTGGACGGCGCCGCCTTGGCCCAGCCTTACCAGTGGAGCGCCATCGGCGATGCCGCCACTTTGGCGACGGCGCTGGGGGTGCCGGGCGGGGCGCTGGCCGCCATCCGCACCCAGGGCGGCGCCACCGATGTGGTCCAGCGTGAGAGGCTGGAGATAACCGCCGTCAAGTCCTTGGGGCCGGCCGAGTACGCGGTGGCGCTAGAGTGAATGGGTTGCGGCGGTTGCGGATCCGGGAGGGGTGATGTGACAGTGGACCAAGATTCTGCGGCGATTTACGGGGTCGCCTCGACGCAGGCGATCGGCGGTTTGGCGGACGCGGACTTGGACGCTCCCCTGGGCGAGGGGCTCAGCCCCCAGGCGCGCGCCGCCATCGACGCCTTGCCGGAGACATCGGCGCTGCTGGTGGTGCTGCGCGGGCCGAACGCCGGCTCGCGCTTCTTGTTGGACGCGGATGCCACCACCGCGGGGCGGTCGACCAAGTCCGATATTTTCCTCGACGATGTGACCGTCTCGCGCCGGCACGCCACTTTTGAGCGCAGCGGCGCTGGTTTCGAGGTGCGCGATTTGGGCTCCTTGAACGGCACCTACGTCAACCGGGAGCGGGTCGACGAGGCTGTCCTGGGGGCCGGCGACGAGGTCCAGATCGGCAAGTACCGCCTCACCTTCCACCCCTCGCCCGCCCGGGAACAGTGAGCGCGACGGCCGGGGCGCGGCCGGGGCCGGCTTGGCCGGCCGGGCTGAGCCACCGCGCCGCCTATTCGATTTCCGGGGTGCTGGAGGCGCTCCAGGAGCAGTTCCCAGCGCTCACCATCTCAAAGCTGCGCTACCTCGAAGACCAGGGCCTGTTGGCGCCGGAGCGGACCGCGTCCGGGTACCGGCGCTATTCGGAGGCCGATATTGAGCGCCTGGCCTGGGTGTTGACCCAGCAGCGGGACCATTTTTTGCCGCTCAAGGTGATCCGGACCCGCCTGGCCCAATTGGACGCCGCGCCGCAGCCGGCCGCCGCGCCCCGCCCGCCCCGGGCGGTGGGCTCAGCCGCCCCGGCGCCGCCCGCCGCGTCCCAGCCGCCCGCCGGCGACCAGGCCTTGGCCGATGCCGTGGCGGCGGCGGCCGGGACCGGCCCGCAGGCTGGCGGCGCGCCGGCGGCGGCAGTCGCGGCGGTGGGGGAGTTGGCCGCCCACGGCCTGGATTTGCGCCACCTGCGGCCGCTTTTCCAAGCC
>JAITIG010000097.1 GCA_031279575.1 Bifidobacteriaceae bacterium
CCGGGGGCAGGCGCGGCCGGCCGACTCGTGGGAGGATGGCCCAATGCAAGCAATCATTCACACCAATTTGGGCGATATCCGCCTTGACCTGTTCCCCGAGTCCGCCCCGCAGACAGTAGCCAGTTTCAAGGGCCTGGCCGATGGCTCCCAGCCGTGGCGCGACCCCCGCACCGGCCAGGACGGGCAGGGCCCGCTTTACAGCGGCGTCCCGTTCCACCGGGTGATCCCTAAGTTCATGATCCAAGGCGGCGACCCGACCGGCACCGGCCGGGGCGGCCCGGGTTACAACTTCGACGATGAGATCGACCCGGCCCTGGCCTTTGACCAGCCCTACCTGTTGGCGATGGCGAACGCCGGGCTGCGCGGCGGGCGCGGCACCAATGGCTCGCAGTTCTTCATCACCCTGGCGCCCACCACCTGGCTCAACGGCAAGCACACTATCTTCGGGCAGGTGGCGGACCAGCCTTCGCGCGATGTGGTCGACGCCATCGGCGCGACTCCCACCGGCCCGGGCGACCGCCCCCTGGCAGAGGTCTTGATCCAGTCGGTGGACATAGTGCCATGACCGAGCCGGGCGCGGCGGACGGCGCCGCGCTAGGCGGCGGCCCAACCCGCGGCGGCGCGCCAAACCCGAGCGCGGCGGACGGCGGCGCCCCAAACCCGGGGGCAGTCGGCCCCAGGGCGGCGCGCCCGATGGCGCCCGGTCCGGGCGCGGCACCACCCGCGGGCCCCGGCGCGCCTGGTCCGGGCGCGGCGCCGGAGTGCCCGCGCCACCCCGGCAGGCCCGCTTTGGTCCGCTGCCAGCGTTGCCGCCGCCCGGTCTGCCCGGCCTGCCAAGTCCAGGCCCCGGTGGGGGTCCAGTGCCCGCAATGCGTGCGCCAGGGGGCCAAGTCAGGCCGCGCGGTGCGGTCCGCCTTCGGAGCGCCGCTGTCCGGCGGCGCCCCGTTGGTGACCATGGCCGCCATCGCCCTGTGCGTGGCCGTCTTCCTGGCCCAGCAGGTCACCCGCGGCGGGCTCGAGTCGGCTTTGATAATGGTCCCGCTGTTGGTCCCGGACCAGCCCTGGCGCCTGCTCACAGCCGCTTTTCTGCACGGCGGGGTGATGCATTTGGCGTTCAACATGTACGCCCTGTGGGTGGTTGGCGGCTTCGTTGAGCAGTATGTTGGCCGATGCCGTTTTGCCGTCTTGTTCACCGCCTCGGCGGTGGCGGGCAACACGGCGGCGCTGGTTTACTTCCGGGTGGCGGATTTCACCTACACGGGCGCTGTGACCGGCACCCTGGGGGCGTCCGGGGCGGTCTTTGGGTTGTTCGCGGCCGCGTTTGTGCTGGCCCGCCGCTTGGGCGGCGACATCCGGGGGATCGCGGTGGTGATAGGGATAAACCTGGTGTTCGGCTTCATGGTCCAAGGGATCTCGTGGCAGGCCCATATTGGCGGGCTGCTGGCCGGGGCGGCCTTGGCCGCCGTCTACGCCTACGCCCCGCGCCAGCGCCGCCGCCTGTACGCCTGGTTGGGCGGCGCCGGCGCGGCGGTGGCGCTTGGCGGGGCCGCGCTGCTCTCGATCTTCCTGCGACATCGCGCCGCGCGCTTAGGCGCGGGCGGCCAGGCGCGCTTGGCCGCCCTTGGGGAGGCGCCAAGCCGGGCGGGATTGGTTTGGTTGATTCACCCCAGGGGGCTGTGGATAAGTGGCGGCAAAATGTGGAAAAGTCCCGTTTGGGCTGGCTGTGGCCTCGGGAGACTGTGGAGAAGCCGGGCGGCGCCTAATTACAAAGCTGTAGTTATCCCCAGGGTTTTCCCCCGTTGTGGACACCGCTCCAGCGACCGCCCCGCAGGTTCACCGCCCGCAGGCGGGCCGGGTTCAGCGGCATCGGGCGGCGCCGAGCGGGCTCACCGCCCCCAGGCAGGCGGGTTCAGCGGCATCGGGCGGGCGGGTTCAGCGGCATCGGGCGGCGCGGGACGGGCTCACCGCCCCCAGGGGGGCGGGCTCAGCGCCAGCCCGCCGTCATGCCGAAGCCGCCCAGCATCAGCCCGAAGCCGATGGCCAGGTTCCACGCCCCCGCGGGGCCAATTGGCCACGCCCCGCTGGACAGGTAGTAGACCACCACCCAGACCAGCCCCAAAAGCATGACTGACACCATCACCGGCGCCCACCAGGCCGGCGAGGGCTTCGGCGCCTTGGGCTGCGGCGGCGCGATGTAGGTTTGCTTCTTCTTGCGACGCGACCTTGATTCCGGCACCTTGGCTTCTCCTAATTTTGGCTGACTGTGGCGCCCACCCGTCCCCCGCGGCGGCTGGGCCAGCCGACGCCGGTTCCACAAACGGAACAGTGGCGGCGGCTATCTTGTTACAGAGTACAGAAATCAACCATGTGAGGGCAGCGCGCGTGACACAATCGGCCGGACCGGGCGGCTCCGCCAGCGCGCCTGGCCGCCCCGGCGCCCCTGGCCGCCCCGGCGCCCCTGGCCAGCCCGCCGCGCCCTCCCAGGACACGCCGGCCGTCCCGGGCGCCCGAGCTAACACCCCCATCCCGGGCGCCCCAGCCGCCGCCGCCACACCGGCCGCGCCGGGCGCAGCCGCCACACCGGGCGCCCCAGCCCCAGCCCCCAGCCCGGGCGCCCCAGCCCCAGCCGCCCCCGCCACACCGGGCACCCCAGCCGCCGGCGCCACACCGGCCGCGCCGGCCACCGCCGCCACACCGGCGGCCTCAGCCGCGGCGCACTCCCCGGGCGCAGCCGTCCCCCCGGGCTCAGAGCAGACTTGGCGCGCCCGCCTCTCCCGGCCACCGCGCCAGACCCCGCGCCGGCCGCGGTGGCAGCGGGGCGCGGCATCGGTCGGCTTGGTGGCGGTGTTGGCCGGGCTCTTGTTCACGCTCAACGCCCGCTCCGCCCGCGGTTCCGACCTGCGCGACGCCCCCTGCCTGCGCGGCATGCTGACGGCGCGCGACCGCCAAGTCCAAGATCTCCAAGCCCGCCAAGCCGAGTTGTCGCAAGCCGTCGCCGAGTTGGTCGAACGCGCCGCGCCGTCCAGCGGGCAGATAGATCCGCAGGTCAGCTTGGCTGCGGGGGGCGTTGAGGTGGCTGGGCCGGGCTTGACGGTGACGCTCTCGGACGCGGCCGCGGCCCAGGATTTGCTGGCGCAGGCGCCTGACACCCCAGCCGACCAGCTACTGGTCCACCAGCAGGATATCGACGCCGTGATGAACGCCTTGTGGGCTGGCGGCGCCGAGGCCATGGCCGTCCAAGGCCACCGCATCGCCTCAAACACGGCGGTCAAGTGCGTCGGCAACGTGATCTTGGTGGCCGGGCGCGTCTATTCGCCGCCGTACCAGGTCAGCGCCATCGGCCCGGAGCAGGCGATGCGCCAGCGCTTGGAGGCGGACGCCCTGGTGCGCGCCTACCGCGACCGCGCCGCCCGCCTGGGCTTGACCTGGTCGGTGGCGGGCAGCGACCGCTTGGTCATAGCCGCCGCCGCCGCTATCTCGGCGCCGCTGCGGTACGCTCGGACATCTGGGAGCCCGACCGCGCAGACTTCGGTCCAAGCGGTCCAGCCCGCTTCTGATGTCCAACCGGAGGGGAACGCGCCATGACCGTGCCCGCAGACGCCGGCCGGGACGCCGCCGGCGCCGCTCAGCGCGCCCGCGTCTGGCAGGCGGCGGCTGCCGCGGCCTCCCCTCCCCGCCATGCCCTGCCCGATGCCGACCCGCCCTTCCCAGCCCCTCCCCTGGTGGGCGGAGCCTCTCTTGGCGCCGCCCCCGCCCCTGGCGGCGCCGGCGCCCCCAGGGCTGGCGAGCCGGCCCCCCGGCCCTGGCAGCTGCACCCGACCCCGGCCTCGCCCCCGCCCGCAGTTGGCGCCCCGGAGGGCCCGCCTTGGGGTGTTGCGGGCTCAAGTGGCGCCGCTTCGAGCGCTGCCCCGCCAGCTGCGCCGCCCTGGACTGCGGAACCCGAAGTCCCCCAGCCGCGCCCGGCGTGGCGGCCCACCGGCCCAGAGCTGGCCCAACCCGGCGCCGCCGCCCCGACCTGGCAACCCACCCCCGACCCGTCAAGCGAATCCCCGGCCGGGGCGGGCGGCCCGCCAGCCGCCCCGAGCCCGTTTGCGCCTCCCGCCGCCAGCCACGCGGGCGCCGCCCCAACCAGCACCTGGTCCCTCGCCCCGGCCGCGCCGCTCGCGCCGCTAGCCGATCCCAGTCCGTTCGCCCCGCTCACCCGGCGGACCGCCAGCCAGGCTGACCCCGCCCCCCCGGCCAGCGGACCACCGGCACCGGACCAAGCCCCCACCCCGCCCGAACCGCCCGCCCCGGCGCCCGGCACGGCCGGCACGGCCGCCCCGCTAGCCGATCCCAGTCCCTTCGCCCCGCTCACCCGGCGGACCGCCGGCCAGGCGGACACAACCCCCCCGCCCAGCGGACCACCGGCACCGGA
>JAITIG010000102.1 GCA_031279575.1 Bifidobacteriaceae bacterium
GCGGGCAGGCCGCCGCGGGCCAGGAGCGCGGCCAGTTCGGTGTCGCTGGGCGCGTTGGCGCAGGGGCCCGCGATGGGGTCGGCCTCGAACAGCGCCTCGGCCAAAGAACCCGCCCGCCCCTCCATTTCCCTGGTTGTCACCGGCAGCATGGTGAAACGCTGGGCGCGCCGCGCCAGCGGGTCGGCCCCGCCGAGCCCTTGGCGCCCGATCGAAGCCGAGCCGGCCAACACGAACTGGTTCGCCCCCAGGCCCGCGCCCGGCCCGGCTGCCTGCCCCGGGCCAGCGCCCGGGGCGGGGTATCAGTTTGTTGTGCTGGTAATTATCTGAATGGGAGGAGGCGCGCCGGTGGGATCGGTGACTATGGCGGAACTCAGCCGCCGCACCAGGCAAACGCTGCTGTCGGCCCAGACCGGCCCGGTGGTGGTCTTGAGCAACGGCAGGCCCACGGGCGTCATCGTCGGTATTGACGGCCTGGACGCGGCGGAGGCGGAACGCGTCGCCCGGCGCGTGCTGGCGGAGCGGGCGGTGGCCGCGATCGGGGCCGAGGCAGTCGAGCGGGGCCTGGACTTGATGACATTGGAGCAGGTCAACCAAGTGATAGCGGAGTCGAGAAAGGCGTCCCGGTCCCGCGCCCGCTGAGGCGGGGCAGGGGGCTTGGGCCAAGCGCGATGGCCAGACGCGTGGTGCTCGACACCAATGCGCTGGTGTCGGCGTTGATAACGCCGGCGGGCAACTGCGCCGCCGTCTTGGCGTGTGTTTTGAGAGGCGAGTTGTCGCCCTGCTACGACGGCCGCATTCTGGCCGAATACCAAGAGGTGCTGTGCCGCAGCCGATTGAGCCTGCCAGGTGCCCGCGTCAAGGCTGTGCTCGACTTGATCCGGGCGCAGGGCGAGGCCGCCGCGCCCCCCAGGCTGCCGCCGCTGGCCCCGGACCCAGACGACACCAAGTTCTGGGAGGTCGCCGTCCACCTGGAGGCGCTGCTGGTGACTGGGAACGCCAAGCACTACCCCCGCAGCCCCCTGGTCGCCACCCCGGCCCGCGCCCTCGCCCTCGCGCCCGGCGCGGCGGGCCAGCGGCGGTGACAGGCCGCGCTGGCATACCGGGGCGGCCCCTGCCGCTGGCCGAGGGCTGAGCCGCCAGGACCTCTCGGGGCGCGCCGCGCTTGCGGTGTCCGAGGCAGGTTATAGCCTGGCAAGCGTGAATCAGGCGGGCGCGGCAGCGGCGGCGGGAGCGGCATCGGCCGATGCCTATCTGGCCGCCCGGGTGGGGCGCGTGGCCGGGCGGGCGGGGCGCAAGCTGGCGCAGGCGGGGCTGGCCACCATTGGCGACTTGCTGCGCCACTTCCCCAAGCGGTACGAGGACCCGCGGGTGCCCACCGACATGGCCCAACTCCGCCTGGACGAGGTCGCCACCATCAACGCCCGCGTCGGCGCCGTCTCCTCGCGCCGGCTCCAGGCCCAGTCGCGCTGGCTGGTCACGGCCGTGATAACCGACGGCGTCAACCAGTTGAGCTTGACCTTCTTCCTGGGCCGCCCCCACCTGGTGGAATACTACGAGCGCGAGTACCGCCCCGGCCGCATGGGTTTGTTCACCGGCCGCGTCAGCCTGTACCGGGGCCTGCTCCAACTGGTCCACCCGGAGGTCTTGTGGGAGGACCGCGCGGCCGAGCCGGACCCCCGCTTCGAGG
The DNA here is from genome assembly GCA_031279575.1 of Bifidobacteriaceae bacterium. Next base: position 1,688 of record JAITIG010000102.1, read on the forward strand.
GCCGCTTGATCCCCATCTACCCGGCCGTGGCGGGGGTGCAGTCGCCCGCCTTGCAGCGCGCCATCCAAACCGCCTTGGCCTGCTTGGACGATGACGCGCCCACCGACCCGCTGCCAGGCGCCGTTTTGGCCGCCCGCGGCCTGCCGCCGCTGGGGCGGGCGCTGTGGCAGATCCACAATCCGGCTGCGCCCGGCGAGTGGGCGGCGGCCCGGGCCCGGTTCGCCTTCGAGGAGGCCTTCACCCTTCAGGTGGCCTTTGCCCGGCGGCGCGAGCGCGCCCGCCGGGAGGGCGGCGCCGTGCCCCGGCCGGCCAAGCTAGGGGCGGATTCGCTGGTGGCGGCCTTGGACCGGCGGCTGCCGTTCGAGTTGACCGCCGCCCAAGCGGCGGCCGGCGCCAAGCTAAGCGCTTTGCTTTCGGCCGGCGCGCCGATGAACCAGCTGCTGCAAGGCGATGTCGGCTCGGGCAAAACGGTGGTGGCGTTGCGGGCCATGCTGCAAGTGGTGGACGCGGGCGGCCAAGCGGCCCTCCTGGCGCCGACCGAGGTGCTGGCCGCCCAGCATTTCCGCACCATCCGGGACCTGCTGGGCCCGCTCGGACGCGACGTCGCCGGGCCCGGGCCCGGCCCTGAGGCCGGCTCGGCCGCCTTGGCGTTGCTGACCGGCTCGGTCGCCCCCAAGGCCAAGGCGGCGCTGCTGGCGGATTTGGCGGCGGGCCAGATCGGCCTGGTGGTGGGCACGCACGCGCTGCTGGAGGAGGCGGTCCAGTTCAAGGACCTGGGCCTGGTGGTGGTGGACGAGCAGCACCGCTTCGGGGTGGAGCAGCGCGACGCCCTGCGGGCCAGGGCGGACGGCCAGGCGCATCTGCTGGTCATGACCGCCACGCCGATCCCCCGCACCGTCGCCATGACGGTGTTCGGCGACCTGGGCGTGACCACCTTGGAGGCGGGGCCGCCGGGCCGCCCGCCGGTGGCCACCACCTGGGTCAACCCCCAAACCCATCCCTCCTGGCTGCCCCGGGTGTGGCAGCGCCTGGCGGAGGAGGTGGCGGCCGGGCGGCGGGCCTTCGTGGTCTGCCCCGCCATCGAGCCGGGCCAACTGGAGGCCGGCGCGGAGTTGGTCGAGGAGCCGCCGGCCGAGGTGGGCCAGCTGGCCTTCCCCAGCCTGCCGGCCGCCGTCCCGCGGCCGGGGGAGGGGGAGGGCCGCCCCGCGGGGCCAGGCCGCCCGCTGGCCTCGGTGGCCCAGGTGCTGGAGCAGCTGCGGGCCGAGCCGGCCTTGGGCGGCGTCCGGCTGGCAGCCTTGCACGGCCGCCTCAGCCCCGCCGAGAAAGACCGCGTCATGGCCGCTTTCAGCCGCGGCCAGATCGACCTGCTGGTGGCCACCACAGTCATCGAGGTCGGCATCGACATCCCCGAGGCCACCGCTTTGGTGGTGCTCGATGCCGACCGGTTCGGTTTGGCCCAGTTGCACCAGTTGCGCGGCCGGGTCGGGCGCGGGTCGGATGCGGCGGTCTGCCTGCTGGTCTCGCAGGCGGAGCCGGACTCGGCGGCGGCCGCGCGTTTGAAGGCGATGGAGCGGACAGCCAATGGGTTCGAGTTGGCCGAGGTGGACCTGGAGACCCGCCGCGAGGGGCAGATCTTGGGCGACACCCAATCGGGGGCGTCGTCGCTGCGCTTGGTGCGGCTGTCCAAGGACGCGGCGCTGATCGCCGATGCCAGGGCCGCCGCCGAGCAGGTGGTGGAAGAAGATCCGGATTTGACGCGCTGGCCGGCTCTGCGCGCCGCCATGGAGCGGTTGCTGGCCGGCCGCGAGGCCTACCTGGAAAGGGGTTGAGGCCGGTGGCCAGGATCATCGCCGGCGCGGCCGGCGGCCGTGTCATCAAAGTCCCGGCCGGCGGCGTCCGGCCGACCGCCAACCGCGTCCGGGAGGCGGTGTTCTCCCAGCTTGAGGCCCGCCTGGGGGGGCCGGCCGGGTGGGCGGGCCTGGTGGTGGCGGATCTGTTCGCCGGCTCCGGCGGCTACGCCCTGGAGGCGCTTAGCCGGGGCGCGGCGCGGGCGTTTTTGGTCGAGGCGGCGCCGGCGGCGGCCCGGGTGGCGGCGGCCAACGCCCGGGCTTTGGGCTTCGGGGCGCGGGCCGAGGTGGTGGCCTGGACCGTGGAGCGGGCTTTGGCGCGCGGCCTGGCGGCCCGGGCCGGGCCGTTCGGCCTGGTGTTCTTGGACCCGCCCTACGCCACGCGGCCTGATCGCCTTGACGTCCTCTTGGCGGCTCTGGCCGCCGGGCCGGCGCTCGCCCCCGGCGCGCTGGTGGTGGTCGAGCGCTCGGCCCGCGGCGCGCCGCCGGCCTGGCCCGGCGCCTGGCGCGCCCTGGCGGCCAAGGTTTACGGCGACACCGCCGTCCACCTGGCCCAGGCGCCTCCCGGCCAAACCGCCCCCGGCGGGCGCGAACCGGCCGGCGCCTGAGACAATGGCACCTGTGAAACGGCTCAGCTCCAATGCCCCGGCCCGGCCGGCCCGGCCGGCCCGGCCGGCTCCAGGCCGCGCCCAGGCCAGTCGCCCCAACTCAGCCGGGGGGAGCGATGCCTGAGCGTTTGGCGGTTGTGCCGGGTTCTTTCGACCCGATCACCTTGGGCCACCTGGATGTGATCGAGCGGGCGGCGGCCCTGTTCGGGCAGGTGATTGTCGCAGTGGCGGCCAACGCCGCCAAGCAGACCCTTTTCCCGCCCGCAACCCGCCTGGACCTGGTCCGGGACTGCGTCGCCGGCCTGGCGGGCGCCCGGGCGGAGATAGTTCCGGGCCTGCTGGCCGCCTTCTGCCAGTCGGTTGGGGCCTCGGTGATCGTCAAAGGGGCGCGCGGCGGCCAGGACTGGTCCCACGAGGCGCCAATGGCGATCGCCAACCGGCAGCTGGCCGGCCTGGAGACGGTCTTCCTGCTGGCCGCGCCGGCCTGGGGCCACATCTCGTCCAGCCTGGTCAAAGACATCGCCCGCCACGGCGGCGATGTCAGCCCCTACGTCCCCCCGGCCGTCCGCCGCGCCCTGTCCCAGCGGCTCGGCTGAGGCGCCTGGTCCCCCGACGGGCCGCCGAGACGGCGCCGCGAGCCGCTGCGCCCGCCACGGCCCTGGCGGCCCTGGCGGCCCTGGCGGCGGGGGCGGCCGCGCGGCATCGGGCGGCGGTTCTTGGCATCGGGCGGGTTGCGTTAGACTGTCGGGTCGGCTCGACCGGTTGGGGTGGAGCCCTAACGTCAGCGTCAAGCCTTTGAGTTGTTGGACACATGCCTGAGAAGACCGCCGCCGCAGCGCCCGAACTGACCGTCTCGGTCAAGCAGTTCGGGCGCCAGCCGGGCACATCCAAACAGCTCTCGATCGAGTTCGCGGCGCCCGCCGACCTGGCAACCGGCGTGGTCGGAGTCGGCGCGGGCAGCCCGGCCCACCTGGACCTGCTGCTCGAGGCGGTGCTCGAAGGGATCCTGGCCACCGGCACCGTCCGGGCGCGGGCGGCCGGCGAGTGCGCGCGCTGCCTGGCGGTCTTGGATCTGCCGGTCGTGGCAACATTCCAGGAGTTGTTCGTCTATCCTGAACGGGAGGCGGCGGCCCGCCAGGCCGGCCAGCCCGCCGCGGACGAGCAGCCGGCCGTGGTCCAAGACAGGCTTGACTTGAACCCGCAGGTGCGCGACGCGGTGGTGCTGGCGCTGCCGTTCACACCGCTGTGCCGGGACGACTGCCCCGGGCTGTGCCCCCAGTGCGGAGCGGACTTGGCCGATGAGCCGGGCCACGCCCACCGCGCGGTGGACGCCCGCTGGGCGGTGCTGGAAGACTTGTTGGAAGACGAGAGAGAAGAGATGTAGCTGTGGCTGTTCCGAAGAGAAGAATGTCGCGCGCCAACACCCGGACCCGCCGCTCGCAGTGGAAGGCCCGGGTCACGCCGTTGGCCAAGTGCCCCAACTGCGGCCAGGCGACCAGGCCGCACAACGCCTGCCCCTATTGCGGCGTTTACAAGGGCCGCTACTATGCGGCCGCGGATCGCAGCGAGTTCGGAGGCTGACGCCGATGGCGGCCCCGGCGCGGCCGCTTGGTCCGGGCGCCGCTGAGCGGCTGCTGGACTGGTTGGGGTGCCCCGTCGACCCGGAGCTGCTGGTCCTGGCGTTGACCCACCGGTCCTTCGCCCACGAGGCGGGCGGCATCCCGACCAATGAGCGCCTCGAGTTTTTGGGCGACTCGGTGCTCGGCCTGGTGGTGACCGAGTTCCTTTACCGCCGCCACCCCGACCTGCCGGAGGGCGAGCTGGCCAAGATGCGCGCCGCTTCAGTCTCGCAGCGGGCGCTGGCGCGGGTGGCGCGAACCATCGACCTGGGCGCCTATGTCCTGTTGGGCCGCGGCGAGCAGACCACCGGCGGGGCCGGCAAAGACTCGATCCTGTCTGACACTTTGGAGGCGCTGATCGGCGCGGCCTACCTGTGCAATGGCTTAGAGCCCACCCGCCGGGCGGTGTTGGGGCTGGTTGGGGCCACTTTGGAGGAGGCGGCGCAGCTGGGTGTGGCCCTCGATTGGAAGACTTCGCTCCAAGAGCTGGTGGCGGGCCTCGGCCTGGGGGATGTCGAGTACCGCTCGCAGTCGAGCGGCCCGGACCACGCGCGCACTTTCACAGCCCAGGTGGTGGTCGATGCCGTCGAGTACGGTTCCGGCGCCGGCTCGGCCAAGAAGGTCGCCGAGCAGCGCGCCGCCGAGTCCGCCTACCGCCGGATCTCCGCGCTTGACCAGCGGTGATGGCCTGGTTTGGTTTGCCCGGCGGCGGGCCGCGGGCAGCCGCGGGCGGCGCTTTGTGCCAGCTTGGCGCGCGCCGCTAGGGTAAAGGCGTGCATTCAAGCGATCTCGAGCCTTTGCCCCTGGACTCAATCAACGTGATGATCGTCGACGACCACGAGGTGGTCCGGCGCGGCATCGCCGAGGTGGTGGAGCGATCCGATGGCATGCGGGTGGTGGCGGAGGCGGGTTCGGTGGCGGAGGCGCTGCGCCGGGCCGTGCTGGTCAACCCGCATGTCATCCTGGTGGACTTGCGCCTGCCGGATGGCACCGGGATCGAGTTGATGAAGCAGCTGCAATCGGCCGCGCCGGTGGCCCGCCCGGTCGTCTTGACGTCTTTCGACGACGATGACGCCTTGGCGGCCGCCCTGGAGGTGGGGGCGGCCGCGTTTTTGCTCAAGTCGGTGCGGGGGGCTGAGATCGCCGATGTCATCCGGGCGGTGGCCCAGGGCCGCACGCTGCTCGACGAGCGGACTTTGACCCGGCGCCGGGCCGACCACGAGGACCCGACGGCGGATTTGACGCCATCGGAGCACAAGGTGTTGGCGCTGATCGGGGAGGGTTTGTCGAACCGCGAGATCGCGGAGCGGCTGGGGGTGGCGGAAAAGACGGTGAAGAACCACATCACCTCGCTGTTGGCCAAGATGGGTTTGCAGCGGCGCACGCAGGTGGCCGCCTGGGTGGCGGCCAAGGAGTCGAGTTCCTGGCGCGCCTGAGCGCGCCGCGGCTGGCCCGGGGGGCGGCGCGCCGCCGCCAGGCGTTGCGGCGGCCCGGGCCCAGCGTTTATGATCGGGGCCTATTGGAGGGGAGTATCCCCCAACGGGGCTCGTCGTCACCTCGCGCATCGCGCCGGCGAGTCTGGCCCGCGTCCGGCCCTGGCCTGGTGCGCGGGTGGGAGAGACCTTCGGTTGCGCCGTCCGCCCGGGCGGCGCGGACTAGGTCTGCAAGGGGTGCTCGTGGGATTGCCACTGTGGTTTGAGATTGTCTCGTTGGCCGTCATCGGCCTGATTTTGCTGGTCGACTTGTTGCTGGTGGCGAAACGCCCGCACGAGCCGTCGGTCCGGGAGGCGGGCGCCTGGGTGGCGTTTTACGTCGGTTTGGCGCTGGTGTTCGGGGTTCTGCTCTGGTTCTTGGCCGACCACCGCTTCGCCACCGAGTTTGTGGCCGGCTGGCTCACCGAGTACAGCTTGAGTTTGGACAATCTGTTTGTGTTTATCCTGATCATGAGCCAGTTGCGGGTGCCGCGCGTCTACCAGCAGCAAGTTCTGATGGTGGGGATTGTGGTGGCTTTGGTGCTCAGGGCGGTGTTCATTGTGCTGGGCGCGAAGCTGATTGACAACTTCAGCTGGGTGTTTTACATCTTTGGGGCTTGGCTGCTGTATGTCGCGGTCGGCCAGCTGCGGCCCAGCGAGGAGGTCGCGGCCGAGAGCCGCGTGGTCCGCTTGGTCGGCAAGCTGGTGCCCATCAGCGGCGAGTTCGACGGCAACCGGTTGACGACGCTGATCGACGGCCGGCGCCATCTGACCCCGATGCTGGTGGTGTTCTTGACCATTGGCGCAACCGATCTGCTGTTCGCGCTGGATTCGATTCCGGCTATTTTTGGTTTGACGCGCAGCGCGTTCATTGTGCTGACCGCGAACATTTTCGCTTTGATGGGTTTGCGGCAGCTGTATTTTCTGCTCGGCGGCCTGCTGCGGCGCCTGGTTTACCTCAATTACGGGCTGGCGGCCATTTTGGGCTTTATCGGGGTGAAGCTTGTCCTGGGCGCGCTCCATTCGAACGAATTGCCGTTCGTCAACGGCGGCCAGCCCGTCGGGTGGGCGCCCGAGCTGCCGATCTGGCTGTCGCTGACGGTGATCGCGGCTTGTTTGGCCCTCGCCACCGCGGCCAGCCTGCGGCGGACCGCCCGCCAGGGCGGCGCCGAGCCGAGCTGAGCCTGCGGCGCGCTCAGCTGGCGCCGCCCGCCGCCGGCGCGGCCAGGGGCAGGGCGGCCAGGTCGGTGTAGAGGGAGTGGCGGCCGGGCCCTTGGCCAAGTTGCGACCGCGCCAGCCGCACCTCTCGGACCGGCCAGGTTGGGCCAACGTAGACCGCCAGGGCTTGGAAGGCCAAGCTTGTGGCGGGGCGGTCGGCGGCGCGGGACAAGGTCAGGTGGGGTCGCGGCCGGCGGCCGGCGGCGCGGGAAGTCCCGCCGGAGCCTGGCCAGGCCGCCGCCGCCGCCCGCGCCAGCCGCTCGAGCGCGGCCGTGTCGCCGCCCACGCCCACCCAGCCGGTTTTCCGCCCAAACCTGCCCGCGCCGCGCAGCTCCAGGCGAAATTGCCCGATGCCGTCCAGGTTGGCGGCCAGCTCGGCGGCCAGTTCGGGGATGGCGCCGCCGGGCACCTCGCCGTAGAAGGCGAGCGTGATATGCCAGTTTGCCCGCGGCTGCAGCGGCGAGGAGCGGTCGGCCCGGGGCCCCAGCGCCGCCGCCAACGCCGTCGAGAGGTGGTCGAGGGCACTGGTCGGGGGGCGCACAGCCGCGAACAGCCTCATCCGACCATCTTCCCGCAAGGCGCCCAGATGCCGCCCGCGCCCCCCGGGCCGCCTCGGCCGCGGCGCCGGCCGGCGCCGACCCTGCAACTCGCATCCCACCCAAACGCAGATGTCGCACCAGGTTTGAACTGTCCCACTTTGGTGCCCTCGACAGGAATTGAACCTGCGGCCTTCCGCTCCGGAGGCGGACGCTCTATCCCCTGAGCTACGAGGGCTGGGCCCGGCTGGCCGGGCCGGGCATCAACTGTACCAGCGCGGCCGCTCACGTCCGCATCGACTCGGCCATCTGCCCCAGGTACCGCTCGATCTCCCGGGCGGCGGCGGGCGCGTCCCCCCGCGCGATGGCCTCGACCAGGTCCTCGTGCGAGTTGCCCTCCTGGCCCAGGTGGCTGAAGTTGAACCGGATGTTGTCCACCACGGCCCCGAGCACGGTGCAGTAGAGCTCGGCCAGGATGCGGTTGCCGGCCAGCTGGGAGATGTGGCGGTGCAAGTCCAAGTCCCGCGCCACCATGGCGTCCAAGTCCCCCGAGGCGACGGCCTGGGTGCGCTGGGACAGCAGTTGGCGCAACCGCTCCACCCCGGCCGGCGTGCGCCGCCGCGCCGCCAGGGAGGCGGACACGATCTCCAAGGCTTGGCGCACCTCCAAAATGTCCCGCTGGGAGGCTCCGGCGAATTGCCGCTCCATCGCGCTGGGCAGTTCCGAGGTGGCGGTCACATAGGTGCCCGAGCCCTGCCGCCGCTCCAGCAGCCCGGCGTGGACCAGCGATTGGACCGCCTCGCGGACGGTGTTGCGCCCGGCGCCCGCCATGGCGGCCAGCTCCGGCTCGGTGGGCACGCGCGCCCCCACCGGCCACTCGCCGCACACGATGCGCGCCCGCATGGCCTCGGCGACCTGTTCAATCAACCCGGGCCGCCGCTCGGATGCGCCCTCGCCTGCCACGGTTCCATCCAAACACACCCCCGCCGGGACCCGCCCCGCCCGGGGCTTGGCTACGATGGCCCGGTGACTCCTGAAGAGCTGGGCCGCGCCGTGGCCGGCGCCTTGGCCCAGGCGGCGCGCGATGCCGCCATCCCCCTCGACCCGGCCGATTTGCCCCGCGAGGTCCACTTGGAGCGCCCCAAGCAGCGCCAGCGCGGCGACTGGTTCTCCAACGCGGCCTTGGTGCTGGCCAAGCGGGCGGGCTTGCCGCCGCGCGAGTTGGCCCAGCGCCTGGCCCCCTACCTGGAGCGCTTGGACGCCATCGCGCAAGTCGAGGTGGCGGGTCCGGGGTTTATCAATTTGACTTTGGACAAGGCGGCGGCGGGCGCTTTGGCGCGGCAGATTGTCCAGGCGGGCGGCGCCTACGGCCGCAGTCAAGCGCTGGCGGGGCAGCACGTCAACGTCGAATTCGTCTCCGCCAACCCAACCGGCCCAGTCCATTTGGCGGGCGCCCGCTGGGCGGCGGTGGGCGACACGCTGAGCCGGCTGCTGGAGGCCCTCGGCGCCAAGGTCACCCGCGAGTACTACTTCAACGACCACGGCACCCAGATCGACCGCTTCGCGGAGTCGTTGTACGCGGCCGCGAACCACCTGCCCGCCCCGGCGGACGGCTACGGCGGCCGCTATATCGAGGAGCTGGCGGACGGCATCGCGCGGCAAACCCCGCAGATCGCCCAAATGGGCCGGGCCGAGCAGTTGGAGGCGTTCCGCGCCCAGGGCACCGAGGCGATGTTCGCCGAGATCAAACGCAGCCTGCATGATTTCGGAGTCGATTTCGACGTCTACTTCCATGAGCAGTCTTTGCACCAGTCGGGCGCCGTGGCCCGGGCGGTGGAGCAGCTCAAACGCACCGGCGACCTGTATTTGCGGGACGGCGCCTGGTGGCTCGGGTCGACCCGGTTCGGCGACGACCGCGACCGCGTGGTGATCAAGCAGGACGGCGCGCCGGCCTACATCGCGGGCGACATCGCCTATTTCCGCGACAAGCGCGAGCGCGGCGCCGACCGGGCGGTTTACCTGCTGGGGGCCGACCACCACGGCTACATCGCCCGGCTGAAGGCGGGCGCGGCCGCGCTGGGCGACGACCCGGCCCGCGTCGAGGTGCTCATAGGCCAGATGGTTTTCCTGGTCAAAGACGGCCAGCGGGTCAAAATGTCGAAGCGCGCGGGCACTGTGGTGACCTTGGAGGACCTGGTCGAGGCGATCGGTTTGGACGCCGCCCGCTACGCCCTGGTGCGCTCGTCGATCGACTCGAACCTTGAGATCGACTTGGACTTGTGGGCCTCAAGAACCAATGACAACCCGGTCTTCTACGTCCAGTACGCCCACGCCCGCACGGCCGCGGTGGCGCGCAACGCGGCCGCCGCCGGGCTGGCGCGCGAGCCGGATTTCGCCCCGGCCGCCTTGTCCCACCCCTCCGAGGGCGCGCTGCTGGGGCACCTGGCCGGCTTCCCGGGGGCGGTCGAGGAGGCGGCCCGCTTCCGCGAGCCGCACCGCGTGGCGCGCTATTTGGAGCGCCTGGCCTCCGCCTACCACAAGTGGTACGACAAGTGCCGGGTCATCCCGCTGGCGGGCGAGCCGGTCAGCCAGGCCCACCGCGCCCGCCTGTGGTTGAATGACGCCACCACCCAGGTTTTGGCCAACGGCTTGGGCTTGCTGGGCGTGGCCGCGCCGGAAAGGATGTGACATGCCCACCCATGAGGCGGGCGCTTTGCACGCCCAGCTCCAAGCCCCGGCCTGGTTGGAGGTCCCCAGGGACGTCAACGCCTTGCTGCGGCCGTTGTGGCCGCGCACCGCCTTCAAAGCGGACGATGCCGTGCTCCAGGTGGGCGGCATCGCCGCGCCCGAGTTGGCCCGCCAGGTGGGCACCCCCGCCTACATTGTGGACGAGGCCGATTTCCGGGGCCGGGCGCTGGAGTTCAAGAACGCCTTTGAGGCGGCTTTCGCGCCGCTGGGCGGCGCCCGCGTCCATTACGCCGCCAAAGCCTTGATCACCATCGGGGTGGCGGGCTGGCTGGCGCAGGACGGCTTGGCTTTGGATGTCTGCTCGGAGGGGGAGTTGGAGATCGCTTTGCGCGCCGGGGTGGCGCCGGAGCTGATCACCGCGCACGGCTCGAACAAGCCGGACGCCTATCTGGCGCGGGCCTTGGCGGCCGGGGCGGGCCGGATTGTGGTGGATTCGCTGCCGGAGATCGACCAGGTGGCGCGCTTGGCCCGGGCGGGCGGCTCCGGTCCGGCGCCGGTCATGCTGCGCTGCTCGATCGGCATCGAGGCCCACACCCACGAGTTCATCGCCACCTCCCACGAGGACCAGAAATTTGGCCTCTCGGCGGCGGACGGCTCGGTCTTGGAGGCGGCGCGGCGGGTGGCGGCGGCGCCCGAGTTGGCTTTGCTGGGTTTGCATTCCCACATTGGCTCGCAGATCTTCGATGTGGCGGCCTTCGCCCAGGCGATTGAGCGGTTGGGGGGGCTGACGGCGCGGGTGGAGGCCGATTTGGCGGCCAGCCTGCCGGAGCTGGGGTTGGGCGGCGGTTTTGGCGTGGCCTACACCACCGGCCACGACCCGATGCCTGTGCCGCGGGTGGCGCGGGGCATGGCGGATCTGGTGGGCCGGGTTTGCGGGCGCTATGGGATCGCGCCGCCGCATGTCACGGTCGAGCCGGGCCGGGCCATCGCCGGCCCCGCCGGGATCACCTTGTACACGGTGGGCGTGGTCAAACCGGTGGCTTTGGCTGGCGGGCTGTCCCGGCTGTATGTCTCGGTGGATGGCGGCATGAGCGACAACATCCGCGCCGCCTTGTACGGCGCGGACTACTCGGCCACCTTGGCCTCGCGCCGCTCCCAGGCCCCGCCCAGGCTGGCCCGGGTGGTCGGGATCCACTGCGAGTCCGGGGACATTGTGGTCAAAGACGAGTATTTGCCGGCTGACATCGCGCCGGGCGATCTTCTGGCGGTCCCGGTGACGGGCGCGTATTGCCATTCGATGGCGTCGAATTACAACCAAACGCCCCGCCCGCCGGTGGTGGCGGTGCGCGACGGGTTGGCGGCTGTCCTGGTCAGGCGCGAGACCGCCGCCGATCTGCTGGCCCGCGACCTGTACGCTTGAGTTTTGGGCCGCCTCGACAGTGAGGAGTTTGTTGCAGTGACTGATCCAGTTCGCGTGGCCGTGCTCGGCTGCGGCACGGTGGGCAGCGAGGTGGTGCGGCTGCTGCGGGATTCGGCCCCCGATTTGGCCTCCCGGGTGGGCGCCCCGTTGGAGTTGGTGGGCGTGGCGGTGCTCGACCCAAGCCTGCCTGCGCCGGTGGCGGGCCTGGACCGGGGGTTGCTGACGGGCGATCCGGTCGCTTTGGCCCAGCGGGCCGATGTGGTGGTCGAGTTGATGGGCGGCATCGAGGTGGCCCGCGCGGCGGTGTTGGCGGCCTTCGGCGCGGGCGCCTCGGTGGTGACGGCGAACAAGGCCCTGCTGGGTTTGCTGGGGCCGGAGTTGTTCGCCGCGGCGGCGCGGGCGGGCGTCGAGATCTACTATGAGGCCGCGGTGGGGGGCGCTATCCCCATTTTGCGGCCGATCCGCGAGTCTTTGGCCGGCGATTCGATCACCCGCATCTTGGGGATTGTCAACGGCACCACCAACTATGTGCTTGACCGCATGGCGCGGGAGGGTTTGGACCTGGCCCAGGTGGTGCGCCAGGCGCAGGACTTGGGCTACGCCGAGGCCGACCCGTCGGCGGACATCGACGGGTACGATGCCGCCTCCAAAGCCGCGATTTTGGCCTCCTTGGCTTTCCACACCAGGGTTTCGGCGAACGAGGTTTACCGCGAGGGGATCGGCCAGATCACCCAGGCGGATGTGGCGGCGGCGGCGGCCACGGGCCATGTGGTCAAGCTGCTGGCCATCGTCGAGCGGTTGGGCGCGGCCGGTGTGATCGCCCGGGTGCACCCGGCGCTGGTGCCGGAGAGCCACCCGCTGGCCTCGGTCCGCGGCGCTTTCAACGCCATCTACGTCCAGGCGGAGGCGGCGGGCGAGTTGATGTTCTACGGGCGCGGGGCGGGCGGCCGGCCGACGGCATCGGCCGTGGTGGGGGATTTGGTGACGGTGGCCCGCCACCGGGTGTCGGGGGGTTTGGGCCCGGGCGAGTCCCACTACCTGGACCTGCCCGTCTTGCCGGTGGGCCAGGCGGTGACCCGGTTCCAGATCCGCTTGCTGGTCAAGGACCAGCCGGGGGTGCTGGCGGGGGTCTCGCGGGTGATCGCGGCCGAGGGCGTGTCGATCGAGACTGTGCGGCAAACGGCCGGCGATGGGGCCAACGGCGTCGAGTTGGCCACTTTGACGGTGGTGACGCACAAAGCCGAGGAGGCCGCCCTGCAGCGCGTTGTGGCGGCTTTGGCGGGCGAGGCCACAGTTGCCGCTGTGGCCGGTGTGATCCGGGTCGAGGGGGAGTAGGCGCTGTGCGCCTCGCCGCTGATCGCGTGCTGGTCAAAGTGCCCGCCACCAGCGCGAACCTGGGGCCGGGTTTCGACTCTTTGGGTTTGGCGCTGGACATTTGGGACCAAGTTGAGGCGCGCGCGGTGGCGGGGGCCTCGCGGGTGGTGATCCAAGGCGAGGGCGCGGGCCAGTTGCCGACTGATTCGAAGCATCTGGTGGTGCGGGCGGCGCAGCGGGCGCTGGAGGTGGCAGGCGCCCCCCCGGTTGGCTTGGAGCTGGCTTGCCTCAACGCGATCCCCCAGGCCAAGGGGCTGGGCTCGTCGGCTTCGGCGGTGGCGGCCGGCGGGCTGATAGCGCGCGGGCTGATTATGAACCCCGCCGCTATGAACGCTGGGCGGGTGTTCCGGCTGACGGCTGATTTCGAGGGCCACCCGGACAACGCGGCCCCGGCGGTGTTCGGCGGCGCCACGGTGGCTTGGATGGGCCAGGACGGGTTGCGCGCCAGAGCCGCCCGCTTGGCCATCCACCCCGACCTGCGGGTGGTGGTGCTGCTGCCGGATGCGACTGTCGCCACCTCGCTGGCGCGGGCCGCCCTGCCGGCGCGGGTGCCGCACCGCGATGCCGTGTTCAACGCCTCGCGCGCGGCGCTGCTGGTCCACGCCTTGGCCTCGGATCCGTCTTTGCTGCTGGAGGCGACCGAGGACCGGCTGCACCAGCCCTACCGGGCGGATGTCATGCCGCGCACCGCCGAGCTGGTGGCGCAGCTGCGGGCGGTGGGTTTGGCCGCGGTTGTGTCCGGGGCCGGCCCCGCGGTGCTGGTCCTGACCACCGACCCGGCCCAAGTGCCCGAGCCGGCCGGCTGGCATTGGCGCGCCGCCCAGATCGCGCCCGGCGGCGGCACGGTGGCCCGGGTCGGCTGACCGGCCGGCCCGCGCGCGCCGGCCGGCTTAGACTGGCTGGGCCATGACACCACCTGACACCAAGCTAAAGGAGGCGCGGTGGCAAGCGCGTACCTGTTCGACTTGGACGGCGTCCTAACCCCCACGGCGGCGCTCCACCGCCGCGCTTGGGCGCTGGTCATGGGTGGTTTCCTGGCGCGGCGCGGCATCGGGCCGGCTTACAGCGAGGACGATTATTTCCGCCACATCGACGGCAAGCCGCGCTTTGAGGGCGTCGCGGGCCTGCTCGCCTCGCGGGGGGTCGACCTGCCGTTTGGCCAGGCGGGGCAGGCCCCGGGCGAGGGCTCGGTGGCGGCGCTGGGCAACCGCAAGAACGCCGAGTTCGAGCGCCTGCTGGCCGAGGCGCCCCTGGCCCCCTATCCGGGCGCGGCCGATCTGTTGGACGCCTTGGCGGCCGCCGGGCGCCGGGCGGCGGTGGTGTCCTCCTCGCGCAACGCCGTGCCGGTGCTGCGCGCGGCCGGCCTGCTGGAAAAACTCCAACTGGTGGTCGATGGCGTCTTGGCGGCCGAGCAGGGCCTGGCGGGCAAACCCGCCCCGGACACGTTTGTTTACGCGGCGGCCCGCCTGGGCTGCGATCCGGGCGCGGCGGTGGTGGTGGAGGACGCCATCTCCGGGGTCCAGGCCGGCCGCGCGGGGGGCTTTCGCCGGGTGGTCGGGGTCGACCGGGGCGCTGGGGCGCAGGCGTTGCGCCAGGCCGGCGCCGACGTGGTGATCACCGACCTGCGCCAACTGCTGCCAGGCGGCGGTGGCGCAAGCGCCGCCGCAGGATGGTAATATGGGTTTCGAGCGCGCTACCGCGCCTGTTGTTGCGCGATGCGCGGCCGCTCAATCCAGGACCCAGTTGGTGTTTGCTGACCAGCACCCGAAGGTCCGCCCACCGATTAGACAAAGGTTCATTAGTGACAACCACAAACGCCAAGCTGCCCCCCCTTGGGTCGATGCGCCTGCCGGAGTTGCAGTCGCTCGCCTCGCAAATGGGAATCAAGGGCACATCTCGCATGCGCAAAGCGGATCTGATCGCCGCCATCAGCGGTGGCCTAAGCGGCGGAGCCGGCCCTGACAAGTCCGCCCCGCCCGCCTCCAGGCCCAGGCGCGGCCGGGCCCAGGCGCAGGGCAACCCGTCCCCGGCCGCCGGGGCGAAGCCCGCCGCCCAGGCGCCCCAGGCCGGCCAGGAGGTCTCCAAGGCCGCCGAGCGGGCCGTCCAGGAGCTGCTCCAAGCGGCCGGCCCGGCCCGGGGCCGGCGGGCCTCGGCCCAGGCGGCCGATGAGCGCGCCGCCCGCGCCGCCGAGGCCGCCAGCCTGGTCAAGATCGACCTGGCGGCCGCCAGCGGCGAGCGCCGCCCGCGCCGCGCCCAGGCTTCGGCCGGCACCCCGGCCGATGAGGCCGCGCCCAGCTCCGGCGGGAGCGCTGCCGAGTCGCAGGGCGGCGAGGCGCCAAAGGGGCGCGAGGCCCAGCGCCAGGGCGGCCAAGGCGCCTCGGCCCATGAGGCGGGCCGCCCCGCCGGGGGCGGCGCCAAAGGCGGCGGGCCGTCCGCCCGCTCGGACAGGCCCCAAGGCGGCCAAGGCGGCCAAGGCGGCCAGGGCGGCCAAAACCGCAACGAGGATGAGACCGGCCGGCGCCGCGGCCGGCGCGACCGCTACCGCGACCGCAAGGCCCGCCAGCGCGGCGGCAACCAGGATGTGGCCTCCCTCGAAGAGGTCGAGATCCAAGAAGACGACGTCCTGGTGCCCGTCGCGGGCATCTTGGATGTGCTCGACAACTACGCCTTTGTCCGCACCTCGGGCTACCTGCCCGGCCCCAACGACGTCTACGTCTCGCTGGGCCAGGTGCGCAAGGCGGGCCTGCGCGAGGGCGACGCGATTGTGGGCGCGGTGCGCCAGCCCCGGGAGGGCGAGCACCAGGCCCGCCAGCAGAAGTTCAAGGCGCTGGCCCGGCTCGACTCGGTCAACGGGATGACCCCGGAGGAGGCCCGCGGCCGCAAAGAGTTCGCCAGCCTGACCCCCCTCTACCCGCAGGAGCGCCTGCGCTTGGAAACCTCCCCGGACAACCTCACCACCCGGGTGATCGATTTGGTGGGGCCCATCGGCAAAGGCCAGCGCGGGTTGATCGTCTCGCCGCCCAAGGCGGGCAAGACCATGGTGATGCAGGCCATCGCCAACGCCATCACCACCAACAACCCGGAGGTCCACCTGATGGTGGTGCTGGTGGACGAGCGCCCCGAGGAGGTGACCGATTTCGAGCGCTCGGTCAAAGGCGAAGTCATCTCATCCACCTTCGACCGGCCGCCATCGGACCACACGATTGTGGCGGAGCTGGCCATCGAGCGGGCCAAACGCCTGGTGGAGTTGGGCCACGACGTGGTGATTCTGCTGGACGGCATCACCCGGCTGGGCCGGGCCTACAACCTGGCGGCGCCCGCCTCGGGCCGCATCTTGTCCGGCGGGGTCGACTCCTCGGCCCTTTACCCGCCGAAGAAGTTCTTCGGCGCGGCCCGCAACATCGAGGGCGGCGGCTCGCTGACCATCCTGGCCACCGCCCTGGTTGAGACCGGCTCGAAGATGGACGAGGTCATCTTTGAGGAGTTCAAGGGCACCGGCAACTCCGAGTTGCGCCTCTCGCGCGGCCTGGCGGACAAGCGCATCTACCCGGCGGTCGATGTCGACGCCTCCGGCACCCGCCGCGAGGAGTGGCTGATGGACGCCGACGAGCTGAAGATCAACTGGAAGCTGCGCCGCGTCCTGTCCGCCTTGGACCAGCAGCAGGCCATCGAATTGCTGTTGGAGCGCTTGCGCAAGACCCGCTCCAACGCCGAGTTCCTGCTCCAGGTCAGCAAGACAACACCAGACATCAACTGAGACGCGCCCATCTGCGCGGTTGGGCGTGGAATAAAACCGCCAGCGGCCGTGTTCTGGCACAATACCTGAGGCGTTCCGGTTCACGCCGCTCCAGCGGGGGCGGCGACCCGGGGTGCGGATCGAGGAGGCACCATGAAGAAGAATATCCACCCGCCTTACGTGGTCACGACGGTGACCTGCACCTGCGGCAACACTTTCACCACCCGGTCGACCAAGACCAGCGGCGTCATCAACGCGGACGTCTGCTCGGCTTGCCACCCGTTCTACACCGGCAAGCAGAAGATTCTGGACACCGGTGGCCGCGTGGCGCGCTTCGAGGCGCGCTACGGCAAGCGGAAGGCCCCGGCGGCGAAGTAGAGCGGCGCGCTGGCCGGCCATGAGCGAGTTTGACGATGCCGTCGCCCCGCTGCTCCAGGAGCACCGGGCGCTGACCAAGCAGATGGCGGATCCGGCGCTGCACGCCGCGCCGGGCCGGGCCCGGCGGGTGGGGCGGCGTTTCGCGCAGGTGGCGGCCGCGGTCTCGGCCTACCAGGCGGTCCGGGCGGCGGCGGCCGATTTGGCGGTGGCGCGCGAGCTGGCGGAGGACGACCGGTCGTTTCGCGACGAGCTGCCGGCCATGGAGGCGGCTTTGGCGGCGGCCGAGTCGGCCCTGCGGGAGTTGCTGACGCCGCGCGACCCGGATGACGCCCGCGATGTCATCATGGAGATCAAAGCCGGCGCCGGCGGCGAGGAGTCGGCTTTGTTCGCCGGCGACCTGTTCCGGATGTATCAGCGCTACGCCGAGCGGCGGGGTTGGGCAGTTGAGGTCTTGGACTTGAATGAGACCGAGCTGGGCGGGGTCAAGGACATGTCGCTGGCGATCAAGGCCCGCGGCCACCCCGAGCCGCGCGATGGCGTCTGGGCCCACCTCAAGCACGAGGGCGGCGTCCACCGCGTCCAGCGCGTCCCTGTCACCGAGTCGCAGGGCCGCATCCACACCTCGGCGGCCGGCGTGCTGGTGATGCCGGAGGCGGACGACCCAGCCGAGGTCGAGCTCGACCCGGCTGATCTGCGGGTGGATGTGTTCCGCTCCTCTGGCCCCGGCGGGCAGTCGGTCAACACCACGGACAGCGCCGTCAGGATCACCCATCTGCCCACCGGCGTGGTGGTGAGCTGCCAAAACGAGAAATCCCAGCTTCAGAACAAGGAGCAGGCGCTGCGCATCCTGCGGGCCCGCCTGCTGGCCTTGCGGGCGGAGCGGGCAGCCGCCGAGGCGGCCGACCAACGCCGCTCCCAGGTCCGCACTGTCGACCGCTCTGAGCGCATCCGGACCTACAACTTCCCGGAGAACCGCATCGCCGACCACCGCACCGGCTACAAGGCCTACAACCTGGACCAGGTTCTAGACGGCGACCTCGACCCGGTGATCGCCTCCCATTAACCAGGCAGGCTAGTCTGGCTGGCGTGACCCAAGCTGATTCCGCCCGGCCTGAGGGCTTGTGGGGCGGGCGGTTCGCCGCCGGCCCCGCGCCCGCCTTGGCCGCGCTGTCCAAATCGACCGACTTTGACTGGCGCCTCGCGCGGTTCGACTTGGCCGGGTCCAGAGCCCACGCCAAGGCTTTGGCCCAAGCGGGCCACCTGTCGGCCGCGGAGCTCCACGACATGCTCGTCGCCTTGGACGAGCTAGAAGAGGAAGTCCGCACCGGCGCCTTCCAGCCGGCCCCGGCCGACGAGGACGTCCACAGCGCCTTGGAGCGCCGCCTGGTGGAGGTGGCGGGCCCGGCTTTGGGCGGCAAGCTGCGGGCGGGCCGCTCCCGCAACGACCAAATCGCCACGCTGGTGCGGCTGTGGCTGCGCGAGCAAGCCCGCGGCATCGTCGGCGGGTTGCTGGACGTGGTCGACGCTTTGGCCGCGCAGGCCGCCGCCCACCCCGCCGCGCCGATGCCGGGCCGCACCCACCTCCAGCACGCCCAGCCGGTGCTGCTGGCCCACCACCTGCTGGCCCACGCCTGGCCCTTGCTGCGCGATGCCGAGCGGCTGGCGCAGTGGGACCGGCGGGCCGCCCGCTCGCCTTACGGGGCGGGCGCGCTGGCGGGCTCCACGCTGGGGTTGGACGCGGGCTTGGTGGCGCGCGAACTGGGTTTGGAGGCGCCGTTGGAGAACTCGATCGATGCCACCGCCGCCCGCGACGTGGTGGCCGAGTTCGCCTTTGTCGCGGCTATGGCGGCGGTCAATTTGTCCCGGCTGGCCGAGGAGATTGTGATCTGGTCCACGGCCGAGTTCGGCTACGTCAAGCTGCATGATTCGTTTGCCACCGGCTCCTCGATCATGCCGCAGAAGAAGAACCCGGATATCGCCGAGTTGGCCCGCGGCAAGGCGGGCCGCCTGATCGGCGACTTGGCGGGGCTGCTGGCCACCTTGAAGGGGTTGCCGCTGGCCTACAACCGCGACCTGCAAGAGGACAAAGAGCCGGTGTTCGATGCCGCCGACAGCTTGGCGCTGCTGCTGCCGGCCATGGCCGGGCTGGTTGGCACGCTCGAGTTCGACACCGCCCGCCTGGCGGATTTGGCGCCGCGCGGCCACGCCCTGGCCACCGATTTGGCGGAGTGGATGGTGCGGCGCGGTGTGCCGTTCCGCGAGGCCCACCAGGTGGCGGGCCGGGCGGTGCGCGCCGCCGACGCGGCCGGCCAGGAGCTGTGGCAGTTGACCGCCGGCCAGTTGGCCGGCGTCGATGCGCGCCTGACCCCTGAGGCGCGCCAGGTGCTGTCTTTGGAGGGCGCGCTGGCCGCCCGCGACGGCATCGGCGGCACCGCCCCGGCCCGCGTCCGCGAGCAGTTGGCCGCCGCCTTGGCCGCCGCCCGGCAACTGCGCGCCTGGTCGGCTGCCTGAGGCCGAGGCCGGCCAGTGCCCGCCAACCCGCTCGAAGCCCCGCCCCCGGCGCTGTGGCGCTGCGCCGCCGCCGGCGGCCTCGGCGGGCTGCTCAGCGGCATGTTCGGGGTTGGCGGCGGCGTTGTCATGGTGCCGCTGCTGATCTGGCTGGCCGGATTGGACCAGCGCCGGGCCTCGGCCACCTCGCTGGCCGCCATCATCCCCACCGCCGCCGTCGGCGCGCTGACCTACGGCGCCCGGGGCCACTTGGCCCCGGTGACCGCGGCGATTGTGGCGGCGGGCGCCAGCTTGGGCGCGTGGGCGGGCGCCCGGGTCCTTAGGCGCGTCAAGCTCGGTGTTTTGAGCTGGGCATTTGTCGCCCTGCTGGCGGCCACGGCGGCTTTCATGGTGCTTTACACCCCGGGGCGCGCCGCCGCCTTGCCCCTGGACGCCGCCCGCGGGTTGGGCCTGGCCGGGCTGGGGTTGGCCATGGGCTTGGCGGCGGGGCTGTTCGGCATCGGCGGCGGCGTTATCGCGGTGCCGGCCCTGATGGCGCTGTTCGGGGCTGGCGACTTGGTGGCCCGCGGCACGTCGCTGCTGGTGATGGTGCCCTCGGCTGTCACCGGCAGCGTCACCAACTGGCGCGGCGGCCTGGTCGCCCCCAAGGCCGGCCTGGCCACCGGCCTGGCGGCGGCCGCGGCCTCTTTCGCCGGCGCCGGGCTGGCTTTCTTGGTCTCGCCGAGGCTCGGCAACACCTTGTTCGCCGCCCTCCTGGCGCTCGCCGCGGTCCAACTGGCCCTCCGGGCGCCCCGCCGCCCGCCCCACAGCCCGCCGGGCAACCCCCCCGGCCGGGGCAGTTGACCGGGGTGCGACAATGGGGCGCGTGCCTGAATCGATCATCGACGCCCTGGACCAGCGCGGGCTGATAGCCCAAGCCACCGACCGCGCCGCCCTGAAAGACCACTTCGCGGCCG
>JAITIG010000111.1 GCA_031279575.1 Bifidobacteriaceae bacterium
CGGAACCCCGCCCGCGCCCCCCGACGCCGCCAACCCGCCCGGCGGCATCTCACCTGGTCAGAGCGTCGGCGGCGGCGGCCCAACCGGCTTGGTGGTCAAACTGCCTATAACGAGGCCAAACCGGCCGTTACAGGCAGTTTGACCACCAAGCCGGTTGGGCCGCCGCCGCCGACGCTCTGACCAGGTGAGATGCCGCCGGGCGGGTTGGCGGCGTCGGGGGGCGCGGGCGGGGTTCCGGGCTGGGGTGGTGCGTCGGGTCGGGGGCGCCTGGCCCGGGGCGCATCGCCCGGGGGGGCGCATCGCCCGCGGGGCGCATGGCCCGGGGGCGCATGGCCCGGGGCCATGGCCCGGGGCACCCGGCCTCGGGGGCGACGACTTGGGGGAACTGGCGGGGGCGGGAGGGGTTGGGGGCGACGGGCTGCCCGAATCGCGGCGTGGCCGGGCGATTTCCCACAGTTGGGGCGGCAAACAGCCTAACTTGGGACGGGTGAGGCCTGCCTTGTTTGCTTTAGCCGGGCGCAAGCGCCACCAGGACCACGGTGACGAGCGCGCCACCGGGCCGCGCGCCGTCACCGCCACCGACCTGCGCGCCGCCCAACTGGGCCGCGCCTTCGACACCTGGGCGCAGGAGTTGGCCGGCCTGGGGGGCGTCAGCGCCGAGGTCGACATCGCCGCGCTGGGCAACACCGTGCTGGACCTGACTTCCGCCCACCCCTCGGGCATCGCCCAGCTCTACGCCGGGCGCACCACCGCGCTGCGCTCGCTGGTGCGCGAGAAGGCCGCCTACGCCCGGGCCGAGGCCAGCGCCGAGGCGGTCAAAGCCAAAGCCGACCGCCACGCCGCCACCTACGGCCTGCCGCCCACCCAGCTGGGGCTGGGCATCGCCTTTTGGAGCGAGCCCGGCCCGGCGGGCCAAGCCGCCCGCCCCCGCCGCGTCCCAATCATGCTGCGCCCGGTCGGCTTGCACCGGGGCCGGCAGGGAATTGAGCTTGAGCTCGAGCCGAACCTGGTCATCAACCCGGTGCTGATAGAGCTGCTGACCGCCAGCGGCATCCCGCTCGACCCAGAGGCGATGGCGCGCGATGCCGTGGCAGGCACCTCGTTCAACCCGGCGCCGGTTTTGGAAGCCATCCGGGCTATGGGCCAGGCGGTCTTCGCCGACTTCCGGGTGAAGAACAAGCTAATCATAGGTGTGTTCGAGCATCCTGGCCGGGTGCTGGCAGAAGACCTGGCCTCCGCCCGCGATCTGATGATGCGCCACCCGGTGGTGGCGGCGCTGGCCGGAGACCTCGAAGCCCGCGCCCAGCTGGCCCGCAGCCCGCTGCCGGCCCTGATCGCCTACGACAGGCCACCCGACCACGAGCGCGGCGTGGGGGACTTGAGCGTGGCCCAATTCCACGTCCTGGACGCCGTCGCGGCCGGCGCCTCGGTGCTGGTGGACGCCCCCGCCGGAGCCCCCACCGCCGCCACCGTGGCAGCCGTCATCGCCGATGCCGTCGGCTCGGGCCAAACTGTCCTCTACGTCTCGTCCAACGCGGCCGCCAAAGCCGCCGTCGCCAAGACCTTGCGCGCCTTTGGCCTGGGCGAATGCCTCCAGGACCTCGAACCCAGCCACGATTGGCGCGACCGTTCGCTGGCCCAGCTGGTCAGCGGGCTGGGAATCGAGGCGCCGGCGGTGGACGCGGACGGCATCGGGCAGATCAGGGCGGCCCTGGCTGAGCGCGGCAGCCAAATCACCGCCTACCTCGAGGCCCTCCACCAGCCGCTGGAGGAATGGGGGGTCAGCCCCTACGACGCGCTGCAGGCGCTGGCCCAGCTGACCGAGGCGGCGCTAAGCCCGCGCACCGCCTGCCAACTGGACCGCCCGGCCATCGCCGCCCTGGCGGGCGAGGCCCGCGCCGAGGCCAAGGCCGCCTTGCGCCAAGCCGCCCAACTGGGCCTGTTCAAGTTGACGCCGGAGCTGACCGCCTGGCTGGGGGCCGAGGTCCCCACCCCCGAGCGCGCCCAAGCCCTGCTGGCGGCGCTGGACCGGCTGCGGGCCGGGGCGCTGGCGCGCAGCATCGACCACATGCGGGATGTGACCGAGAGGACCGGCCTGAAGCAGTCCGCCGGCGTTGAGGACTGGGGTCGGCAGCTTGACATGCTGCGCGGGGTGCGCGAGGCCCTGGACCAGTTCATCCCGGAGATCTTCGAACGTTCGCCAAGCGACATGGTGGCCGCCACCGCCACCCCCGAATGGCGCGCCGCGCAGGGCCTGGAGATGAAGGGCCGCCTGCGCCGGCGCCTGCGCCGCCAAGCCCGCGACCTGGTGCGCCCCGGTTTGCAGGTCGAGGACCTGCATCAGGCGCTGCGCCGGGTCGATGAGCAGCGCGACATTTGGCTCAGCTGGTCCCCCAGCGTGCCGTGGCCCAAGCTGCCGGTCGGGATGCGCCAAATCGAAGCCGAGTACGATGCCGTCCGGGCGGACTTGGACCTGCTGGACGCCGCCTTGGCCCTGCCGACCCCGCTGCGCGCGCTGCCGTTTGCCGAGGCGAGCGACTTTTTGGACCGCCTCCAGGGCGACCGCGACTCGCTCGAGTTCCTGCCCCAGCTGCACGCCCTGCGCCACCAGTTGGCCGCCATGGGGCTAGATCCCCTGGTGGCGGACTTGCGCCAGCGCCAGGCCGGCCCGGAATTGGGCGCCTCCGGCCCCGAGGCCGAGGCCGCCCTGGAGGATTTGGCCGCGGAGGTCGACTTCGCCTGGTGGTCCTCGCTGCTGGCCTGGGCTCTGAAAGACCACCCCAACCTGGCCGCCATGGGGGGCGCCGCGCTGGCCGCCCTGGTCGACTCCTACCGCGAGTTGGACATCGCCCACACCGCCACCAAGCCGCTGCCGATCCGCGCCGCGGCTGTCGCCAGCCGCGACCGGGCGGCTGAGGCCTACCCCGGCCAGGCTTTCAAACTGGCCCACCTCCAAGCTGGCGCCAGCCTGCGCCAAGCCTTCGCCCAGGCGCCCGATGTCGCGTTCAAAGCCCGCCCGTGTGTGCTGGCTGGGCCGGTTATGGTGCCCCAGGCGCTGCCGTTGGCGGAGTTGGGCGGACCGCCTGTGGACTTGGTCATAGCCGATGCCGCGGACACTTTGACGCCCGCCTTGGCCGCCCCCGCCATCGCCCGCGGCCGGCAAGTTGTGGTGGTGGGCGATGCCGCCCGCGCCGCCGGGCCCGCCGCCGGCGCCACCTTGACTGGGGCGGCGGCCGAGTTCTTGCCCCATGTGATACTGCCCGCCGATGCCGACGAGCGCGACCCGCGGGTCACCGCCCTGTTGGAGGAGGTCGGCTACCGCACCTTGGGCCCGGCCCTGCCCAGCCGCGAACGCGGCCCGCGGGTGACCTGGACCAGGGTTGACGCGGTGGGCCAGGTGGCCGGCCAATCCACCCGGATCGACGCCTCCGCCAGCGAGGTCGAGGCGACCGTGGCCCTGGTCGAGGCCCACTTGGGGCGCTGGCCGGACGAGTCGCTGGCCGTCTTGACGGCCAGCCCGGCCCACGCCCAGCGGGTGCGCTCGGCGTTGGAGCACGCGGCCAAGAGCGGGCGCCAGCTGATCGGCAAGGCCCTGGCGTTGGAGGGGGCGGAGCCGCTCTTGGTGGCGGATTCGGCCCAGGCGGTCGGGGTCAGCCGCGATGCCGTGATCTTCGCCCCGGGGCTGGCCAAGTCGCCCCGGGGGGCTGTGCTTTACGAGTTCGGCAGCCTGGCCGGGGAGGCCGGCGGGGCGCGGCTGGCCGATGTGCTGCTGGCCGGGCGGCGCCGGTTGACGGTGGTCTCGTCTTTGACCACCGAGGAGTTGGACGATGACCGCCTGCGCGGGTCCGGCCCCAGGTTGTTCAAGGCTGTCATCAACACCGCCTCCCACCCCAGGGCCCTGCCCGCGGCCGGCCCGCAGGTGGCCGACCCGCTGTTCGCCGATTTGGCGCGGCGCGTCGAGCGGCGCGGCACCCATGTCACCGCCAATTACGGCGGCCCGGCCGGCCCTTGGCTGGGGTTGGCGGTGCGGCCTGATTCGGGCCCGGCGCGCGAGGTGGTGGCGGTGCTGACGGACAGCGCGGCCTTCATGGCCGAACCTTCCATCCGGGCCAAAATGCGCTTCTGGCCTGCGGCTTTGGAGCGGGCTGGCTGGCGCGTGCGTTTCGCTTGGACCGCGCCGGTGTTCATGGAGCCGGAGGCCGAGGCGCGGGCTGTCGCCAAGCTCGCCTTCGCCAAGGGCTAACCCTCGCCCCGCCGAACCTCGCCTGCCGGGCGGTCCCGGCTGGGCGCGCTGGGCGCGCTGGGCGCGTCCGGCCAGATCAGCAGGCGCCAGGCAGCCAGCGCGGCCAGTGGCCCCCGCCGCACCCGTCTGGCGCCGCTCGCTGCCGCGACCACCGCTGGCGGCGCCGCCCCGGCCGGGCGCGCTGGGCGGCCCAGCCGGCTTTGAGGCTGGCCTTGTATTATTGCGGCATGAGAAACCCAGTCTTCAGCCGTTCAACTGCGTTCCGAGCCACCAATCCGCAGGCCATGGGACCGGCGGCGCCGTATGGCCAGCCCGCGCCGGGCTACCCGCCCGGCGTTTACGCCCCGGGCGGCGCCGGCCAGCTTGAGGCCATGTACGCGATGCCCGCGGCCGGCCCGGTGCAAACCGACCGCGTCACCTACGATGACGTCTTGATCAAGTCGCTGGGCATGTTCGCGGTGCTGCTGGTGGGCGCCAGCGTGGGCTGGCTGGTTGCGCCGCGGGCGGCCGGGGCGGCCATCATCTTCGGCTGCATGGCGGTGGGTTTTGTCTTGGCGATGATCAACATTTTCAAGCGGCAGAAGTCGCGCGCGCTGATCACCTTGTACTCGGCCGTCGAGGGCATTTTTGTGGGCGGGATCTCCCGGCTGTTCGAGGCCTGGTACCCGGGGATTGTGGTGCAAGCGGTGATCGCCTCGCTGTGCGTCTTTGGCGTCACTTTGGCGCTGTTCGCCAGCGGCAAGATCCGCGCCTCGTCCCGGATGACCAAGATTGCGCTCGTGGCGCTGTGCGGCTACCTGGTGTTCAGCCTGGTCAACCTGGTGTTGATGATGAGCGGCGCGATGCCCGGGCAGGCCTTCGGCATGCGCAGCGTCGAGGTGTTTGGGATTCCTCTGGGCGTCATCATGGGCATTGTGGCGGTGTTGCTGGCCGCTTATTGCCTGGTGGTCGACTTCGACTCCATCAAGGTGGCGGTTCAGAACGGCGCCCCCGCCAAGATCGCTTGGACCTGCGCGTTTGGGCTGGTGGTCGACATGGTGTTCTTGTATCTCGAGATCCTGCGCGTCTTGGCCATCCTCAACCGCAACTGACGCCCCGGCGCGGCCGGCCACTGGCCCACCTGCGCCTTGCCTGCTCCGCTGGCAGCTCTGGCCGCGTTGGCGGCGTTGGCGGCTCTGGCCGCGCTGGCCGCGCTCGCCGCACTGGCGGCCTTGGCGGCGAGGACCGCCAGGGCGGCGGCCAGGGCGGCGATTTCCTGCTCGGTCACCGCGGCGCCCCGGGCGATGGCGAACCCGCCGGTCACAGCGGCACGTTCCCGTGCTTTTTGGGCTGGGCGGCGGCCCGTTTGGTGCGCAGCAGGCGGAAGGCGGCGGTCACCTGGCGGCGGGTTTCGCGCGGCAGTATGACGGCATCGAGGTAGCCGCGTTTGGCGGCCTCATACGGGTTGACCAGCGCGTCCTCATATTCCTGGACCAGCTTGGCGCGCTTGCGGGCCTCGCCGCCCACCTCGGCGGCGGCCGCCAGCGCCCGGCGGTGCAAAATGTTGACCGCGCCATCGGCCCCCATGACGGCGATCTGCGCGCAGGGCCAGGCCAGGTTGATGTCGGCGCCCAGCTTCTTCGAGCCCATCACAATGTAGGCCCCGCCGTAGGCTTTGCGCGTGATCAGCGTCACCAGCGGGACGGTGGCCTCGGCGTAGGCGTAGATCAGCTTGGCGCCCCGCCGGATGATGCCGTCCCACTCCTGGTTGGTGCCGGGCAGGAACCCCGGCACGTCCACCAAGGTCAGGATGGGGATTGAGAAGGCGTCGCAGGTGCGGACAAACCGGGCCGCCTTTTCCGAGGCGGCGATGTCCAAGGCGCCCGCCATGGCCAGCGGCTGGTTTGCCACCACGCCCACCGACCTGCCCTCGATCCGCCCCAGGGCTGTGATCACGTTGGGGGCGTAGGCCTCCTGGAGTTCCAGGTAGTCGCCGTGGTCCAGGATCGCCGCCATCACCGCGTGCATGTCGTAGGGCTGGTTGCCTTGGTCTGGGATCAGCCCGTCCAAGGCCAGGTCCTCGTCGGTGGGCTCGCCGGGGAGCGGCAGCGGCGGGCCGGGCCACCCGAAGTCCGGCGGGTCCGCCAAGTTGTTGGCCGGCAGGTAGCCGAGCAGCGTCTTGACGAACTCGATGGCGTCCAACTCGTCATCGGCGGCGTAGTGGGCCACGCCGGAGCGGGTGGTGTGGGTGGCCGCCCCGCCCAACTCCTCGAATGAGACCTCCTCCCCGAGGACGGTTTTGATCACGTCCGGCCCGGTGATGAACATGTGGCTGGTGCGTTTGGCCATGACGATGAAGTCGGTCAGGGCTGGGCTGTAGACCGCCCCGCCGGCCGAGGGCCCCAGGATGAGCGAGATTTGCGGGATCACGCCGGAGGCGGCCACGTTGCGCCGGAACATCTCGGCGAACTGGGTCAGGGCCGCCACGCCTTCTTGGATGCGGGCGCCGCCGCCGTCCGAGATCCCGATGATGGGCGCGCCCAAGCTCAGGGCCAGGTCTTGGACTTTGGCGATTTTGGCGCCGTGGGCCTCGCCCAGCGAGCCGCCGAAAACGGTGAAGTCCTGCGCGAAGACGCACACTTGGCGTCCGTCCACGGTGCCGTAGCCGGTCACCACGCCATCGCCGGGGATCCGTTTGCGGTCTAGGCCGAAGGCTTGGGCGCGGTGTTCTACCAGCGCGTCGAGTTCGACAAACGAGCCCGGGTCGAGCAGGTGGCCCAGCCGCTCCCGGGCTGACAGCCGGCCGCGGGCGTGCTGCTTGGCGCGCGCTTGGCGTTCTGGGGCGTCGATGGCGGCGGCCAGGCGGGCGGCGTGGTCCGCCAGTTGGGCGCCGGTGCGGCCTTTGGGGGCGCGGTTGGCGGTGGCCTGTTTGGCGGGCGCCGCGGTCAGGTTCGGCAGAGTCGGTGTCACGCGGCCTCCCGGCGTCGATGTGGGTTGGGCTGGCGCGGCGGGGGCGGCGGGGCGGCCCCCGCCCCCCCCGGCCCCGGTGCGCGGGCCGAAACTCCACCCCCCG
>JAITIG010000114.1 GCA_031279575.1 Bifidobacteriaceae bacterium
CGCGCCGCCCGCCCAGCCCACGCCGCCCGCCCAGCCCGCGCCGCCCGCCCAGCCCGCGCCGCCGGCTCCGCCCGCGCCCGCCGCGCCGTCTGCTCCGCCCGCGCCCGCGCCCGCCGCGCCGGCCGCGCGGTCCACCGCCTGGGCGGCCAAAGCCCGCACCACGCCATCGCGGCCCTCAAGCACCAAGCGGCGCAGCGGCGGCAAGTCGCCGCCCAACTCGGCCAGGAAGCGGTCGGTGGCGCCAACCACATCCAGGCCCGGCAGGTCGGCCGCGGCGGCGGGGTAGAGCCCGGCCGCCGCGTTCATCGCCAACTGGGGCGCGCGGGTGCGCCACAACCGCGGCAGAGCCTCGAAGTAGGGCTCCGCAAACGGCGCCAGCAAGGCGGCGTCCTTGACCCGCGCCCAACCGTTGATAATGGCCCGCTGGGTCTGATTGGGGGTGGCCGGGTCCTCCACCGCCCGCAGCCAGGCCGCCGCCTTGGCCTCCGGCTGGGGCAGCGCCGCCCGCGCGCCCGCCGCCCGCTCGCGCCCCGCCTGGGTCTGGTCTGAGGCCAACTGCGCGTCGATCCGCGCCTCGCCCGCCCGGCCCGCCGCCACCAGCCCAAACAGCAGGTCCCAGCGCAGATCGGTGTCCAGTTCCAAACCGGTCAAGGAGCGCGAGCCCTGAGCCAACTCGTCCAAGCGGTCAAGCTGCCCCCGCGAGCTGGCGTGGCGGGCGAAGGCCCGCACCAGCTGAAGCTGGGTGTCAGAGCCGGGCTCGGCCGCCACGGCCAGCGCCCACAGCCGCTCGGCCGCCTGGTCGGTGGCGGCCTGGCGCAGCTCGGGCGCGGTGTAAGACTCCAAGGCTTGGGCCAGCAACCCCAGCAGCGTCTGCAGCCCGGTCGAGTTGGTCTCCGCCGCCGCCCAGCGCGCCACCCGCTCGGCGAACAGCCGCGCCGAGGACTCGCCGTCGCGGGTCATGTCCCACAGCGTCCCCCAAACCACCGCCCGCGCCACCGAGTCCCCCAGCCGGCCCACCTGCGCGCCCGCCACCGCCAGCGAGCCGGCGTCCAAGCGGATTTTGGCGTAGCCCAGGTCGCCGTCGTTGACGAGCACCAAATCGGCCGGGCGCAGCCGCGGCAGCACCGTCTCGGCCGCCGCCAACTCGGCCGCCGTCTCCCAAAAACGCGTGAAAACCCCGTCCACCAGCGAATACCCGCCCACACCAAGCCGCTGCTGGCGCCAACCGGGGTACCCCGGGGCGCCGCTTTGGCGCAAGACGGGGCGGGCGGCATCGCGCAAATCGGTGGCCACAGTGTTGACGCCGGCCGTCCCCAGCCACATGTCCGCCCACGCGCCCAAGTCGCGCCCGGAGGCCGCCTCCAACTCCACCAGCAGGTCGCGCAGCTCGGTGTTGCCCCAGGCGTGCTTGGAGAAGTAGGCCCGCAGCCCGCGCAGGAAAGCCTCCTGGCCAACCCAGGCGACCAGCTGGCGCAGCACGGCGGCGCCTTTGGCGTAGGTGATGCCGTCGAAGTTGTTGCGCACGCCCTCGGTGACCTCGACCGAGGCCAAAATCGGGTGCGTGGTGGGCAGCTGGTCTTGCTTCAGCGCCCACAGCTTCTCCGACCAGGCGAAAGTGGCCCAGACGTCTTTCCAGGCGGTGGCCTGGGCGGCGGCCAGGTGGGAGATGAACTCGGCGAACGACTCGTTCAGCCACAGGTCGTCCCACCAGCGCATTGTCACCAGGTCGCCAAACCACATGTGGGCCAGCTCGTGCAAAATGGTCACCGTGCGCCGCTCGACCGCCGCCGCCACCGGCTTGGAGCGGAAGATGTAGCTTTCGGTGATGGTGACCAGCCCGGCGTTCTCCATCGCCCCGAAGTTGTACTCGGGGCAGAACACCTGGTCGTATTTGGCGAAGGGGTAGGGGTAGTCGAAGGCGGGCTCGTAGAAGCCGAAGCCCTGCTTGGTGATCTCGAACACGGTGGCGGCGTCGACGTGTTGCGCCATCGACGCCCGCGCGTACAGCCCCAGCGGCAGGCTGCGCCCGTTGGTCGAGGCGACCTCGCTGCGCCACTCGGCGTAGGGTCCGGCCGCGATGGCCGTCAGGTAGGAGGACAGCTTGGGCGTGGGGGCGAATTTGCGCACGATGCCGCCCGGCCCGGCCGCCGCCTCGCCCGCCTGGGGCTGGTTGGACAGGACTTTCCAGGTTTCGGGGGCGGTGACGTGGAACTCGAAGCTGGCCTTGATGTCCGGCTGCTCGAAGACGGCGAACACCCGGCACGAGTCGGCCGGCTCGAACTGGGTGTAGAGGTAGACGTTGCCGTCCACCGGGTCGGTGAACCGGTGCAGGCCCTCGCCGGAGCGCGAGTAGGCGCAGCGGGCCTCCACCACCAGGGTGTTGGCGGCCTGCAGGCCCTCCAAGCGGATGCGGTCTTGGGCAAACGCGGCCGGGTCGATGGGCCGGCCGTTCAAACTGGCGGCGACCAACTCGGGGGCGATCAGCTCGATGTGCGTGTCCGCGCCAACCTGGCGCGCCTCGAAGTCGCAGGTGGTCTTGGAGGTGAACAGCGGCCCGTCGCCGGTCAGGTCGAGTTCCACCAGATAGGAGGGATTGGCGATCAGCTCGGCCCGAGCCTGGGCCTCGGTGCGTGTCAAATTCACCCGCCGATTCTCCCACGGCGCCGCCCAGTTGGCCTTATAGCGGCCCGGCCCGGCCCGGCCCGGCGGCGCGGCGGCGGCCCGGCTCGGCTCGGCGGCCCGGCCCGGCCCGGCTCGGCGGCGCGGCGGCGGCCCGGCTCGGCGGCCCGGCTCGGCGCGGCG
>JAITIG010000115.1 GCA_031279575.1 Bifidobacteriaceae bacterium
GCCCCGGCCAGCCCCCCGATCAGCGCGTGCGAGGAGGACGAGGGCAGCCCAAACCACCAGGTCACCAGGTTCCAGGTGATCGCGCCGAGCAGCCCGGCCAGCACTATCAGCAGCTGCTCGTGCTGGTCTAGGCCCTCCAGGTTGACGATCTGCTTGGCGATTGTCTCCGCCACGGCGGTCCCCAGCAGCGCCCCGACCAGGTTCATCAGCGCCGCCATGGTCAAAGCCGCCCGCGGCGGCATGGCCCGGGTCGACACAGCCGTGGCGATGGCGTTGGCGGCGTCGTGGAAGCCGTTGGTGAAGTCGAACGCCAGGGCGATCGCCATCACGGTGATGGCGAGCATGATCTCCGGGGTCATGGGAGTTCAGGACTCTTTCAGGGCGATCGTCTCGACCGTGTTCGCCACCTTTTCGAAGGCGTCCGCGGCGTGCTCCAAGGCCTCGATCAACTCTTTCAGCTTCATGACGTGGATGGCGTCGGTCTCCGACTCGAACAGGTCGGCCAGCAGCGCCCGGTAGGCCCGGTCGGCTTGGTTTTCCAGCCGGTTGATCTCGACCCAGTAGTCCTCCAGGCCGTCCAGCGAGCGCAGGCGGGGCATGGCCTCGGCGGTCTCGGCGGCCGCCCGCCTGAGCAGCGTGATCTGTTTGCCGGTCTTCTTGGGCAGCCGGGTGATGCGGTAGAGCACAATCAGGTCGGCCGCCTCTTCCATGTAGTCCATGCAATCGTCCAGCGCCGAGGACAGGTCGTAGATGTCGTCGCGGTCGAAGGGCGTCACAAAGGTGGAGTTGAGCTTCTTGATGATGGCGTGCGCCTGGACGTCCGCGTTGTGCTCGATCTCGCGCAGCTGGGCCGCCAGGTCGACCCGCTCGTCGAAGTCCGCCTGCACCATCTGCTCCAAGACGTCCGCCCCGTCCACCAAGAGCCGCGCCTGCGCCGCCAGCATGGCAAAAAACGACTCGTCTTTGGGTGTCAACCTGAACCGCACAGGCTCTCCTAAGCCTAGACATCAAAAACCGGCCACAGACAAGCGTAGGCGATCATGGCGCGCGCCTGGACCGCGCCTGGCTGGCTGGGCCGCGGAGCGCCAGTCGGCGCGAGGGCCGCTCGTAGCGGCGAATTTTGGAGCCCGGGGCTACCGCGGCCCAGCCGCGTTACACACTAGCGCCTCCCAGCCCCGCCCGCGCCGCCCAAGCCGGCCATCCCACCCCCGCCGCTTTCAAGCGCGCGGTCCCGCCCCACCCCGCCAACTCCAGGCGCGCGATGCCGCCCAGCAGCCGCGCGACGCCGCCCAGCAGGCGCGCGATGCCGCCCAGCAGCCGCGCGATGCCGCCCAGCAGGCGCGCGACACCGCCTAGCCTTGGGCGGACGGCGCCAGACGGGTCTGGGGGGGTGGCGGCTGTGGGCCAGGCGGACGCCGGGCCGGGTCCGCCTGCGGGCGCGGGGCCGCGGGTCTGGGGCGCGGCGGCTGGGGGGGGTCAGGCGGCGGCTACTGGGTCGGCATCGTCCAAGCCTTGGTCTGCCTCTAGGGCGGCTCCGCGGGCGCGAGGGCGCCTGATGGCGCGCCCTGCCCAAACCACCCGGCTGGGGGGAGTCAGGCGACGGCTGCCACCGGGTCGGCATCGTCCATACCTTGGTCTGCCTCCAAGCTGGCCTCGCGGGCGCGGCGGCGCTCCTTGGGGGCGTCGAAGCGGTAGCCGACATTGCGCACGGTGCCGATGAGCTGGTCGTTCTCCGGGCCCAGCTTGGCGCGCAGGCGCCTGACATGCACGTCCACGGTGCGGGTGCCGCCGTAGTAGTCGTAGCCCCAGACCTCTTGCAGCAGTTGGGTGCGGGTGAAGACGCGGCCGGGGTGGGCCGCCAGGTAGCGCAGCAGCTCGAACTCCTTGTAGGTCAGGTCGAGGGTGCGCCCGTGCAGCTTGGCGGTGTAGGCGGCCGGGTTGATCACCAGGCTGCCCTGGGCGATCGACTCGTCCGGGGCCTCGCCGCCCATCATCACCGGCGTGGCCAAGGCCAGGCGGATGCGGGCCTCCACCTCCGCCGGGGAGGCGGCGGCGAGCACAAAGTCCCGCGCGCCCCATTCGGCGGTCAAGGCGGTCAGCCCGCCTTCGGTCACAATCAGCAGCAGCGGCGAATTCATGCCCGTGACCTGCAACAGCCGGGCGGTGGAGCGGGCCGATTGGAGGTCCCGGCGGGCGTCTAGGACAACCAGGTCCACCTTGGGCAAGTCGACCAGCGAGGAAGGGTCGAGGGCGGCCATGCGCACGCGGTGCGGCAGGAAGTCAAGCGCGGGCAGTACCACGCCGGGGGTAGCGGCGTCCGCCGCGAGCAGCAGAATCTCCGCCATGCCCCACTCCTTTGTAGTGTTGTGTCCAGGCCCGATGGCCTTGATCTAATGACCATTTAACTATGCGGGAGGCGACGTGCCCAGATTTGTCCGCCTAGCGGGCATCGCGCTGGCTGGTTTTTTGCCCGCTGGCGGCCTGTTTTTGGGCGGCCGGGCGGGCTCGGCCAACGCCTGGCTGGTGCTGGCGGTGGGGTTGGTGGCGCTGGCTTTGGCGGCCGGCTGGCCCGCTTTGACCGGGGTTCCCAGCCCGGCCAGCGCCCGCCTGGTGCTGGCCGGCACCGCCGCGCTGTCCCTGGCGCTGGCCGCGCTGTGGAACAGTTCCGCGGCTGGCGTGCTGGTGGCTTTGGGCTGTGGTTTTCCAGCGGTCTTTGTCAGAGAGTTGGCGCGGCCCGCGCCCAGGGCGGACCTGGTCCGCTCGGTGGCGGCCACGGCCTGCGGCGTGATGGCGCTGGCGGCGACCGGGCTGTGGGTGGCGGCGGCCCAACTAAAACATTTCTTGGATCTGGCCTTCGTGGCCGGCTGCGGCATCGCCGCCGCCTGCCTGGCGGTGGCCCTGAGCCAGCTGCTGGCGCCCCGCCCACCCGCCGCCGGCCCAGCCGGCCCGGCCGGCGCCGCAGGCGCGGGCAGCTTCGGCCCGGCAGGCGCGGGCGGCTTCGGCCCGGCCAGTGCGGGCGGCTTCGGCTCGGCCGGCGCCGCAGGCGCGGGCGGCTTCGGCCCGGCCGGCGCGGGCGGCCTCGCTGCGGCGGGCGCGGGCGGGGACCCGGGCACGGTGGGCGTGGCCGGGCTGGTGGGCGCGGCCGCGGGGGTGGTGTTGGCTGCGGCGGCGGGGGCCGCGGTGGCCGGGCTGGTTGGCACCCCGTGGTGGGCCGCGGCTGCCGTGGCGGCCGCCTGCGGGCTGGCGCCGGGCGCGTTGTGGCTGGTGGGCGGGCAGCGGTCAGTCTTTGGCGGCGGCCTTGGCTGGCGCGACGCAGCCCTGCTGGCGCTGCCGGTAGCCGCGGCCGCGGTGCCGGTGTGGGCGGCCCAACTGATGCGCTGAGGGTTAGGATTCGCCTTATGGAGTGGGCCGGATTCGGCGCCGTGCTGGCGGGGACGCTGGCCCTTGGCGCCTGGGCCGCCACCGCGGCCTGGCGGCTGCTGCGCGGCAGGCGGCGGCCCGAATGACCGCCCTGTTCGCCGCCAACCTCCCGCCCGAGGTCTATCCCTTCGCCTGGCTGGCCGGGACCTGGCGCGGCCAGGGCTCCATCGGCTACGGCCCCATCCCGCCCGGCCAGATCACCCAGGAACTGGTTTTCACCGCCGGCCAGGGCCCCTATTTGGCCTACTCGGCCCGCACCTGGCTGCTCCCCTCCCCCACCCCGCCACCAGACCCGGCCGAACCCCCGCCGCCCGGGCCCGCAACCAGCGCCCCGCCGGCCCAACTGTGGCACGAGGAATCTGGCTTTTGGCGCGTCATCCCGGGCCAAGACCGGCAGGACCCGCCGTTTGAGATCGAGGCGCTGATCGCCGACGCGGCCGGATTCCTCAGCTTGTACGCCGGGCAAGCCAACGGCCCGCGCATCGACCTCGGCACCGACACCATGGTCCGCACCGCCTCCGCCGCGCCGGTCGGCGCCGCCACCCGCATGTACGGCCTGGTCCGCGGCGAGCTGCTGTGGGCCTGGGACATCGCCGGATTCGGCGCCGAGATGGGCTCCTACATGGCCGCCCGCCTGAAGCGGGCCGCACCGTAGATGGGCCGCCACGACCTCGCGGGCCAGCGCGCCTTCGCCCAGGGCGAACCGGTCTTCGCCCTGCCCACTGCCCTCCAAGCCCTCCGCCTGGCCGGCCCCGACGCGTTTGCCCTGCTCAGCGCCCTAACCACGCTCCCCCCAGGCGCCCTGGCGGCGAAGGGGCAAAGCGCCGCCCCCGGTGGCCGGCCGCCAGCCGCCTCCTCCCCCAACCTGGCCCGGGGGGCCACCGGCCGGCCCGCCCCGAGCCGACCGCCGGCCATCGAGGGCGCGGTTGGCGCGGCCGGCGCGGTTGGCGCGGTTGGCGCGGCCGGCGCGGCCGGCGCGGTTGGCGCGGTCGGCGCGGCG
>JAITIG010000189.1 GCA_031279575.1 Bifidobacteriaceae bacterium
GCGAATTCCCGCTGCACGATGGCGTCGATGTAACTGTCAAGCTGGGCCCGGATCAACCTGGGCGTGCCCTTCGACCGGATGCCGGGAAAGCCGGATGAGACGATCTCGCGGACGTATACGCCCAGGTCAACCTCGGTCTCGCCGCTGATCTCGGCATCGCCCGCGAGTAGTTTCTTGAGGCTGACTGCGCCCTGGCCAACCCCTCGCTCGGCCAACGTCATGGGGCGCATCCGCAGGCCCGCGATTCGTCCCGCCCCAGAGTGGACGGGCAGATCGCGCGGAGCCGAGCTTCCGGTCAAAACGAAGCGCCCGGCGGGCGCGCCCGCGTCGACTTGCCGGCGCAGCGAGTCCCAGACCTCAGGCACGCGCTGCCACTCGTCCAGCAGAACCGGCCCAGGCAGGGTCCCAAGCAGGCCCGGATCGGCCCGCAACCGCTGAACGTCTTCCGGAGAATCTAGCCAGAGCGCGGACTTGACGCGCTGGCGCGCGGTTTCAGTCTTGCCGACCGCCTTCGGCCCGAAGATCGACACCGCCGGCAGGTGTGGCTGCAATTCGTCCAGTTCGTTGTCGATGACCCGTCGCGCGTACAAAAAGTGACCTCGATTCCGCCCTCCAGCGAGCCCCCGCTTCCCCTCCAGGCCACATTCTACTTCCCTTCTGGGACAGGGTTTACCTCCCTTCTAGGCCACAGCCTACTTCCCTTCGGGGACAACCCCAGCACTCAGCGGCCATCGGCGGCGCCGCCCTGGTGCTGCAAGGCTCGATCACTCCCGGCCACGGACCGCAAGCACTGCTCACCAGCCCCCGAGATAGTCCCAGGCGCCGGCCAACGCGTTGCGGGCCTGGGCGCGCAGGTCGCCCCAGCCTCTCTCGGCGGCCCTCGAGCCGAACGCCAACTCGTACTCAGCGCGCTTCGTGGGGCGGCCGACCGCCCGTGGCCAGAGTCCTAGCGGCACGGCGCCGTCCGCGCGGGCGGGCGGGCCAGGCTTGGCTTGTTCTGGTCAGACTGGTCAGACCTGGTAGGGTCGAGGCATGCCTGCCAGCGTTCGAACCGTCAGCGTCTACGACTTCAAGGCGCACCTGTCTGGGATCCTCGCGCAAATCGAGCAGACCGGTCAAGATGTGGTGGTCACCCGCCACGGCAAGCCCGTGGCGCGGGTGGGGCCGGCGGCGGCCAGCGGCCAGCCGCGCCCGGTGGGCATGTGGCGCGGCAAGATGAGCCTGCCGGACGGATGGGAAGAGTTCACCGAGCAAGACGAGGCGGACTGGTACGGCGCATGAGGCTGCTCCTGGACACCAACGTCCTGCTCTGGCTGCTCGAAGACAACCCCCGGCTGGCCCCTTTCCGCGAAGCGGTGGCGCGCCCTGGCAACGTGGTGTTCTTCTCCGCCGTCTCCGTGGCCGAGATCTCGCTCAAATCCTCGCTCGGCAAGTTGGAGGTCGAGCCCGGCTACGTCCAAGCCCTGACCGGGGCCGGCTACATCGAGTTGCCGCTCACCGCCGCCCACGCCGAGGCCACAGCCAACCTGCCCCGGCACCACCGCGACCCGTTCGACCGCCTCATAATCGCCCAAGCGCTGACCGACAACCTGACCATCGCCACCGCCGACGAAACCTTCGCCCGCTACAACGTCAAGCTACTAAGCCAATGACCCCACACCCGCACTCCCGGCGCTTGCGGCGGGGAGTTTGCGGGGATGGCGGTTGGGTTACATGGGGCGCGGGGCTCAGGGCGGACGGTTCCGGGCGGCCGGCCTCCGGGCGGCCGACTGGGCAGTCTTTGGGCATCAGGGGCGCTCCACCGGGGTTGCGCCGGTGGCCTCGACCGGCGCCGGGCCGAGGCCGGCGGCATAGGCCTCAGCCGTGCCGGCCCAGCCTGCCTGGGCCTGGAGCAAGGCGCCGTATCTGAGCTTCGCGGCGAAAGCGCGCCTCCACGGCACCGGCCTGGCCGTTCCCGGCCCGACAGGGCTTATGGGGCCGCGGCCAGGCGCCAGCCGGCGGCGCGGGAGCGCTCGTTCCAGTAGCGGGCGTAGGCGCCGCCCGCGGCCAGCAGCTCGGCGTGGCTGCCGCGCTCGGCCACCCGGCCGGCGGAGTCGAGCATGATGATCTGGTCGGCGCCGGCGATGGTGGTCATGCGGTGGGCCACCACCACCAAGGTGCTGCTGGATCGCAGCCCGTCCAGGGCCTGGGCGATGGCCTGCTCCGCCTCGCTGTCCAGCGCCGCCGTGGCCTCGTCCAGCAGCGCAATTGGCGCCTGTTTCAGCAGCGCCCGGGCGATCGAGACGCGCTGGCGCTCCCCGCCGGACAAGTTGGTCCCGCCCTCGCCGACGCGCGCCTCCCAACCTCCCGGCAGCCGCCGCACGATCTCATCGACCCGGGCGGCGCGGCCGGCCGCCTCTGCCTCGGCCCGGCTGGCCCCCACCCGCCCCAGGGCGATGTTGTCCAAAATGGTCCCATCGAACAAGTAAACGTCCTGGAAAACCGGCGCCACGGCATCGGCCACCCAAGCCGACCCAAGCTCCGGCAGCGGCACGCCGCCAATCGTGACCGCGCCGGCGTCCGGGTCGTAGAAGCGCGCCAGCAACCGGATGACAGTGGTCTTACCGGACCCGGACGGCCCCACAATCGCCGTCAGCGACCCCTGCGGCGCCTCGAAGGAGACCCCGTCCAGCACCCGCGGCCCGCCCGGATAGGCGAACGCCACGTCCCGCAGCGCGACCGAGTAATCCCCCAAGGCGCCCCCCGCTGCCCGATGCCGTCCCCCCACCCCGGCGGCGCCGGCCGTGGTTCCAGCAACGGCACTTTGGGTAGCGGCGGCACTGTGGGCTGCGGCAGGCTCGCGGCCAACCTCGGCGGCGGCGTCCCCGGCTTGGGCGGCCTCGCCGGGCGAGGCGGCGGCATCGTCCTGGGTCGCAGCGGCGGCTCCCTGGGCTGCGGCGGCTTCGCGGCCAACCTCGGCGGCGCCGGGCTTGGGTTCTGGGAGGGTTGGTTCGGACATCAAGGCGCTGAGGCGGCTGAAGGTGCCCGCGGCCAGGGAGATGCCGCCGCTGAGCGCGCCGGAGTGGACTATCGGCTCGGCGAAGCGCGCCGCCAAGATCACCAGCGCCAGGCCGGCCGCCAGGGGCAGGTCGCGGGCCAGGCAAAGGGCGGCCACCACGGCGGTGGCCGCGACCACCGCAGCCTCGACCACGCCGGTGAACACCCCCACCCCGACACTGCCGGCCAGATGCGCCCCGCGGGTGGCGGCGTGCTGCTCCACCAGCGCCGCATCCAACGCGCGCGCCGTGATGGTGTTGTCACCGGCCGCGCGCAAGGCCGGCTGGACGCGGGCGTACTCGATGACGCGGGCGGCGGCCTCGGCGGCGGCGGCGACATCGCGCTCATCGGCCCGGGCCACCCGGCGGCGCACCAGGCGGTAGGCCAGGTAGATCAGGGGGGTGAAGGCGGCCATGACGGCGCCGACCCGCCAGTCGAGGAAGAACGCGCCCACCACCACCACGGCCGGGGCCACCAGGCCGGTGATGATCGGCTCGAACAGGATCATGGGCGCGGCCGCGGCGAACACGATCCCCTTGGTGACCAGGTCTGAGGCCTCGCCGGCGCGTTCGCGGGCGAAGTAGCCGATGGGCAACTCGGCTAGCCGGTCCCCGTAGCGGCGCATCAGCGCCCCGACCGTCCCACCGGAGACCGACAAGCTGAGCCACTCCACCGCCCAGTAGCCGGCCGCGTAGGCCGCCGCCAAGGCGGCCAGGACCCAGAACCAGCGGTTGCGGGCCTGGGTGTCGCCCGCGAAGAACGCCTCCAGCACCGGCACCAAGACCAGGAAGGCGGCCCCCTGCAGCGCCGCCACCAGGACCGAGGCCGCGACATGGATTCTCATCTGGCGCGCCAGCTTTGGCCCGACCAGCGACAGCATCTGCCGGATCATGGCCTGCCCTCCCCGCCGTCTGCTTGGGAGGGCCTGGCGCCGGCTGGCGGTGCCGTGCTGCCCGGCCCGTCGCCGCGTTTCTCAGCGGGTTCCGCCTCGCCGCGTTGGCTGCCCGCGCCGGCCCGCCTGCCGCCGGAGGCGCCTTGGACGGGCCTGGCGCCGGCTGGCGCTGCCGTGCTGCCCGGCCCGCCGCCGCGTTTCTCAGTGGGTTCCGCCTCGCCGCGTTGGCTGCCCGCGCCGGCCCGCCTGCCGCCGGGGGCGCCTTGGGCGGCGGTTGGGCGGATGGCCTCGTAGCGGTCCCACAGCCCGCGGTAGCGGCCGCCGGCGGCGAGCAGTTCCGGGTGGCGGCCGCGCTCGACCAGTTTGCCGCCGTCCAGCACCCAGATGGCGTCCGCGCCGGTCA
>JAITIG010000225.1 GCA_031279575.1 Bifidobacteriaceae bacterium
TTGATCTCCTTGTCCTTGCTAGATCCGGACAGAGAAATCACGCTCCTTTGACATGAAGAACAATGATCCGGCCAACAGCGACACCAGCGCCCAAGCCAGCGAGGCGACCCAGAAGGCCGGCGGCGGGGCGGTGGCGCGGATCAACGTCTCGCCCCAGCCGCCGCAGATCGGGTACATCGGGTTGGCCCACATGAGGGGATAAAACTTCGAGTCCGGCCCGACTTTGCTCAGCGGCCACAGCACCGGCGAGAGGTACATCCAGATGCGCAGGAAGTAGGGCAGGAAACTGCTGGTGTCCCGGAAATACACTTGCAGCGCCCCCATCAGGGCGGCGATCCCAGCCGAGAAGACCACCATGGTCGCCAGGAAGTAGACCGACAGCGCCATCTCCCAGCCCCAGGGCTGGAGCGAGCGGTCCCCCAGCACCAGTTTGATGACCAAGAACACCGGCACCGTCGGCAGGAAGCGGAAGAAGGACGTGCGCACGGCCGCGAACGGCATCAACAACCGCGGGAAGGCCATCCGCGAGATCAGCGCCCCGCCGCCGGTGACCGAGCCGGCGCCGGTACTGACGGCGCTCTGGAAAAGCGAGGCGTAAAGAAACAGCCCGCAGCAGATTTGGACCAGCACCGGGCCGCCCTGGTTCAACGGCCGACCGGTCAAGATGACCACGAGGATGAAATAAACCACCGCCAGCAGCGTCGGGTTGATGACCAGCCACAGCCGGCCGAAGACCGTGTCGGTGTGAGCCGAACGGATCGACGAGCGCGAGAACTCCGCCGCGAACGGCCAGCGCGCGACCAGGTCCCGCACATAGGGGCCGATCCTCGGCAGACCCGCCCGGCCAGCCTCATAGACGTGGAGTTCATCCCTGGCTTCGGAAGCCTCCGCAACGTTCTTGGCCAATCTGGTCCCTTCTTCAAAACGGGCGCGCCCGCCCGCCGCCCACGAATGTGGTCCCCCAAAGAATAGCGCTGGCCGCGCCGATCCCGGTCAATCAGCCCGCGCGGTCCGCCGCTGAGCCGGGCGGCGCGCCAGGACGCCTCCCGCGAGGCCGCGCAAGAAGCCCGCCCCCCAGGCCATGTGCATGGTGGCGATGACGACCGGCAGCCAGGCCCGCGCCCGCCGGTCGAGCCCCTTGGACTCAAGGGCCGCCGCCGCCACCACGCCCGCGGCGTACAAGCCCGGCACCGCCAGCAGGGACGCCGCCAGCCGGCCACGCCTCACCAGTCCGATGCCGCCGACCACCAGCCCCAGCCCAACAGCCGCCGCCGCCGCCGGTGGCGCCAGGTAGCGCGGCGACGCCGTCCCCGGGTAAGCCCTGATCACCTGCCAACGCCAGCGCCCGGTGGCGTAGAACTGGCGGGCCAGCGCCCGCCAGGTGCGCCGCGGGCGGTAGACAACGCTCAGCGACGGGTCGAACCAGACCACCTGGCCGGCCTCGATCAGGCGGTGGTTCAACTCCCAGTCCTGGGCGCGCGCGAACGACTCGTTGAAGCCGCCCACCGCCTCCAGCGCGGAGCGGCGGTAGTTCCCCAGATAAACGGTCTTGGCCGGACCGGCCACCCCCCCGGTGTGGAACGACTCGGCGCCAATGCCATAGGGAGTGGACATGGCCCGCGCCACCGCCTTCTGGAACGGCTGCGTGCCTTCCGGCGCCATCATCCCGCCCACATTGGCGCCGCCCGTCTGCTCCAGGACCTCGACCGCCCGCCGCACGTAACCGGGCGGCAGCTGCGAATGCCCGTCCACACGCACCAGGTAGTCATGGCGCGCCTCGCGCCAAGCGCGGTTCAGGCCCTGCGGCGTGGCCCCGCTCGGATTCGCCACCAGCCGCAACTGCGGGTGGCGCGCCGCCAATTCCTCGGCCAGGGCGCCGGTGGCGTCGCTGGACGGGCCCACGGCCATGACGACCTCGAACGGTCCCGGATAATCCTGGTCCAGGATGCTGCGCAGGGCCTGCTCCAGGTGCGCCGCCTCGTCGCGGACGCAAAGGAAGACGCTCACCCCCGGCCAGTCCCCGGAACTCGAATTCACGCCCCGAATCCTACCCGCCGCCGCCCGCCCCAATGCCGCCCGCCCCAATGCCGCCCGCCCCAATGCCGTCCGCCGCCACGCAGCCCGGCCCCGCCCGGCCCCGCCCGGGGACCGGCGGGCGTGGCCGACCAGTAAGGTAGGCGCGTGCGCATATCTGTGATCGGTTGCGGCTACCTTGGCGCCGTCCACGCCGCCGCCATGGCCGAGTTGGGGCATCAGGTGGTCGGCGTCGACATCGACCAGGCCAAGGTGGCCGACCTGGCGGCCGGCCGGCCGCCGTTCTACGAGCCCGGACTGACCCGCCTGCTGCGCGACGGCCTCGACTCTGGGCGGCTCGCCTTCACCGACTCGCTGGCCGCGGCCGCGCAGGGGGCGAGCGTCCACTTCATCTGCGTCGGCACGCCGCAGGCCGCGGATTCGCTGGAGGCCGATCTGACGGCCCTGCACATCGCCGCCGAAGCCCTCGTCCCGCTGCTCGAGCCCGGGGCCGTGGTGGTCGGCAAATCGACAGTGCCGGTCGGCACCGCCCGGCCGCTGGCCGCCCGCCTGGCCGACGCCTCCGCCCACCTGGTCTGGAATCCCGAATTCCTGCGCGAGGGGCACGCTGTGGCGGACACGCTCTCCCCCGACCGTATTGTCTACGGCCTGGCCGAGGCGCCCGGAGCGGCCGGGGCCGGCGCCGAGGACGCCTGCGGGTCCGGCTTCGGCAGCGCGGCGGCGGCCGCCGTCTTGGACCAGGTTTACGCTCCTCTGTTGGCGGGCGGCGCGCCGCGCCTGAAGATGTCATTCGAGTCGGCCGAACTGGTCAAGGCCTCGGCCAACTCATACCTGGCGCTGCGCGTCAGCTTCATCAACGCCATCTCCGACCTGGCCGATTCGGCCGGCGCCGACATCTTGGACGTGGCCGCCGCCCTGCGCCTAGACGAGCGCATTGGGCGGCGCTTCCTCAACCCGGGCCTGGGCTACGGCGGCGGCTGCCTGCCGAAGGACATGCACGCCCTGACCGCCAGGGCCGAACAGTTGGGCGCCCCGCTGACCGCCGCGCTCTTGGCCACGGCCGACCAGATCAACGTCTCGCGCCGCGTCCGCGTGGTCGAGTTGACCCAGCGCGCCTTGGGCGGCCCGGTCGCCGGGTCGCGCCTGGCCGTCCTGGGACTGGCTTTCAAGCCCATGTCCGATGACGTCCGCAACAGTCAGGCGGTGTTGGTGGCCGAGGCCCTGGCCGCGGCGGGCGCGCAGGTGACCGCCACCGACCCGCAAGCGGTGGCGTCCGCCCGGGCCTCGCACCCGGCCTTGGGCTACGCCGATTCGGTGGCCGAGGCGGTCCGCGACGCGCAGGCGCTGCTGGTGCTGACCGAATGGCCCGAGTACCGCGAACTCGATCCGGCCCGGGTGGCCGAATGGACCGCCGCCCGCGAGGTGGTCGACGCCCGCGCCGCGCTCGACGCGCCCGCCTGGGCGAAGGCCGGCTGGACCGTCCGCTCGCCCGGGCGCCCGCCTGTCGTCCCGTCCAAGTCCTGAACCGAAGCGCCCCCGCCCCGCCCCGGGGTCACAGCCCGCGCAGGTCGCGGACCATCGGGTCCGGCATGCCGAAGCGGTGCGCGGTCACGGCCACCGCCTGCTCGACCACGAACGGCAGGATTTCCAGCCGCCCGGACTCGGTGGGCGGGTTGGCGTAGACCGCCACGTCCGGGCGCCCGCCGATGCCGTCTAGCAGTTCCCCGCCGGCGCCTCCCACCAGCCGCACACGGCCGCCAGGCCCGGCGGCGAGGCGCGCCGCGAAGGTGGCGTCATCCTCGACCACGACGCTTCGGCCGATGGCCGCCAGCGCCCCGTCGAGCCAGGCCGGCAGCGGATCGGCGCTCGAGGCCACCCATTCGCCGCCGGCGGTCAGGCCGGCCACCAGCACTTTGGCCAGGGCCGCCGGGTCGCCTCCCGGCGCCAGCCGCACCTGGACGGCGCGCAGGAACGGCCGGTAGCGGAGCACATTATGCTCGGCGGTCAACCCGGTGACGTCGCGCGGCGCGAAGTGGCCGGACCAGGCCTCGGCGGCGGACGCCGCCGCCCGCGCCAGACTCGCCGCCCGGTCTTGTTCCAGCCCCGCCTCGGCGGCTCTGACCAGCACGGACACCCCGGCCCCGAGGGGCGCGGGCGGGTCGGCTGGGCTGGCGCTGTTGGCGGCATCGGCGGCATCGGCGTTACCGGCGTCACCGGCCTTACCGGCGGCATCGGCGTCACCGGCCTTACCGGCGGCCGGCGCCCAATCGGCCAAACCGATCAGGTAGTTCGGGCCGCCGGCCTTGGCGCCGGCGCCAACGGCCGAGCGTTTCCAGCCGCCGAACGGCTGGCGGCGCACAATCGCCCCGGTGATGGTGCGATTGACATAGATGTTGCCGGCGTGGATGTGCTCCAACCAGTACTCGATCTCCGCCCGGTCGAGCGAGTGCAGGCCGCTGGTCAGGCCGTAGTCGACCTGGTTGGCCCAGGCCACCGCCTGCTCCAGGGTCTCGGCCCGCATCACGCCCAGCACCGGCCCGAAGTATTCGGTCAGATGGAACTCGCTGCCGGGCCGGACCCCGGCCCGGATGCCGGGGCTCCAGAGGCGGCCGTCGCCGTCAAGCTGGCGCGGGCGCAACACCCATTGCTGACCGGGCTCAAGCTCTGTCAAGCCGCGCCGCAGCTTGGCCCCCGGCGGCTCGATCACCGGCCCCATCATTGTGGTCGGGTCGGTGGCCGGACCGACTTTGAGCGACTGGGCGGCGTCGATCAACTGGTCGCGGAAGCGGCGCGACCGCGCCGCCGAGCCGACCAAGATGACCAGCGAGGCGGCCGAGCACTTCTGGCCGGCATGGCCGAAGGCCGAGGCGGCCACGTCCTTGGCGGCCAAGTTCATGTCCGCCGATGGCGTCACAATGATGGCGTTCTTGCCGGACGTCTCAGCCAACAAGGTCAGCGACGGCCTCAGCGAGCGGAACAATTCGGCCGTCTCATAGGAGCCCGTCAAGATCACCTGATCGACCTGCGGGTGGGCGATCAGCCGCGACCCCAGCTCCCCGGACGCCAAGCTGACCAGGCGCAGGACCTCGCGCGGCACGCCCGCCCGCCACAGCGCCTCGGCCACCACGGCCCCCGTCCGGGCGGTCAACCGGGCCGGTTTGAAGACCACGGCGCTGCCGGCGGCCAAGGCCGCCAGCACCCCGCCGGCGGGGATCGAGCAGGGGAAGTTCCACGGCGGCACCACCGCCGTCACCCGGCGCGGGCGGAACTCAGCGCCCTCGATGTTCTCCAACTCCAAGGCCGCCTCGGCGTAGTAGTGCGCGAAGTCGACCGCCTCTGAGACCTCCGGGTCGCCCTGGTCGATCGTCTTGCCGGCCTCCGCCGCCATGATCTCCAACAGGTCCGAGCGCCGGGCCTCGAGGGCTTCGCCGGCGGCGTGCAAGATGGCGGACCGTTCGGCGCCGCCCCGCGCCGCCCAAGCGGCGCCCGCCGCCGCCGCCTCCCCGACCAAACGATCCAAGTCCTCGGCGCCGGGGACCACGGCATCGGCGGTGGTCGCCAAACCCAACTCGGTGATCCGCGCCCGCGCCAAAATGGCCGTCGCCGCCGCCTGATTGGCGGCCACGGCCGGGTCGGTGTCAGGCGTCTCGGCGAAGTGTCCGGGGCCGGGGCGACCGGCGGCGGCGAAGCGGTCGGCGCTCCGGCGCGGCGCCGGCTGGGCCGCGTCGAGCGCGGCCACCGAGGCGAGGAACCGCT
This sequence comes from Bifidobacteriaceae bacterium, assembly GCA_031279575.1. The sequence goes on from JAITIG010000225.1 coordinate 5,791, forward strand.
GGCGCTCGCGCTCGAACAACTCCGGGCTCTCCGCCAAGTCGAACACCGCCGACATGAAGTTGGCGTGGTCGGCGCCCTCCTCCAGGCGGCGGACCAGGTAGGCGATGGCGACGTCGAACTGGGACGGGGACACCACCGGCGTGTACAGGCGGACCGCGCCGACCTCCCTCTTGACGGCCTCGACTTGGCCCTTGGCCATGCCCAGCAGCATCTCGAACTCGACGGCGGCGCGGACCTGGCGCCGCCCGGCCAGCAGCCAGGCGTAGGCGATGTCAAAGAGGTTGTGTCCGGCAACGCCCAGGCGCACCGCGTCGACGCGGGCCGGGTCGAGAGCGTAGTCCAGCACCCTCAAGTAGTTGGCGTCGGTGTCGACCTTGGTCAAACAGGTGGCCAGCGGCCAGCCGTGGAGGGACGCCTGCACCCGTTCCATAGGCAGGTTGGCGCCCTTGACCAGGCGCACCTTGACCGGCGCCCCGCCCCGGGCGCGGCGCCCGGAGGACCACTCCTGGAGGTCGGCCATGGCGCCGAGGGCGTCCGGCAGATAGGCCTGGAGCACAATCCCGGCTTCCAGCCCCAAGAACTCCGGACGCTCGAGGATGGCCTTGAAGACGGCCACCGTCAGCTCGAGATCGTGGTATTCCTCCATGTCGAGGTTCACAAACTTGCCGGCCGGCGCCGCCGCCCGGAACAGCGGCACCAGACGCTCGGCCACGGCCGCGACGGTGGCGTCGAAAGCCCAGGGCGCGTGCGGGGCCACCGCCGCCGAGACCTTGATCGACACATAATCCACATCCGGCCGGCTCAGCAATTCGATGGTGCCGTCGAGGCGGGCGTCGGCCTCCTTGGCGCCCAGCACCGCCTCGCCCAGCAGATTGATGTTCAGCTTGGTGGTGGCGTCCCCGCGCAAGCGCGCCAGCGCCGGGCCCAGGCGCCGCTCGGTGGCGTCGATCACCAGGTGGCCGACCATCTCGCGGAGCACCCGCCGCGCCGCCGGCACCACCAGGTCAGGGGCCACCCGCCCGAGCGCCCCGCCCACTTTGACGGCCGCGCGCATGTGCTTGGGCACGAACTGCGGCACCAGCGGCGCGATCTCAGCCAGCACGCCGCCGGCCACCGCCGGGTCTTCGGGGCGGATGACGCCATCGATGAAACGAGTTGTGAAGCCCAAGCCGCTGGGGTCTTTGAGCAGCCCGGCCAGCAAAGCCGCCGAGGCGTCGGGGGGGATCTCCCCGGCTTGGCCGAGCCAAGTCCGCACCAAAGCGATGGCTTCTTCAAGCAGACTGGGGTCGATGGCGTCGGGGCTGGCGGGGGTTTCGGCCTGGTGGGCCAGTCGGGCCGCCTCGCCCGGGGTGAGGTTGGAGAGCGATTGCATCCCCCAATTGTGCACGATCCGCGGCCCGGCCGCGCCGCGGTCACGCCGTCGGCGCAACGGCCGCCCCATGCCGCGGCTTTGTCAGGGCAGACGGAGCGCCGTCTGGCCCCGTCTTCCGCCCGTCAGGGCATGGGCGCGCCGTCAGCCGGCGGGCCAGCGGATGAGGGGGACTTCCATCTCGGCGGCGGTCAGCGAGCCGTGATGGCCGACCATTTTGGCCGCCCCGCCCTCGGTCCGGGAGTCGAGCACAATCCCCCGGCCAGCCATGGCGACGATGACGTCGCCCAGGTAGGGTTCGACCCGCGCCTCGACCTGCCCGAACAGCCCGGCGGCGATGGCCTCCGCCTTGGTCAGGACCCAAGCCTCGGCGCCCAATCGCTCCCGCCAGCGCGCCGCCACCGCCGGCGGGTCGGCCGTGTACAGGTGCGCCGCGCGGGCCTCGCCCGCCACCACGTCGACGCCCTCGCGCAGGTCGGCCGCCTCGGCCAAGTCCCACACCGGCGCGTCGGTGACATCGATCATGCCGTGGTCCGCTGTCAGCCACAGCTCCCAACGGCGCGGCAACTCGGCGCTGAGGCGGCGCATGGCCCCGTCCAGGGCCTCCAGCGCCTCAGCCCATTGGCGCGAACGCCAACCGCGCGCGTGCCCGACCTTGTCCAGCTGGCCCCAATAGGTGTAAATCAGCCCGTCGCCGGCCCGCGCCGCCGCCACCGTCGCCGCCACCAGCGAGGCCGGCTTCTTCGTGGCCGGATGGAAACTGGCCCCGCGCAGCGACGATTGGGTCATCGGGGACTGCGCGAAGCGGGCCTCGCCCACAAACCCGGCCGGGCGGCCGATCGCCGCCAAGCGTTCGAAGATGGTCGGGTGCGGCTGCCACCGGCGCGGCTCGGTCGGCGTGTCCCATTGGATCAGATTGGCCCGCAGGCCCGTGGCCGGGTCGCGCAAGCTGTAACCGGCCAGCGCCGTCCGCCCGGGCGCCAGCCCCGTGCCCAGGCTGGCCAGGGATGCGACCGTGGTCGAGGGGAAGCCGCTGAGCAGGCGCTCGCGCGGCAGGTCCGCCAGCTGGGGGGCGTGGCCGCGCCGTTCGGCCAGATTGGCCAGCCCCAGCCCGTCCGCCAGCACCACGACGATGCCGCGCGGCCGGTCCCAGCCCGCCGCCTCGTCCGGGCGGGGCGCGTGGGCGTTGGGCAAGTCGATCCCCAGGCGCGCCAGCGCGCGCGGGAAGACCGAGGCCAAGCCCGCGGCGGCGTAGTCCGGCGGGGTGACCCAAGCCGGGGCCGCCTGTTCGAGCGCGGCCGGGGCTGGCGGCATCGGCGGCGGGCCCTGACCGGGGACCGGCGGCCCGGGCGGGCGGCTGCTAGGCGGCATCGGCGGTGGCGGCGTACAGACAGCGCGCGAACTCCATCAACTTGATGGCCAACTCGGCGCCGCTGACCTCCGTCGTCACCTGCAGGCCCAGGTTCTCGGCGTTGATGGCGCCGGAGTAACCGTGGTCGGTGATGCAATCCGGGTCGCCGCATTCGGACGGCTCGAGGTCGATCAGCTGATGCGACCCCCAGTCGATCGACAGGCGGACCGCGCTCGGCGGCTCGGACGGGTCGTGGCTCTCCGGCTCGGCGGTCAGGTGGGTGAGCGTGACGGACTCGATCCGTTTCAACGCCACCGCCTCGGTCGAGGCGGCCACCGCCGCGGGCGCCGACTCGTCGGCCGCGTGGTCATCGACATGCGTGGTGATCAGCCGCGTCGGCGTGATCACCATCACGGTCAGATGCTGACCGATGGTGCCGGGGCCGAAGGCCACGTCCCGATGGACGTAGAAAGCCGTGGCCGGCTCACCGGCCAGCGCGATCTCAAGAACGTCAGCCACGATTTGCGGGAAATATCCCGCCCGGTCGAGTTCCGCCAACAACGTTTGGTCTTGGAGCATGCTCCCATCCTCGCAGATTGGGCGCGCAGAATGGTTTTGACCTGTGGACGACGGTCAAACCGGCTATCGTGAAAGCCCGGAAGCACGAGCCGCCGCCCGCCGCCCGGAGGGTCCCTAGGAAGGAAAAACATGGCCAAGCCGGCGCCAGCCACCCTGGTCGAGCCGCCCGAAGAACGGATCACCGACATCGATGTTTCCACAGAGATGTCGCAATCGTTCCTCGAATACGCCTACTCCGTGATCTACGCACGGGCGCTGCCGGACGCGCGCGACGGGCTCAAACCGGTCCAGCGGCGCATCCTCTACCAAATGTCGCAGATGCGGCTGGCCCCGGACCGCCCTCACGTCAAGTCGGCCCGCGTGGTCGGGGACGTCATGGGCCGCCTCCACCCGCACGGCGACAGCGCCATTTATGACGCGCTGGTGCGCTTGGCCCAGCCCTTCTCGCTGCGCCTGCCGCTGGTCGACGGCCACGGCAACTTCGGCTCGCTCGACGACGGCCCGGCCGCCCCGCGTTACACCGAGGCGCGGATGGCCCCGGCGGCGGTGGCCATGACGGCGGGGCTGGACGAGGACATGGTGGACTTTGTCCCCAACTACGACTCGTCCACCACCCAGCCCTCGGTCCTGCCCGCCGCCATCCCGAACCTGCTGGTCAACGGCGCCAGCGGGATCGCCGTCGGCATGGCCACGAATATGCCGCCGCACAACCTGGTCGAGGTCTGCGCCGCCGCCCGCCACCTGCTGGCCCACCCGGACGCCACGCCTGAGGAACTGATGCGCTTCGTGCCCGGGCCGGACCTGCCCGGCGGCGGCCGGATTGTGGGGCTCGAGGGCGTCCGCGAGGCCTATCTGACCGGGCGCGGGGCTTTCCGCACGCGGGCGGCGGCCCGGATCGAGAAGGTCACGGCCCGCCGCATGGGCATCACCATCACAGAATTGCCCTACCTGGTGGGGCCGGAGAAGGTGATCGAGCGGATCAAGGACCAGGTCCAGGCCCGGCGCCTGCAAGGCGTCTCGGCCGTCACCGATCTGACCGACCGCAAGCGCGGCCTGCGCCTCCTGATCGAGGTCAAATCGGGTTTCAACCCGGAGGCGGTGCTGGCGGAGCTGTACCGGTTGACGCCCCTTGAGGACTCCTTCGCCATCAACAATCTGGCGCTGGTCGACGGCGAGCCGCGCACTTTGGGGCTGCGCGAGTTGTTGGAGGTCTTCGTCGGCCACCGCCTGACGGTGGTCCGCCGCCGCACCGCCTGGCGCCTGGCCCGCCGCCGCGAGCGGCAACACCTGGTCGAGGGCCTGCTGGTGGCGGTGTTGAACATTGACGAGGTGATCGAGGTCATCCGCGGTTCCGATGACGCCGCCGCCGCCCGCGCCCGCCTGACGGCCGTCTTCGATTTGAGCGAGCCCCAGGCCGATTACATCTTGGAGTTGCGCTTGCGCCGCCTGACCAAGTTCTCGCTCCTGGAGTTGGAGGCGGAGGCCGGCCAATTGGCCGCGCAGATCGCCGAGTTGGAAGCTGTTTTGGCCTCTGACCAGGCCTTGCGCGGAGTTGTCAGCGACGAGTTGATCGAGGTCGCGGCCGAGTTTGGGACGGCCCGGCGGACGGTGCTGCTGGAGTCCGAGGCGCCGGGGGCCGGTGGGGCTTTGGGGTCCGGCGTTGGCGGCGTTGGCGGCGCTGGCGGCGTTGGCGGCGCGGCCGGGGCGGGCGGCGCCGGGGGGGCCGGTGGCGCGGCGGGCCGCGCGTCGGGGCGGCGGGTCGGGGCCGCCCTCACCCCGCTGGAGGTCGAGGACCGGCCCTGCTGGGCGGTACTCTCGGCCACCGGTTTGTTGGCCCGGACCGCCTCTAACGCGCCTGTGGAGCGGGACGGCGAACGCACCGCGCACGATGCCGTCCGCTCAGTTGTGGCCGCCACCTCACGTGGCGATGTGGCCGTGGTCACCAGCGCCGGGCGGGCTCTGCGCATCTCCTGCCTCGATCTGCCGGTGCTGCCGGACGCCGTCGGGGCGCCGTCTTTGGCCGGCGGCGCCCACGTTGACGAACTGTTCGAGTTCGGCCCGGCCGAGACGGCCGTCGGCCTGGGCTCGCTCCTCGACGGCGCCCCCCCGGTGGCCATGGGCACCGCCGGCGGCGTGGTCAAACGCCTCAGCGGCGAGGACATCCCGGCCAACAAGGACGAATGGCAGGTGATCGGGCTGAAGGAGGGCGACTCGGTGATCGGTTGCGCCCCGGCCGGCGAGGCGGACTGGCTTGTCTTCATCACCGCCGACGCCCAACTGCTGCGCTTCAGCGCGGGCGCGGTGCGCCCGCAGGGCCGGGCGGCCGGCGGCATGGCGGGCATCAAACTGAGCGCCGGCGCTGAGGCGATCTTCTTCGGCGTGGTCGCGCGCCTGGAACAGGCGGTGGCCGTGTCGATCGCCGGCTCCGACAGCCTCCTGCCCGGGCTCGAGGCCGGTTTCGGCAAGGTCACGGCGCTGGCCGAATACCCGGCCAAGGGCCGCGCCACCGGCGGCGTGCGCTGCCAGCGTTTCCTCAAGGGTCAGGACCGGTTGATCCTGGCGTGGGGGGGGGCGGCGGCCGCCCCCCCCCCCCCCGCCCCCCGCCCCCCCCC
>JAITIG010000045.1 GCA_031279575.1 Bifidobacteriaceae bacterium
CTGGCAACCCCGCCTCCGCCAAGACGGCCACTGGGAATTCCAACCCACCGCCCACCTCGACCCCGACCGCAAACCACTCCTCCACAACCGCCACAAAACCCGCGCCCCCTAACACCCAGGCACCCAACCCGCCCGGCCAGGCCAGACGGAATCCGGCGGCCGCCTCCAGCGCGCCAGTAGACCAACTAAGCCCGGCCCGCCGGGCCAGGCGAGCGGAGCTCGGCGGCAACCCCCAGCGCGCCAATAGACCAACAAAGGAGCGCCCAGGCCGCCAGATCAGGCGAGACGGAGCTCGGCGGCCGCCGTATCATGGCAGGCATGAGCCCAAGCAACGCGCCCGCCGCCCAGCCGCCGGAGGAGTTGCACGAGCAGTTGAAGGTCGCCATCGGCGCCCAGGTGCGGGCCATCCGGCAAGCCGGCGGGCTGTCGGTGGCGGCCGCGGCCCAGCGCGTCGGCATCTCCAAAGCGATGCTGTCCAAGATTGAGAACGCCCAGACGTCCTGCTCGCTGGCAACCCTGGCGGCGCTGGCCGACGGGCTCGAGGTGCCCGTCACCGCGCTGTTCAGGGACGTCGCCGTCGAATCCGAGGCTGTCTTTGTGCCCGCCGGGCAGGGCGCCAAGATCATCCGGCGCGGCTCCAAGCAAGGCCACCTTTACGAGCTGCTCGGATCGCTGCGCGGCCCGCACAAGCGGATGGAGGCGGTGCTGGTGACCCTGGACGAGCAGTCGGAGGTCTTCCCCATGTTCCAGCACCTGGGCACCGAGTTGATTTACATGCTGGAGGGCACGGTGGTCTACCACCATGGCGACGTCGACTACACCATGCGGCCGGGCGACGCCCTCCAACTCGACGGCGAGGCGCCCCACGGGCCGGTCGACCTGGTCCGCCTGCCCTGCCGGTTCCTCTCCGTGACGGCCTACCCCGACTCGGCCCAGACCGCGTGACGGCCCGGCAGATGGATGAGGCACAGACCCCCGTTTCGCGAGCGCGCGCCACGATGACCGCCGGGGTATTGCCGCGGGCGGGGGCCAGGCAATAGGCTTTCGCGCGGCTGGGTTGGACCCCGGCCAGGCAAAGCCCGCCGGCGCGAAGCTGGGGGCTTGGCAGCGTAGCCCCAATTAGTAAGGAGTAACACCCCATGAGACCGACTCGGCCAAGACAACTCGCAACCATGCTGACTGCGGCCCTAACAGTTGGCGCCCTGGTGGCGCTGGGCTCGCCGGCGGCCGGCGCGCAGGCCGCCACCTCCGGAACCTACCCCACCCGCAAAGGCGTCATCATGGTGGGCACCGACCCATCCTGGAGCACCTTCGGGCTTGGGATCGGATTTGGCCACGCCGCCATCGTCTACGACGCCGACTACGTGGTCGAGGCCAACTTCGACGGCGTCATCAAAGGCAAGAACAACTGGTATTCCGCCCGGACCAAGGTGACCGGTTTGGATGTGATCGCCACCACCCCCGCCCAGGAGGCAGCGGCCGCGGACTGGGCGTACACGCAGATCGGCAAACCCTTCAATTACAACGTCTTCAACACTTCGCTGCGCAGCCGGTATTACTGCGCGCACCTGGTGTGGGCGGCGTTCAAAGACAAGTACGGGGTCGACTTGAACACCTCGGCCTGGGACATTCTGGGCGCCAAGGCGGTGGCCCCGACTGAGCTGATCTCAACCCCCAAGACCGCCACCATTTACTCGCAGTCTTGACCGCCGCGCGCGCCCGCGCCCGGGTGGGGCAGTCGATGCCCGATGCCGTCCCCCGCCCGGCGCGGACCCGCCCGGCCCCAGCCCGCCCGGCGCGCCAACCCCGCCCGCCCGCGGCGGCCCTGGCGTCCCTGGCGTCCCTGGCGTCCCTCCCGCCCAGTCGGCGGCGGTCCTGGTCGCGGGCGCTTGGCGGCCTGGCGGCGGCGGCGCCGGCGTCCCGCCAATCCAAGCCCCGGCCCGCCTGGCCTCAGGCGCTGGACGTCCTGGCTGGGGCGGCCCATCCGTCCCGCCCGCCCAGTCGGCGGCGGTCCTGGCCGCGGGCGCTGGCCGGCCTGGCGGCGGCAGCGCTGGCGGGCAGTTTGCTGGCGGCCTGCGACTCCCCGGGCCCGAGCGGCCCCGGCGGCCCGGGCGGCTCTGCCGGGACCGGGACCTCCGCCGCGCCGGAGCCGGGCGCCTGCCCCGACTCGTTCACGGCCGGGGTGGTGTGGACCAGCACCGAGGTGCCCTCCAACGCCATCCAGCTATACCAAGGCGACCGTTTGGCGGCCGAGATCCGGGTGCCCGCCCAGGGCTTGGCCGGCGACACCCAAGCCCCCCTTTACGTGGACGGCCAGGTTGCGCTGTTGTCAACCGGCAACGTCAAATACGACCAGACCAACATCGTTGCGCTGGACCCTAAGACCTGCCGCGTCGAGCTGACCAAAGTGGACCGGCCGGGCGTGCTAAACCTGGCCGCCAGGGACGGCGGCTACATCACCAACAACATCCTCGACTCGGTCTCCCAGCTGCGCTCGGTCACCGCCTCCGGCCAGCCAACCGGCGCCGCCGATTACCCCCAGGCCAGCCTCGATGTGACCGTCGTCCACCAGGGCAAACTCTATTCGCACCTGGTGGACGATTCCTCCGGCCAATCCGAAATAGTGGTCTCCGATCCGGTGACTTTGGCGGAAATCAGCCGGCACGGCATCGCCCAGGCGCCTGCCAACGCCACCGCCTGGTCGATGGCTGTGGCGGCGGGCAAACTGTGGCTCCCTGTCACCATGGACGCCGCCGAGCAGCCGGATTCGCGCTTGGCGGTGGTGGACCTGGCCACCATGGAGTCGCACCTGGTCGACTTGGGCGCGCCGCTGCCGTTCCAGGTGGTGGCCGCGGGCGGGCTGGTGTACGTGGCGCACACGTTCATGAACCCGGCCTTCGGCGCGCTGGCGGACTTCCGGCACGTCTCGGTGGTGGACCCGGCGGCGGAGACCGCCACCGGCCACGATCTGCCCGCCGCCGCCAACCACATCGCTGTCACGGCCGACCGCCTGATCGCCCTGGGCGAGGACCCCGGCGGCGGCTTTCTGCTGCACTCTTACGCCCTGCCCAGCTTCGAGCCGGTGGACCAGTTCGCGCTCGCGCCCCCCGCCTGGATGCCAGACGCCTACGCCATAGCCGCCATCCACCCCACCCCATGACGCCCCCACCCGCTTGCCCGATGCCGCGCCCCGCCTTCGCGTCCGCCGCCGCCGCGCTGCAGCTCGCCCGGGCCGCCTTTGGGGGTGGCTTGGCAGAGGCGGCCGTCGGCGCCGCCCGCCCGGACCCAGGGGCGCCGCGATGAGGCCGCCGTTCCCCCGCCCAGTGCCGCGCCCCGCCTTCGCGTCCGCCGCCGCCGCGCTGTTGGCGGCCGGGTTGTGGTTGGCGGGTTGCTCATCTGGCCCCGCCGGCGAGGTGGACCCGGACCCGGACCCGGCGGCGGCAATCCAGGCCTCGGCCGCGCCCGGGGCGGGCAGCCGGGACCCGGACCAGGCCTCGCTCACCACGCCCGCGCCGGTGGATCTGCCTTTTGCGCGGTATTTCGCCATCGCCCGCCAAGCCGAGCAGGCCGCCATCGACCGCTGGTACGCCGAGCGGGCGCCGGTCTATCAGGAAAACCAGGACAAAACCGCCCGCTGCATGCGGGAACAGGGCTTCGACTGGTTCCCCAGCCCCTTGGTCAAACCCGAACCGGAGGTCCCAGCCGGGGACACGCTGCCGTTCCCGGCGCTGCCGGCCGAGCGCGCCGAGGCGGCGGCTTACGGCTACGGGCGGTGGGCGGCATCGGGCGGCGAGGAAACGCCAACGGATGCCGGCGCCAAGCTCAACGCCTACCTCGACGCCTTGGGCGAGGAGGGCATGCGGGCCTTCTACCGGGCCCTGCTGGAAGACCCGGCCTGCGGCCAGGACCTGGCGGAGGACTTCTACAGCGCCGATGCCGCTACCGCCTGGTACACCGAACCGGTCCAGGCGATGGCGGCGGCCCTGGCCGGCGGCGCGGCGGCGGGCGGGCTGATGGGCGCCGAGGGCATGGAGCAGCTCAACGCCGAGTGGGGTGATTGCATGGCCAAAGCCGGCGCTTTGGCGGCGGGCCAGTGGCGGGCCGACCCGGACCGCCCGGGCCCGGCCAACGCCTTCGACGCGGCCGTGGCGGCCGGCGGCTTGGACCCGGCCGAGCTGGCGGGCTTGCCCAGCCAGATCGGCATCGGCCTGGCGGATTTCGACTGCCGCCGGCAAACCGACTACTTGGGCCGCTTCGCCGCCATCCAACTCCAGTTCGAGACCGCCTGGGTGGCCGGCCACCGCGACCTCCTGGACAGCTTCGAAGCCGCCGCCGAATCCCACCGCCACCAACCCTGACCCGCCCGGCAGGCAGGCAGGCGGCACGGCGCCGTCGGCGCGGGCGGGCGGGCCCGGTCAGGGCCCGAGCAAGGCCAGGGGGACCACGGCGATGCCGTCGGGGCGCCGGTAGGCGAGCCGCCCGGTGGTCAGCATCACCGCGGTCAGCACTAAAGGTGTCAGCGGAAGGTTTTGGCGGCGTCGGTGGCGTTGGGGTGTCCGGTGGACGCCAGCACTATCACGACCAGCCCGGCTACTTTGGGGTTGCTTGGGTGCGGCTCCTGGACGGCGTACCACAGCCTCCCGCCGCCGGTCACCTTGTACTGCCATTGCGCCAAACGCAGGCCGTCTACCTCGACGCTGGCCAGGCCGCCACGCAGTTGGTAGCACCGAGCCGCGTCGAATCGGTGGGGATGCCGGGTGAGATAGTCCCAGGCGTCGGCCAACGCGTTGCGGGCCTGGGCGCGCAGGTCGCCCCAGCCTCTCTCGGCAGCCCTCGAACCGAACGCCAACTCGTACTCAGCGCGCTTCGTGGGGCGGTCGACTGGGCGGTCTTTGGGCATCAGGGGCGCTCCACCGGGGTTGCGCCGGTGGCCTCGACCGGCGCCGGGCCGAGGCCGGCGGCATAGGCCTCAGCCGTGCCGGCCCAGCCCGCCTGGGCCTGGAGCAAAGCGCCGTAGCGGCCGGTCTCGGCGCTGGCGTAGACCAAGCGCTCGACCTCTTGGGCGTAGTCGCCCAGCTCTGCGGCGCTGAGCAGCGATGTCCAGGCGAACAAGGACCGCAGCCCCTCCCGCACGTCCCCCCCGTTGCGGGCGGCGGCGCGGCCGATGCGCGAGGCCAACGCCGCGCCATCGCGCAGCGCGTCCAACTCGTCGCCGCGCACTATGACCAGGTCGGCGTCGCCGCGCCTGGTCAAACGGACCTGCCCCTCCTCGCGGACGCGCTCGATGACGTCCTTGGGGTGGCGCAGGAACTCCGTGAGAGTAGCTGAAGACATGCGCCCAACAATATCAGATACTTATCTGAGCTTCGCGGCGAAAGCGCGCCTCCACGGCATCGGCCTGGCGGATTTCGACTGCCGCCAGCAAACCGACTACTTGGGCCGCTTCGCCGCCATCCAACTCCAGTTCGAGACCGCCTGGGTGGCCGGCCACCGCGACCTCCTGGACAGCTTCGAAGCCGCCGCCGAATCCCACCGCCAGCAACCCTGACCCACCCGGCAGGCAGGCAGACGGCACGGCGCCGTCGGCGCGGGACTAGCGGTAGGCTTTGTAGCGAGCTAGCTATATTGCGCTGATGGGAGCGATGATGACTTCGAGTATGACGAGCCACGAGTTCATCCGCCGGACCCACGCCGCCAAGGCCGCGGCCAGCGCCGGGCCCATCGTGGTAACCACTCGCGGCAAGCCGACGCATGTGCTGCTCGCCTATGAGGAGTTCCAGCGCTTGGGCGGCCGGGAGCGGTCTTTGGCCGAGGCCCTGGCCGGCCCGCCCTCGCGGGCCGCTGAGCTGGCGGAGATCGCCTTCGATCCGCCCGTGTCCAGAGTCCTAGCCGAGGCGGCCGATCTAATATGAAAGCTTCCCTGCCACACGTTGGTGACCAGGTGTTTCGGGGTTGCGAGTCAGGCGGGGGTTGGTTGGGCTGCGATGGTTCCGTCTGATCCGATGGCGACGTCGTAGCCGGCGGCTTTGAGTTGCTGGACGGCTTTGCGTGCGGCGTTGCCGGGTCGGCGTTTGGCGTAGAAGTCGGCTCCGGGTTCTTTGTAGGGCTCGCGTTTGGACAAGATGTGCCAGGCGGCCTCGATGATCTTCCGCTCGACCGCGACGAGGGCTTTCATGTGGCCGCGGCTGGAGCGGACCCGTTTGTAGAACGCTTGGAGGTAGCACGGCTTGCATCTGGTGATGGCGAGGGCGGCGACGCCGAGGGCTCCTTTGAGGTGGGTGTCGCCTTTGCGGCACTTGGCGGATTTGACCCGCCCGGCGGACTCGTTCGACCCGGGCGCGACCCCGGCCCACGACGCGAGGTGGGCGGCGTCGGGGAACGCGGACACGTCCGGGCCGACCTCGGCCAGGATCACCTCGGCCACGTGCTCGGACACGCCGGGGATCGTGTCGAGCAACTCGCGGGCCTCGGCCAGGCCGGCGCGCTCGGACGGGTCGGCGGACCCTCCCGCCGCGCCGGGGCCGGCGGCGTCGAAGTACGCGTCGATTCTGGCGTCGACCTCGGCGATCTTCGCGGACAGGTGGTCGACCACGTCGAGGTGGACTTTGGCCATGAACGCGTGGTGGTCGGTGAACCGGCCCGTCAACGCCTCGGCCAGGTCGTCGGGGGAAGACTTCACGTTCGGGCGGGCCAGCCGCGCCAGCCGCTTCGGGTCGCGCTCCCCGGCGATCAGCGCCTCGACCATCGCCCGGCCAGAGGCGCCCATGATGTCGGTCAGCTCGCAGGACAGCTTGACCGCCGCGGACTCCAGCACCTTCTCCAACCGTTGCGCCTCCTGGCCGCGCATCTTTGTCAACACCGTCCGCTCGCGGGCCAGGTCTTTCAACTCCCCGACCGGCGCCGCCGGCACGAACGAGCCGCGCAGCAGGCCGTGCGCCGCGAGGTCGGCGAGCCACACGCAGTCGTTCACATCGGTTTTGCGGCCCGGGATCTGCCGCGCTTGGCGGGCATTGACCAGCATCACCTCGAGCCCCGACTCGCGCAGCAGATGGAACCAGGGCTTCCAGTAGTCCCCGGTCGCCTCCATCACCGCCAACGTCACCCCTTTGGCCGCCAGGTGGCCGCCCAACTCAAGGATCTGCGACGACCTGGCTCCCCAAGTCGTGACCTCCATCGCCGCGCGGGCCTTCCC
>JAITIG010000065.1 GCA_031279575.1 Bifidobacteriaceae bacterium
ACGGTTATATTGTCCGCCCCGCCTCTGATCCAAACCAGGCGCTCGGTGTTCCAGTTCTCGGTTTGGATGGTTTGGCCGCCGTCCAAGGTCGAGCCGTCCGCGTCTGGCCCGAATACAATGGCGGTCTCGCCGGGGAAGATATTGGAGAAGCGGAGCAATTTGGTGTTGGGCGCCTCGATCCAAAAGGCCGCCGCGTCGCCGTTGCTGCTGGCTTTCACACCCAGCCGGTTGTCCAGATCGATGCTGACGGTGCGGGTGACATGGAAATAGGCGCCCGAATCCTTGCCGGTCGGGTTGTCTTTTGTCATCCAAGTGCTATCCGATGTGGTCATCAAGATGCTGCCGTTGACCCCGGGGGCGACTTCTATCGAAACCTCGGTGTCGCCCTTGGTCGCGTTCGACTCCTCGATGGCGGCGCGCAGCGAGCAGAGGCCTTGGTCGGTGGCGCACACGCCGTCGCCCTTGGCGGCGTCGCTGGTGCCGGCCTCGACCGTGTTGACTACCAGCACCAACTGGCTTGGGGCCGCCTCCGCCTGCAGGGCCTTGAACCCCAAGGCCGCCGCTGAGACCAGCGCGAACCCGCAAACCATGGCGACCGGTCGCAGCCAGCGGGCCCAGGGGGCGGTTCCGGCGCGCCTCGCAGCCTTGCCGAAGCCTCTCCTCACACCAGATCAAACAAGCAGGCCGCCACCCCTATTCCCGCAGGCGGGCGGGAGGCATCGGGCGGCATGGGGCGGCAAAATGGGGCGGCGGGCACCATGCGCCTGGTGCCCGCCGCCCCAAAAAGACCAGGTGGCGGGGTGTCACATGGCGGCGACGTCGGCCGCTTTGGCCTTGACGGCATCGCCGGCCTGGCGCAGCTGGGACAACTCGGCGGGGGCCAATTGGCGCTCCACAATCTCCTTGACGCCGGCTTTGCCAAGCTTCGCCTCAACCCCAAGGTAGACATTTGAGATGCCGTACTGGCCGGTCAGCCAAGCGCAGACGGGGATGGTGGCGCCGGAATCGGTCGCCACCGCCTGGGCCATGCGGGCCGCCGCCGCCGAGGGCGCGTAGTAGGCCGAACCGGTTTTGAGCAGGGCGACCACCTCGGCCCCGCCGCCGCGCACGCGGCCCACCAGGGCGTCGATGTCCTCTGGCGGGAGGACCTCGGCCAGGAGTTTGGTTTGGCCGTTGATCTGGACGGTGCAGGCGGAGGCGACCGGCACCATGGTGTCGCCGTGCGAGCCCAGGGTGAGGGTTTGGACGGCGGAGACGGGCAGGCCCAGGCGGTCGGCCACGAAGTAGGTGAAACGGGCGGTGTCCAGCACGCCGGCCTGGCCCATGACGCGGTGGTGGGGGAAGCCGGAGGCGATTTGGGCCAGGGTGGTCATCTCGTCAAGCGGGTTGGAGACCACGATGATGACCGCGTTGGGGGCGTATTTGGCGATGTTCTCCGCCACGCCGCGCACAATCCCGGCGTTGACGCCGAGCAGATCCATCCGGCTCATGCCTGGTTTGCGGGGCACACCGGCCGTCACCACCACGACCTCGGAATCCTCGATGACCTCGTAGCCTTCGCCCGCGGGGCTGGTGGTCTTGCCGACCAGGCGGGTCTCGAAGCCTTCGATTGGCCGGGAGGAGTTCATGTCCAGGGCCAGGCCCTCCGACCAGCCGTCGCGTATATCGGTCAGGACGACCTCTTCGAAAATGTCGTACTCAGCCATTCGCTGAGCGGTGGTGGAGCCGTAGAACCCGGCGCCAATCACGGTGGCTTTACCGCTGCGAGCCATAACCTTTGCTTCCTCCTGGTGCGATGTTTGACCTCTTGGGCTTGGGTGCCGCCGTCAAGCATAGCTGCCCAGGCCGCCGCGCCCGGCCGGGCTGAAAGGCTGGACGATAGGATGGTCGCAGTCCTGCCGGCCCCGAACTAGACCTGGAGGTCGCCGTGCCGTTCGGTTCGCCACTGCCGTATGCGCCGCTCGGTTCCAGCGCGCCCTATTGGCGCCTGCCCGGCCAGCCGTTCGCCCGCTTGGGCGGCGCCGCGCCCACCGCCCCCACCTTGGCAGTGGTGGCCCCCCAAGCCCCCAGCCCCAGCACCGCCGCCAGCGCCCGCGCCGACCAGCGCACGATGCCGCCGCCCCCACCCCCAGCCGCCCCGCCGGCCCCCAGCCCCGCCCGTTCGCGCCCGGCCCCGCCGGCCGGGTGGGCTGCTGGGTCCCAGTGGCAGGGGCAAGCTCGGCCCAGGCAGGCTCCGACCCGACCTCGGCCCAGGCAGGCTCCGCCCCAGAGCCAGGCTCGGCCCAGCCAGGCTTGGCCCCAGAGCCAGGCTCGGCCCAGGCAGGCTCCGCCCCAGGCTAGGCCCAGCTCGGATCTGTGGATCTCAGCGCCGATCGGCGCGCCCGCGCCCGTCGCCCCCGCCCGGCGCCGCCCGCCGAGCCAAGCCCAGCCGCGCCGGGGGGCCAACCCGCCCTCGCGCGCCAAGACGTGGGCCTGGTTGATCGCGCTGGCGCTGCTGCTGGCTTGGCTCCTCATGTCCGCCGGCGTGGTGGGCAAGTTCCAGTCCAACCCGCCCGCTTGCAACTACCCGGGCGAGGTGGCCGCCGACTTCGCCAACGAGGACTGGGATCCGCAAGCCCACCGGGAGTTGCCCACCGACGCCCAGGCGAAGTGCGGCGAATCGGCGGCGACAGCCGCGTAGATCACCAGCGCAGCCGTTGGCGACCGGGGGCGAATCGCGCCCGCCCCGCCCATAGAGGGTCTTGGCGCAGGCTGGGGCCGAGTTGCCGCAGCGGCGGCGCGCTTTCCGGCTTGCCGCGCGCGGCAGCGCCCGCGCCGGGCGGGCGGGCGCGTCAGTGGAAGAAGTGGCGCGAACCGGTGAAGTAAACCGTGGCGCCGGCGGCGTTGGCCGCCTCGACCACCTCTTGGTCGCGCACCGAGCCGCCCGGCTCCACCACCGCCCGGACGCCTGCCCGCAGCAAGACTTCCAGCCCGTCGGCGAAGGGGAAAAAGGCGTCCGATGCCGCCACCGCCCCGGCCGCGCGCTCCGCCCCGGCCCGCTCCACCGCCAGGCGGGCCGAGTCGACCCGGTTGACCTGGCCCATCCCCACCCCGACCGAGGCGCCCTCGCGGGCCAGCAGAATCGCGTTCGACTTGACCGAGCGCACCGCCCGCCAGGCGAACTCCAGGTCTGCCAGGGTGGCGGCGTCGGCTGGCGCCCCGGCCGCCAGGGTCCAGTTGGCCGGATTGTCGCCCGGGGCTTGGAACGCGTCGCGCTGCTGGACCAGCAGGCCGCCGCTGACGGGCTTGGACTCCAAGGCCGGCTGGGCGCCGGCCGGCAGGAGCAGAATGCGCAGGTTCTGCTTGGTGCGCAGCAACTCCAAGGCGGCCGGCTCGTAGGCGGGGGCCGCTATCACCTCCGTGAAAATGGGTTTGACCTGCTCGGCCAGGGCCAGGGTGACGGGCCGGTTGGCGGCGATCACCCCGCCAAAGGCGCTCAGCGGGTCGCAGGCGTGGGCCTTGCGGTGGGCCTCGGCGATGTCGGCCCCGGTGGCGATGCCGCACGGGTTGGCGTGCTTGATGATGGCCACGGCCGGGGCGTCGAAGTCAAGCGCGGCCCGCCAGGCGGCATCGGCGTCCTGGTAGTTGTTGAAGCTCATGGGCTTGCCGCCCAACTGCTCCGCCCCGGCCAAGCCGGCCCCCGCCCCCGCGCCAGCCGGAGCGGCGGCGGCCGGGCGGGCGGCGGCATCGTCCCACCCGGCGCCAACCGGAGCGGCGGCGGCTGGGCGGGCGGCGGCATCGGGCGGCGCCGTGCCCGGCGCGCCGCCAACGGGGGCCGGAGCGCCGGACGCGGCCACGGTGCCGCCGGCTCCCCCGGCCTCGGCCCCCGCGCCCGCCGCGTTGCCGCCGCTGACCAGCTCAAAGACGGCGGCGGCCTGGTGCGGGTTCTCGCCGTAGCGCAGCGTGTCGCGGCGCCGGTAGGTGGCGCCGGTCCAGGCCGGGATGGCGGCGCCCGCCTCCGGGGCCAGCGCCTGGCCCATCCAGGAGGCCACCGCCACGTCGTATTCGGCGGTGTGGCGGAAGGCGTCGCGGGCCAGCTCGCGCCGCTCGGCCAGGGCGAAGCCGCCCGCCGCCAGCGCCGCCACCACCTCGCCGTAGCGGGCCGGCGAGGTCACCACCGCCACGCTGGGGAAGTTTTTGGCCGCCGCCCGCACCATTGACGGGCCGCCGATGTCGATCTGCTCGACGCACTCGTCCACCCCGGCGCCGCTGGCCACAGTGGCAGCGAATGGATACAGGTTGACCACCACTAGATCAAATGGTTGTACGCCTAGGTCTTGGAGTTGGGCGGCGTGGGAGGGGCGGCGCAGGTCGGCCAAGATTCCGGCGTGGACCTTGGGGTGCAGCGTCTTGACCCGCCCGTCCAGGCACTCGGGGAAGCCGGTCAGCGCCTCCACCGGTGTCACCGGCGCGCCCGCCGCCTCGATCACCCGGGCCGTCGAGCCAGTCGAGACAATCTCCACCCCGGCCGCCGCCAAGGCTGCGACCAGGCCTTCCAGCCCGCTCTTGTCGTAAACCGAGACCAGCGCCCGCCGGATCGGCCGCCGCCCCGCGCCCGCGGCGGGATCGGCCGGGGCGGGGGCGGCGGCGCCGTGGACGGCGCCCGCAGCCCCGACCGCCGCGGCGGGATCGGCCGGGGCGGGGGTGGCGGCATCGGGCGCGGCACCCGCAGCCCCAACCGCCGCGGCGGGATCGGCTGGGACGGGGGCGGCGGCATCGGGCGCGGCGCCCGCCAAGGCCTGGTCCGCCGGAAGCGGGGAGACGGCATCGCGCGCCCCTGCCGAAGCGGCGGCCGCCGGGGCGGGGGCGGCGGCATCGGGCGTTGGCGCGGGGGCGAAAGGCGCCGGCGGCGCGCTTGCGGGGGCAGGCGCCGAGTTGGCGGGCTGGGTCGGGTGGGCGGTCATGCGGAACCTCCTTGGCTGGACGGTTCCGCGCGCCCAGGCGAGCGGCGGGCGGATCGACGGCGGCCGCACCGCTCCCCGGTGGTGCCCCACCTTAGGTTCGCCAGTCGCGGCGGCGGCCCGCGTCCATGCTACCCGCCGCCAGCCTGAGGCCGGCAAGCCAGCCGGCGCGCCGCGCCGCCGCTCCATCAGCCCCACCGCCTGGCCCGCCCGGCCCGCAACGCCCGGCCGCGGCGCGGTGGGCCAGGGCCCGGGCGGGCGGCATCGTGCCTGGTCGGGGCGGCGGGGGCGGTCAGCGCAGGCGGGCGCGGGCGGCTTGATCCCACAGGCGCCGGGCCAGGCGGCGGTGGCGGCGGCCGTAGCCGGCCAAGGCGCACTCGAAGCCGGCCGCGGCCAGCCGGGACAGATCCAGCATTCGGAAGTCGCGGCATCGTCTGCCCTGGTAGACCGCGAACGGGAAGAGCGGCACGGGGTCCAGGCCGCAGACCCAGGCGCGCTCGGCCCCCGCCGCGTCGCGCCCCTTCGCCAGGCCGATGCCGGCCAGCGCGCTCAGGTAAGCCGGCGCCGGCAAGCCGCGCTGGAAGGAGGCGAAGTCCCCCAGGGCGTACAGGATCAACCCGACCCGGCTGCCCTGGGCCGCGGCATCGGCCCCGGGCGGGGTGTAGGCGTGCCACTCCCAGGGTTGGACCTGGTGGGGGTGGTTGCCAACGATCACGTCCACGCCGGCCTCGATCACGCGGTGCGCGTTCTCAATCAAAATGTGGTTCGGGTAGGCCTCGTACTCCAGGCCCCAGTGCAGGTGGGCCACCACTATGTCGGCCCCGGCGGCGCGCGCCGCCTCGACCTGGCAGCGCAGCGGCGCCAAATCGACGGCGGGTTGATTCAAGCGCAGGTAGTTGACCAGATATGCGCGGCCCGGGGGAATCTGCTTGTTGCTGAGCGAAAAAGTCCAAGCCATGTGGGCCACGCGAATCCCGCCCAGGTCGGTGATGACGGGGCGGGCCTGGGCGGCGGCCGAGCGGGCGCAACCGACGTAGGCGCAGCCGCGCTCCTCCAGAAAGTCCATGGTCTCCAACAGGCCCTCCGGCCCCTGGTCAAGGGCGTGGTTGTTGGCCGCGGACACCAGCCCCACCGCCTGGCCCAGCAAGCGGCCGGCCAAGGCCGGGTCATGGTTGAGGCGCAACGGCTTGAGCCAGGACTTGGGCGGCAGCCCGGCCGCCGGGCGGCTGGGCGCCACCGGGGACTCCAGGTTGGCGCAAACCAAGTCCGCGGCGGCCAATTGCGGCGCGATATCAGCCAGCAGGCCGTCGATGGCGGCCGGGCCGGCCTGGGGCGCGCCGGGCAGGCTGGTTTGAGGGGCGGCTTGCGCGGCCTGGGTGGCGGCCTGGGTGACGGCCTGGGTGACGGCCTGGGTGGCGGCCTGGGTGGCGGCCTGGGTGGCGAGGATGTCGCCCGCGCACACCAGGTTGGCGCGCGCTTCGGCGGTGAAACCGGCCGGAACAGACGGCGGCAAGAAGCGCGGCCGGCCGGCCTCAGACCGGCTGGCGGGCAGCGGGCGGAAGCGCTCCGCGATGCCCCAGCCCGCCTCCGGCAACTCGACCGGGCGGCCAAAACGCTTGAAACACCAGTACAGGGTTTCGCCCTTGCCCAGGTGCTCCATGGTCCCCTCGATGGGCCAGGAGCGGGCGTAGCGGGCGCCCAAGAACGGCGCCGCCGACCCGAACCCGGCCTTCAGCACCTTGTCGAGTATCACCAGCCCAACGCCCCCCGCCCGAGCCTCGCCCCAAGCGCCGCCCGCCGCCGGCCCCAGGCCAAGCCCCGAACCTGAGCCAACAGCCCCCCGCTGGACCCAGACCCGCCGCCCTGGCGGCCCGCCCAGCCGGTTGCCTGGCCATGGTTATGGCCAGGCAACAGCGTTCGAGTTCGGGGGTCCTCGTCCAGTGGCATACCACCCTGGCTCACTGGGCGGCCAAGTCGGGCCCCTTATGGGCGCCAGGCGCGGCGTCTGCCGGGGCGACGGCAGATGGTTGGCGGGGATCAGCGGACGACTTGGGCCGCCGCCTGAGCACGAACCACCACAGGAAGAACCAGGCCACAGCAACAGCAGCTATCGCCACACAAGACCAGGCTGATGGCAAAGGGACACACACATCCATCACGGCACTCGCCACCGCCGCCAGACCCAGGGTTACCACGATCCGATTGATTTTTGCCCCGCGTTGCTCGGCCTCGCTGCCGCGTTCTTGGTCGCGCTTTGCCTCCTCCTCGGCCTCTTTCCGCCGCCGCTGTTCCGCCGCCTCGGTCGAGATCCGGTGAAGGTAGTCCAGTTGCTCGATTAGTTCCCGGTTGGAGGATTCGACCCCGAGTTGGCGGCGCAGCAGGTTGAACATCTCGACGCCTTGCTCCTGGTTGGTCACCTCAGACAAGATCAGCTGGTTCTGCACGATGGCGTTCTGCTGCTGCAGCGCGGTGATCCGCGCGGTCAAGGCGGCCGAGGCGTCATCGTCCTGGTTGGGGTCGTAGGCGTCCGCCAAGTCGGCCGCCAGCCCCGACATCTGCAGCGTCGACGCCTTTTGGACCAGCGCCATGATGACCATCTCCAGGTAGATGTTGGAGAACGGCGCGATCACAACGTCTTCAGTGTACTTTAGGTTCTCGTTAACCAAGCAGACGAAGGAGTGGCGCGCGAAGGCGTACAGCGTCCCGTAATCGATCCAGCGGTCGTAAACGGCTTCCGACATGATGCGCGGCCGCATGTTTCGGCTTTGGCAAGTCGGCTCGCCGGTGTCGATGAAAGCAAAGCTGTAGAAGGCGCCGGCGGTGGCATCGTCGGCGGGGTCGGGTGAGAACACGCTGTATTGCCCACCGCCGCAACCGGCCGGTGACGGGTTCCACTGTTTCACGCGCTGCGACAAGGCATCGTCGCGGAACAGGCAGCAAACAAACATTCTGTCATCCATCAAGGGGTGGACCAGGAACTTCTTGTCGCGGTCCGGGCTGTCCGCCAAATGGGCCGGATTCGAGCTGGCTTCTTTGTCAGACCATTCGCTGAGCAGGCCTTTGATCGGCTCCATCAGGTAGCGGAAACTGACGTTGTCCCAGCCTTCGCTGTCGGTGTCCCACACGAAGTCAGCCACATAGCGCTCTTGAGGGTTGGCCCGGTCCAAGTCGCGCCGGGTGAACCCCGGCAGGCCTGGCATTGAAATGTAATCGGCGGTGACCGGGTGCCCACCCTGCGGCCGCAGGGCCGGCGAGGGGTCGCCGGGGCCGGTGGCGCTGCCCGGGGGGCCGCCGCCGGGGATGAAGGGGAAGCAGACGCGCCGGCCGTACTCGTTGATCCTCTTGATGTCCGCCAGGGTGTGGTTTTCGCCGCGGTATTCCGTCTCGATCACCAGCACTGAAACCGATGTGCTGTACGTCACCAGGCGCACTCGCACCAGATCCAACTCGTATTTGCAGGCTTGGTGCTCAATCACGTATTTGGCGTTGAGCGAAGCCAGGCTCTGGCCGCCCGGCAGCAGGTCGAAGTGCTGCGCCAGCGGCGGGGCTGAGGATCCGGGCTTCCGGTCGCTCCCCTCGCGGCCGAAGACCAGTGCCCTGGCCGGCTCGGTGAAGTACTGGAAGGCGTTGTATTGCCGGATCAGCCGCACGATGCCGTCCGCTGCGCCTGTCTCGAATTCCGGCGGCGGGCAGTCGCCGGGCCGGGAAATCAGCCTCCAACCCTTCGGGTCGAGCCGCACCACCGGGGACTGGGAGGCGCTGGCAGCCGAGCCTGCCAGAGCGAAGGCGCACGGCTGCGGCCCCGCCGCGCTGGCTTGGCTGGCGCTGTTGCCAGCGGTGTTGCCTGGGCCCGCGGCCTGCGGCCATGCCTTCGCGGTGAACGGAAGGATGAAGGTGTGGTAGCTCCACGGCTGCTCGGTCTGGCTCATGGCTTGGTCTCAGCCTCGCTTGGTCGAAGCACCATTGGCATTGGCACTGGGTGCTCAACGGGTGCGAAAACCCCGAATCCGAGGTTGGTCCTGGCGCCGAGGCCGAGATCCAAGATCAGCTGCCGCAACAGACCCAGCACCTCAACCCGCTTCAGGGCGCCAATGGTCTCAGGCAAGCGGAACCGGAAGACGTACACCACCTGCGGCAGTACTTTGAGTATGGGGACGGGGATCGGCTCGATGAGCCCTTCGTATCCTGGCGGTACCTCGTCCGGCGCGGTCGCCTTGTGCCGCGCGGTCGCCTTGTTCGGCGTGGTCGCCGTGTGCGGCGTGATGTAGTCCGTGCCGAACAGCAGGCGGCTGGGGCGCTGCGGCTTGACTGGCCAGGCGTCGAAGAAGACGCACTCGGCATTCTCGAACAAGGCGGCATCGAGGTCGGTTACGTCGCGACTGGTCGCTGCTGGGAGCAGTTCCTTCACGTACTCGGGCCACTGGGCGAACGGGTTGCGCAGCGCCCCTTTGACACTGCTGCCCGGGATCACCGGCAGACCGGTGGCGTAGTCGAAGTGGAACCCAACTTGGATGGCCTCCTTCTGGCCCGAATAGCCGTGCGGGTACCCGGTGCCGATCAGCAGCCCGGGGTAGCGTGTCTCAAGCTGGAAGGACTGCTCGCACAACGGCAGCGGGGTGGTGGAACAGTCATACCGCTGCTCCGTCAGCAAGTCATTGCACCGTTTTGGCAGGGTGGTGCGTGGGAGCTCCAGCCAACTGGGCAACTGGTTTGCGTAATGGCGGTAGAACAATAGTCCGTTGTTGAGCAGCACAGCCCGGCCCTCAGTCTGTCAAGGTGTAGAAGTTCATGGCCAGTTTCAGGGCGATCGCGGCGTTGGAAACCTCCCGCTCCAGTGCCGCCTGTTCAACCCTGGTGATAGAAGGCCGGCTCACCAGATCAGCCAGCGTGCCTTGGGCCGTGTCGCCGCGGATCAGCCGATAAATAGCCTCGATCAGCAAAGACCGGTCAACCTTGCTCTTGGTGGAGTCCTTGAAGAACGCCACCGCCGCGCTCAAGCTCCCCAAAGCTATAGCCGCGCCGAAGGCGGCCACCTGGCCGCGCCAAGCCTTCGGCATGCTGCCGTCTTGGGCGATCCCGACCTGTTCTAGAACGGTCCTGGCCCGGGGGATAAGAGCATCGATTTGCTTCTTGCTTGAACTGTCCATGGCTGGTCCTAGGAGGTTTGGGCAATTTGGGCGGCCGGGGCTGCGGCGGCGGCCTCGGCGGGAGGGGCTGGGGCAGCGCAGGCGAAGACCTCAAGGTGGCACTGCCCATAGCCCACGCTGCTGTTGCCGCCGAACTGGATTGGCCCGGCATCGAAATCCAATCCGAGTTCGCTGGAGCCGGGCGTCATTATCACGGTGTAGAAGATGCTCATGTGAGGCACAAACTCCTCATACCAAAGGTTGGGGATTTGGACATTGCCCAAAGAGTTGCGCGCCGCCGCCGGCAGCGGGTAGTGCCGCAGCGTGGGGGCGAGCACATAGGGTTCCCCGACCAGGTCCGCCAGCGCCTGCTTGGTGGCCGGCGTGAGGCTGGCCGGCAGCGGCGAAGCCTTGTCCCCCTCCACGTAAACATGTTTCGCGTTGCCCAGCCCCGTGTAGGCCAAACTGCCTTCGGCCAATTGGTCGTTGCCAACCGACCACTGGCTAAAGCCCAGCGCTTGGAGGAAGCCGCAATAGTGGCGCAGGGCGTCCAACCCGACCCCCAACAGGCAAGGCACATCGGCGCGAGCGGAGGACAGCAGGCGCAGCGGCCGGGCCAGGCAGAACGCGTCGAAGAACTTGTGGCTACCCGGCTTTGTCGCCGTGCCCGCGCCGCCACTCGAACCGAAGATCGAGTCGGCCTCGGCCTGACCCAGCCGGCCGGCGAAATGCGCCCGCAGCGCGCCCTTCACGCCGGTCGCGTGGATAATGGGCACGTCTTGCAGCACGGGGTCTCTTTCAACCTCGTTGTCGATCACGGAGTAGTTCACGTCTCCGCTGCCGACATGCAGATTCGTAACACACCTGAGCTTCAATAAGTATGCGGTCACGTCACAATCCTTCCTTGATGACGACCTGGTTGAAGCCAGCGACCTGCGCGGATGGGTCGCTGATCGCGTCCTGGAACCCCTGGGGGTGGCGGATAAGGAAAACGCTGCCAGCTTTCAGCAGCCGCAGCAGATGCCTGCCCCTCCGGAAGCGCCCCGGCTGGTCGGTTTGGCCGTAGCGCGTCGCCAGGGGCCGCAGCTTCGCCGCCGCGCCGATGACGAAGTCGCAAGCCCCAGCCACTCGCGCCGGGTCCGCGTAGACATCCGAGAGCGCGTAGCCGAATCCCAAGCCAGGGGGCAGGTGGCGCGGCGGGGCGGTGATCACGCGCTGGACGGCATCGTGCAGTTGGGCTTTTTGGCGTGCCGCGTGGCGGGTGATGGCAACCTTGAAGGGGCGGCCGCCTTGGCCCATCCAGACGAAGTCTGGCGCTGGGGCGAACTGGTCGTCTAGGTCGGCGAAGAACGCGAAGCTGAGATCGTGGCGCAGCAACCGCGACTCGCGTTTGCGGAAAAGCTTGGTGGCCTCGCTTGACCCGTCCGCTGGGGCGGGCGCGGGCGCGTCCAAACTCAATTCGAGCCGCATAACGGGCCGGTCCACTGGCCGCGGCGCGGAGTTGGGGCCTGGCTGATCGCCTTCGACCCGGCCGCTGGCCAAGTTGAGCCAGCCTTCGGCCAGCCCCATCTTGCCTGAGAACCCGGCCGGCAAGATGCGCGGCCGGACTGCGCAGCCGTCCGCCACTTCGACGGGATCTGGGTCCCAGCTCAAAGGACTGTATTGGTCTTGGCCAGCCTGGTGGTCCAGCGGGACCGGCACCAAGACCTCGCCGCCGCTCCCGCGCAAGTGCAGCGGCGAGATCGCCTTGATCCAACCGAACTGCTGGCCCGGCTTGCCCAAGGCGAAGCTCTCCGGCCCAATCGCCTCGTCGTCGCGGGCATAGCCAGCACCCGCCTGGCCTTTGTTTCTGTTGCCCAGGTAGCGCAGGGCGCCAAGCAGGGCGGTCTGGGCGGGCCGGTCCAGCGAGCGCACAAAATAGCTGTTGCCGGTCTCGTTGACGCCGGGGTAGTGGAAGGTTCGCTCGCCGCCGAAGAAGAATGGGCCCAGGGGCGTCAGTTGGATCAGGCTAATCATCGTCGCCCACCTCCGCGAAAAAGCGCGCAAATCGCAGCAGCGAGTCAATCGGTGGCAGGCCGCCGGGTTGGATGGCCTCCGTCCTCGCCAGCCAAGACAGTTCGCGCACCACATCGAGCTGCCCCTCGATCTGGGCGTGGAAGTCGGCGTCGAAGGTGTTGTCGAACAGCGCTTTGAGCTCGTCGGACTTTTCGGCCCGCGAGAACAAGGCGTCGAACTGGCGCAGGTGGTGGGCCACGGAGTTGCAATAGACCCCGTCGCTCCAGCGGATCACATCCCCCAGCTTGGCCGCCACCTCGGTCTGCGTGAACTGCGGCAGGGTGAAATCGGCGGTTTGCCCGCTGTGTTTGACCAGGGACACGGCCAGCGCGCCTTTGCCTGGCGCATTCTTGGCCTGCCCAAACAGCAGGCCGCGGGCGCGGGCCAGGGCTTCGTAGAGGGGGTACTTGTAGTAGCAGATGGCCGCCCCAAGGGACAGCGTGGCGCCGGCGGGCGGGGCGGCATCGGGCGGCGGGTGGGGCGCGTTCCCGCCGGGCGGCCCCTCAGGCGCGGTGGCCGCGGTCGCTTTGGCGAACTCCGCGGCGAGGTCGGCCGCCAGATCGAGGATGGTCCGCTCGCAGGTGCCCGCCACCGGCACGATGGCGAGCAAGTCGTCGCCGCCGGCGTACAGCGTGACCCCGCCGTACTCATAGATGATCTCCGCCGCCCGGCGCGAGTAACCCTGCAGCTTCTTGGAGAACTCGGCTCGGATGTCGCCGGTGGCGGTCGCCGCCAGCAGCCGGCCCACATTGTCGCCGTCGCATTGCAGGACGCAGTAGTACCGGTACCGTTTCAGCCGGTCCAACGCTGCGGCGCCCGGCTGGGCGCGGTTCGGCTGGGCTGGGTTGGGCCCGGCAGCCTCCAGTTGCGCCAAGCCTGACCGGGCGATGTCCGCCAGGTCGCGGATCGAAGCCGCCTGGGGTTTGCCGTCGATCTTCGCGTTGCCTAGAAGCTGCCAATCCTGCCCCACGTTGAAGGTGCTGTGGACCAGGGACTTGATCCGGTCATTGCGGCGGCTGGTCGGGTCTGATTCGAACAGTTCGAGCAGGTGGTTGCGGGCCTCCTGCTGGCTGAATTGCGGCTCCAACTCGATGGCGTCCAACTTTGGGCCGCCTACCAGCACCGGGTTGCCGTCCGTGTTGAAAGCTATCGCCCTGACCCTGAAGAACGCCCTGAAATAAGCCAGGTAGGCGTCTGCCTCTGGCGTCTGAGCCCCGGCCGCGCCGGGGGGCGCCGCCGGGCCGGCTTTTGCCGCGCCTAACGCGTTGCGCAGCAGTTTCCAAGCGAGGTTGTCTTTGGCCTCTCGGATGACTGCGTTGACCTGCTCCAGCGACAAGTCTTCTGAGCGGGCGATGATCCGGTCGTGGAACAGCCCAACCCCGTCCTCCAGGCTCAGGCCTGGGTCCCCGGCGCTGAAATAGGGCAGAATGATCGCTTCCTCCCCCACCTGCAGCGCCAGGCCCGCGCAGACATCGCGGCTGAGCTGCGAGAACAGGAAGCTGGCCGCCCACAGCCCGGCAGGTGTGCGGGCCAGGTCCAGCGCCTCGACAATCGGGCCGAAGGTGATGCCGACGTATCTCATGTCGCGTCCGACTTGATTCTGTCCAACTTGATGTGTTGCGCCGGCCTCAGGCTCCAGCTCTCCGCGTCGCCGAAGCGGTTGCGCTTCCCATCTCTCCGCAGGCACCAATCCCTCTCTTTGTCATTGAACTTGTCAGCGAAGCAGGTCAGGAACTTCGCCAAGTCGAACTCCTGCGCCGTCGGAGTCTGGATCTGGCCGCTCTTGCGCGTTTGCGGCGACCTAACCTCGAACCAGGTGCCTAGCAAGGCGTCTGGGATTGGCCGCGGCAACAGAAACACGCGCCTCGACTCGGGTACTGAACTCGACTCGGCTACTGAAAACGTGATCGGAGAGGGCACTCTTGCGATCAGGCCAGGCTGGTGCGCGTAGTGGACCTCGACTTTGTTATCTTTGTTATCTTTGTTATCTTTGTCACCCCACGTCTCGAGGTTGGACGCCCCCAGCATCGCGCGGACAAAGCGCGCTTCGCCTGGCGCGCCGCCGGTTCCGCAGTTCAGCACCTCGGTCTTGATGAAGCTCTTGTCATTCCTAAAACCATCCAGGTACATCAGCGAGAAACCCTTGTAATAATCGTCGGTTTTGGGGAAATTGAAGCCAGACCGCATGAAGCCGTAGGTCAACCGGATCAATTCCAGCGGGTCGGGGGCTGTTTCCGGTCGGGAAGCCCACCGCAGCTCGAAGCCCGGCAGCCCCACAAAGCGCTTTTGGTAGAGCTCGAGAATGGGCGTTAACTTCTTCCCCATCTTGCCGAATGGCGGGTCTTCGCCGTCAATGGACCGGACAGTAAAAGAACCGAAGCCTTTCGATTGGCGGGTTCCGAAATTGTTCGTCCAAAAGAACCATTGAAGCCACTTATTTACTTGTGCCCAAAGCACCGAATCGGGGCAAAAGATCGACAACTCGACGCCCTCTGGGTATTCCACCCCGTAGCGATCCGGGCGGTCACGGTCACGGTCACGGCCACGGCCACTTCTGAGGTTGCCAAAATAAGACCTGTTGAGGCTCGTAACGACTTGTTTGCCTCCGATTCCGGCCAACCGCACCTTGTAGGCAAGCGCGTCTTGGTGGTCGTTGGCAAACCAGGTTCCCTGGTTGGCCCTGGCCGCATCCAAGCCTCCGAGCAGGCGAATCATAAACCTGTCAAGTTTCGGTTTGAGTTCGGAACCCCGTATGGTGGCTCCGGGCTCGCCGTGCTGGAAGTGGATCAGGGGCGTCTGCTGGTCAAGCAACACCGTGTGCTTGAAGTCCACCTTTGGGTACTCCTTGCGCTTCGCTGGGGGACGAGCCAAGCACCCGGGGGGGGACTTGGCGATCGACCGGGGATACGATCTCCCGCCACATTACCGCAAGCCCCGGATCGCGGCAACGCAAATGGGCTGTCTTCCGCAAACCGGGCCGGCCTAGCGCGGACGCCCCCTGCGAGCATCGCGGGCGGGCTGGTGCGACCCTGGGGCTGTTACCATACCGGGAGCCCGCGGGCCGCCCCCGCGGGCTCAGGCAGCGTCCAGCCTGGCGGCTCCAAAGGAGGAAGTGTGCCCAGCGTCTACTGTGTGCCGGTCAGCGGCGTGACCGCGAGCCGGGTGGGCCGCGCCCAGGTCCACCACGAGTTGAGCCGGTTGCTGGGCCACGGTTCTGGCGATTGGAGTTTGCGCGCCTTCCCCGAGACCGCGGGGGACCGGCCGCAACTCGAGATTGGCGTGGTGGGCGGGGACCTCGACCGGCGGCTGCCGGAGGTGTTGCGGCCGGGCGCCAGGTTGGAGTTGACGGGTTTGCGCGCCACCCAGGTCTGGTCTGTGGCCGGCCCGCCTGAGCGGGCCATGCACTCGAGCTGGCACGATTTGGCGACCCCGTTCCCTGAGGGCAAGCCGGTGCGGTCTTGGGATGTGGTTTTCATGTCGCCCGCCTGCACCCACCCCGGCGCGGCCTACTTCCCGCTGCTTGACGGCGCCAGCCTGCTCCAGTCCCTGATTGGCGCCTGGCAGCGCGGCGTGGCCCAGGATTGGGGGCCGCCGGCCGGCCAGGGGCTTGACGCGGCCGGGCGCTACACCGTCGCGGTCTGGTCGCAGTACGCCGAGCAGCCGGATCGCATCCCGGCGGGCTTCTTGCTGGCGGGCAGGCAGTGGGACCGCTCCGCCCGCATGGATTTGCGCGTCTCGGCGCTGCGCGGCCACACCGAGGTCCACCGCATCCCGCAGACCGGCGCCAGGCGCGGCATCGAGATCCACGGCTTCGTCGGCTCCCTGCGCTTGGTGGCCGCCGATGACGACCTGGCGGCGTTGGCAGATTGCCTGCTGCGCCTGGGCCAATACGCCGGGGCCGGCGCGAAAACCGGCTACGGCTTCGGCGCCATGTCCGTCACCCCCTGGCGCCCACCCCCACCCCCCACCTGATGCCCCAACCAAGCAGCCCGCCGAGCCCAGCCGAGGCCCCCCTGGTGCCCGCCCCCACCCGCCCCATGGCGCGTCACCGCCCGCCGGCGGGCTCAACGCGGAAGCTGGTGCGCCATTGAGCCGGGCGCTGTTGGACCAAGTGGCAGACCCGGCCCACCTCGCCGCCGCTTGGGAAGAAGTCGCCGCTGGGAAGACCGCGTCTGCGCCGGGCGCGGTCCGAGGCGACTTCCTGGGCGAGGTGGGTGGAGAATCGTGGACGAGCGGCATCGTGCGCTTCGCCGAGAACGCCGATGCCCGCCTGACCCGGCTGGCGGAAGCCCTGGCCTCGAAAACGTATTCGCCAGGCCCGCTGACGCGGGTCGAGATCCCTAAGGCGAGCGGCGGGATTCGCGAACTCGACGTCCCGCGGGTCGCAGACCGAGTGGTCGAGCGTTGCCTGCTCAACACGGTGACGCCGCTGGTTGACCCAGTGTTGTCCCCCGCGGCATACGGTTTTCGGCCCGGTTTGGGCGTGGCCGATGCCGTCCAGCGGGTGGCCGCGCTGCGAGACGCCGGCGCCGCCTGGGTCCTGCGCAGCGACGTGGACGATTGCTTTGCATCTCTGCCCGTTGAGTTGGCCTTGCGGCGGCTGCGTGAACTGCTGCCGGACTTCTCTGTCGAGTGGCTCTTGGCGGCGCTCTTTCGCCGCAGGACGCGCACGAGACGCGGGATGCGCGAGGTTCTGGGCGCACCGCAGGGAAGCTCCCTGTCGCCTCTTCTGTGCAACCTCGTGCTGCGCGATCTTGACGAGGCCCTGGCCGACAGCGGTCACCAAGTGGTGCGTTACGCCGACGACTTCGCGGTCGTGGGCGAATCGCGGGGCGACATGGAAAGGGCCAAAGCGTTGGCCGAATCGACGTTAGGCGGACTCGGGATGGCACTCGAAACGAGCAAGACGGAAATCATGTCATTCGCCGAAGGGTTCTGCTTCCTCGGCGAAGATTTTGGTGCCAGGTACCCGCCCGCGCTGCCGGACCACCGGGTCGCGGAGACTTCTACCAAGGTCCTCTACGCGGGGGTGCCTGGAAGCCATGTGCGGGTCAAGAATGGCCGCGTAATAGTCACGTCCAAAGACGACAGCGACTTGCTTTCCGTGCCTTCCCAGCATGTCGAAAGGCTTGTGCTGTTCGGCTCGGTCGGGCTCTCAGCGGGTGCTCGTTCCTGGCTCCTTTGGGAGGGGTTGGAGGTGGTCTTCGTGACCAAGAAGGGGAGCTTCGCCGGGTTGCTCAGCGCTGCCAGCGGCTCGGCTCGAGCCAGGCGCCTGCGCGCCCAATTGGCGCTGCCGCAGGCACGCGGCTTGGAGATCGGGCGCCGCGTCACCGAATCAAAGCTCCGCCACCAGATAACCTTGGTTCAGCGTTTCGCATCGCCTGATCTGGCCGATGACTTGCGCCCTCAATTGGACGCCATCAGGCACATGGCCGCACTGTGCCCCTCCGCTGAGTCAGCCGACGAGCTGATGGGCTTGGAGGGGGCCGCCGCCAAGGCGTATTTCGAATGCCTGTCGATTCTGCTACCGCCCGAGTTGCAGTTCGAGGGCCGCTCGCGACGGCCGCCGCTCAACCTGTTCAACGCCGCGCTGGGTTACGGCTACGCGATTCTGCTGGGCGAGTGCGTCAGCGCGTTGATGGGGGCCGGCTTGGAGCCGACCTTGGGAGTACTGCACGCTGACAAGGGCAAACGGCCGAGCCTCGGGCTCGATCTGATGGAAGAGTTCCGGCCCTATGTGGTCGATCAGGTGGTGGTGCGACTGTGCCGCTCCGGGGGGTTGACTCCGGGCCACGCGAAGCCGGGTGAAGGCCAGGGCGTGCTCCTGACCAAAGCGGGCAAGACGGCTCTGGTCGAGGCCTACGAGCGCAGGATGCTTCAGGTCACCAAGGGTGCCCTGCCGGGGTTCGCCGGCTCAATTCGGCGCCATGTGTACCGCCAAGCCCAGCGACTGGCCTTGGCTCTGGCGGACGGCGCTGACTGGACGGGGCTGTCGTGGCGCTGACCGTCCTCGTGGCTTACGACGTTTCCAAAGACAGTGCCAGGGCGCGCTGCGCCGCGCTGTTGCAAGCCTGGGGAGACCGGCTGCAACGATCAGTGTTCCTCTGCGCGATCGATGAGCCCGACCTTGCAGCCTTGGTAGCCAAGCTGGAGGACTTGATGGACCACGACACCGATTCGCTGGTCGTGTTGCGGCAGTGCGCCAACTGCTGGGACAGCCTCTACACCTGCGGGCAAACCAGTGTCGAACCGGAGCCCCTCTGCTGGGCGGTCATGTGACCGGCCGCGAAGCCCCCAGGCCCATCCGCCGTGCCGCGCGCCACGCTGACTGCGCCTCTAGCCGCGCCCTGCGCCTCTACCCCCGGCCGCACCAAAAGGGTATCCGCACCACCACCGGTCCCCCCTCAACTGTGTACACCCTCCCATCAGCCCAAACACGCCCCAAACGCCCCGCCCGCGCCACCCTGCGCGCCCATGCCCGCCCCCACCGTGCGCGCTTCACACGAACCCCCTGGTCAAGCGCCCATTCCGCCTGCTAGGGTAAACAACCACCTACTCCAAAAACGGGGATTGATACCTCCCGGAGCGCCATCCCTGACGACACTTTCGAATACCGGTAAACAACCACCTACTCCAAAAACGGGGATTGATACCTCGCGGGCGTTGTCGCTAAACGCCTCAACATCCTTGTAAACAACCACCTACTCCAAAAACGGGGATTGATACTAGGCGCGAACGTACCTATCCCCGAACGTACTCCTGTAAACAACCACCTACTCCAAAAACGGGGATTGATACGCGGCGAATCCCGCCAGCCCACGGACTATTTCTTGTAAACAACCACCTACTCCAAAAACGGGGATTGATACATCCGCGCACAAGATTTTTGCTGTTCTTTTTTGTTTGTAAACAACCACCTACTCCAAAAACGGGGATTGATACTCCCACAACTCCCTCTCGCGTTCCATTGCCGCGTCGTAAACAACCACCTACTCCAAAAACGGGGATCGATACCGCCCGGGGCATCCTGCTTGACGATAATCGCCGGTAAACAACCACCTACTCCAAAAACGGGGATTGATACCTTCTGGCTCCCGTCGCCCTTGGCGGACTCTTGCACGTAAATAACCACCTACTCCAAAAACGGGGATTGATACTTCGTTCCCTTGGTCGATTTTTTGGCAGAGTTCTCGTAAACAACCACCTACTCCAAAAACGGGGATTGATACCCCAGGGTTGTCATCAACCCCATCGAGACGATCACCGTAAACAACCACCTACTCCAAAAACGGGGATTGATACTCCTTCTCCGAGGCCCACTCCTGGACCTGTTCGGTGTAAACAACCACCTACTCCAAAAACGGGGATTGATACAGATCTTCTCGGCTCGGAACGTAGGATTCTCCGTGTAAACAACCACCTACTCCAAAAACGGGGATTGATACCCTCCCAGCCAAAGCCGAGATTTCCGCTGGTTACATGTAAACAACCACCTACTCCAAAAACGGGGATTGATACTCTGACCCCGAGTGGGAGGAACTCCATTTTGTATCCGGTAAACAACCACCTACTCCAAAAACGGGGATTGATACGCGTGCCCGAACAGTGCCCACATAACCTCAATCAGCTCGTAAACAACCACCTACTCCAAAAACGGGGATTGATACGACGCTGTGACGCGCCGAGACCTCGGGGTTCATGTAAACAACCACCTAGTCCAACAACGGGGAGTGATACCACACCTATCCACATCGTGACCAACAAGGACACGAGTAAACAACCACCTACTCCAAAAACGGGGATTGATACAGGGTCTAAATGTCAGACCCCTCCAGAACCGTGTAAACAACCACCTACTCCAAAAACGGGGATTGATACTCGACAGCCGCGAA
Source organism: Bifidobacteriaceae bacterium (assembly GCA_031279575.1). The sequence continues at coordinate 20,014 of JAITIG010000065.1, forward strand.
CTTTGATCCGTAGATCGTCGTAAACAACCACCTACTCCAAAAACGGGGATTGATACTGATTGCACACTAGGTGTTGTCTTCTCTGCTGACAGGTAAACAACCAGCTACTCCAAAAACGGGGATTGATACTCGATATAGAACACCCAGTGATCGGAACCTGGCGTAAACAACCACCTACTCCAAAAACGGGGATTGGAACCGGTCGCGCTGGGTGCCGTCACCGGCACCGCAGGGGGGGTAAGCGGCCCCTGGTCCGGTTCGGCGCGGGTACCAAGGGGCCGGCCGGGCCGGGAGGTGGGCGGGGCGCGGGAGTGCCCAGTTGGCGGATAGAGTGGACGCCTGCGCTGCGCCCGGGGACCCGCCGGCCGAGGCGCCGCAAGCCGCCGCCGACCCCGGCCGCCGCCTGGCTGGGGCGTCTTCAGCGAAGGAGGGCAAGGGCCGTGTTCTACGGCAGAGCCGAAGAGCTCCACGACATCAGCCAGACCCTGGACGCAGTCGCCGAAGACCGCGCCTGCCATGTGCTGGTCGTCCGGGGCGAGCCGGGAATCGGCAAGTCCGCGCTGCTGCGCCAAGTCATCGACCAGTCAGATCGCAGACGGGGCGGGCGCTTCCATGTGGGCTACGGCCAGGCGATGGCCACGTCAATCGAATCCGAGGCCTACACAGCGGTCAGGGAGAGCCTGCGCTCGCTGGCCTCGTCCGCGCCTAGCGACTCGGGGTTCTTCCGGCACCTCGCGCACGGGGTTGCCAACTCCGCGCCGGACTGGCTGGCCGCCATACCCCTCATTGGCGACGCCCTGGCCGGCGGCGCGGCCCTGGCAGTCGCCTTGAAAAACGACAAAGCCGGCGACGATGACGTCACCAGCTCCCCATCCCAGCAGCTCGTCAGCCTGATCGACTCACTGGCCGAGCGCAACCCGCTGCTCTTAGTCCTAGACGACCTCCATTGGGCTGACGGAGCCACCCTTGACGTCATCGTCCGCGCCGCCCTGACCTTGGCGCAAAGACCCGTCGCCCTACTGCTCTCCTACCGGCACAACGACGCCTCAGCCCAAGCCCTCCGCGGCGCCCGCGGCCGCAGCGTGCTCGAGCACTCCCTCGTCCGCATGCAGCGCTACCTGGCAGGCGAACACCGCTTCCACGAAATCGCACTCAACCAGCTCGACGAATCCTCGATGCGGCAACTCGTGGCGGAGGAGATGAGGCAGCAAGGCATTCAAGAGCGCGATGTGGACGGGATCATGGCGCGCGCCCGCGGCAACCCGCTGTTCGCGTCCACCCTGGCCCAGCTTCCCGCAAGCAGCCAAGCCGGGCCGCAGGCGCCGAACGGCGGGAAAGACGCCATCACCGCGGTGCTGGAAGAGCAACTCAGCTTCCTCGAAGACGAGCACATGAGGTTGCTTGAAACCGCGGCCGCCGTCGGCATGGCCTTCGAGGTCGACTACCTGGCCGCGCTGGCGCGCCAAGACGAGGACGATGTTTACGACGCCATCGACGCCGTCCAAAGGCGCGGCAGCATCGTCGACCCGTACATCCCCCGGGGCCGCCACGAGCGGTACACCTTCCACCACCCCCTGCTGTGCGAGCTGCTGCTCCGCCGGGCGCGGGAGAACGCTCCCCGCTGGCGGCGAATCAACGGCCGCCTGCTCGACGTCTACCGGGCTGAAGCCGACCAAGAGGGCGCTTGGGACGATGACGTCATCGTCCGCGCGGTGGGCTGCGCGCAAGTCAGCGGGCGCCGGCCGGACACCCATCGCATCGCTGCGATCGCCGCGGCGCGCCAGCTACAGCTGGGCGCGGTGGCCCAAGCGATCACACTGGCGCGAGCCAGCCTGGACTGCGCGGACACCCCGCGGGAGAGATTCGCGGCGGCCAGAGTGCTGATGGAGGGGCTCATCCAGGCAGCCGATCACCGCGGCTGCGCCGCCACCTTCGAGGCGCTCGCCGCTGAGGCGGCGCTGGGGGGAGACCAGGTGTTGCCGTCCGCTTTGCTCTACGCGCGGAGCCTGCGCATGCTGGCCCGCTGGGAGCGGCTCGCCGGGCAGTTGGAGGCGATCATCGGCGGCGCCTACGGGCCCCCCAACGCGGCGTCCTTGGCGCGCGCCCTGATGCTGCGGGCGGAGGCGGAGCTGTGCGGCCCACGCCAGGACACCGCGGCCTGCCTAGAAACGTTGCGCCAAGTCCTGGCCAGCACCACCGAAGACGACTTGGAGGCGCGCGCCCTGGGCCACCGCGCACTCGCCCTGTTGGCCGCCTACCGCCCCGACGAAGCCGCTACCGCCTTCGAAGGCTGCCTCGAGGCCGCCCGCAGATCAGGGGACCCATATGTGATCTACGAGGCGGTCCACTGGGAGTCGAAACGCGCCATCGCGGTCCTAGCCCTGGACGAGGCCGACCGCCGGCTAGACCAATTGAAAGAGATCAGCCGCCGCCACGGCGTGGCCGGCCAACGCCCCTACCACGCCCGCGACTTGAGCCGGGTGCGCGGGCTGCAAGGCCGGCACCGGGAGGCGGCTGAGGCCTTCAGGGATTACTGGCGCCGGCAGCAGGCATCCAATCCGGCCCGGGCTGTGGACACACTGGCCCTGCAAGTCGCCGAACTGCGCGACTTGCAAGGCGCCCAGGCGGCATCGGCCTTCTTGGATGAACTGGGCGGCGTCTGCCCCGAACCGGAGGTCGCCTCGCTCCGGCAGGCGTTCCAGGAGGCCGGCGAGGGGTTCGAAGCGGAGGCGTTCTGCCTCCGCGAAGCCGGGATAGACCCCTCTGAGTTGGGCGATGCCGACGCCATCTTCAGGTTCGACGTGCCAGATCTGGCCCAACTCCGGAGCATCGACCGTGGGCAATGACCTGCTGGGGCTGTTCCCGCTTGATCCGGGCATCGCCTACCTGAACCACGCCTCCTACGGCGCCCCCCTGAGGCGGCTCCTGGCCGCCGCCAACTCCACCCGCGAGGCGACTGAGCGGGACACCGCGCTCAGGCTGGGGCGCGGTCTGGTTGCGGCGCTCCACCGGGTGGCGGGCTCGATCCAACAGCGCCTGGCAACCCAAGGCGGGCAACTCGCGGTGGTCCCCAACGCCACCGCCGCCAACAACGCGCTGGCCGCTTCGCTGGAGCTTGGCCCCGGCCGGTCGGTGGCCCTGTTCGATTCGGAATACTCTTCGGTCATTCGGTGCTGGCAAGCCCACGCCGCCAGGCGCGGGGCCGCGCTGAGGGTGTTGCCGCTGGAGTTGCCAGCCACCCGCGCCCAGATTCTGGACGCCCTGGATAGTTTGGACGATGCCGTCGGCGCCTTCGTTGCCAGCGCGGTCAGCTCCACCGCCGCGGTCGCCATGCCGCTGGCGGAGATCTCAGGGATTTGCCAAGAGCGGGGTATTCGGCTGGTGGTGGACGCGGCGCACATGCTGGGGCACATGGACCAGGCCCTGGCCGGCTGCGCGCCGAGCGCGGTGTTCGGGTCGCTGCACAAGTGGCTGCCCAGCCCCCGCCCAGCGGGCTTTCTGTGGGTGGCGGACGGCCTGGCGGACCAGGTCAAACCCGCCGCAGTGTCTTTGACCTGGGATGAGCCCGGTTTCCTGGAGCGCTTCTCCTGGTGGGGCACGTGGGATCCGGCGGCTTGTTTGACCGTCCCGGAAGGTTTCGAGGCGTTGGACTTGTGGCGCCAGGAGGGCCGCGTCACACAGGCGGAGGACCTGGCGGAGGCCATGTCCCGGTCCCTGGCCGAGGCAGGCCTGAAGCCAACCACCGAACCAGCGCTCGCCGCCAAACGGCTGCGCGCCTTTCTGGCGCCGAGGCTGAGCCCGGACCTGTTGCGGTCGGCTGTTGACGCGGCGGGGGTCCGCGCCTGGGTGGGCCAAGAGCCGCGAGGCGCCACTGTGCTGCGCCTGTCGACCAACGTTTACAACGACCAGCGCGATTCCGCCCGCCTGGTCGCAACGGTGGCGCAGGCGCTTGGGGAAGCGGCGTGACGGGCGTGGAACCGTATGTCTTCACCGTCACAGACAGGCTGCGCCGTGTCATCGAAGTGGCGCGCGGACCCGAAGACGCCGCCGCCTGGCTGGCGGAGCTGCCCGGGGTGGTGCGGGACTACACGGCGCGCTGGGGCTTGACCCCGACCGGGCTGCCGGATTCGGGCGCCATGTCCTGCTGCGTTTTCGCGCGTGCGGCAGATGGGCGCGACGTGGTGCTGAAGATTCCCTTCGACCAGCCTGCGGGCGAGTTGGAGTCGGCCGTGCTGGCCCGTTGGGCGCGCCGGGGCGGGGCGCCCCGGGTCTACCAAGTGGACCCGGCGACGGGCGTTTTCACGATGGCGCGCATCCGGCCTGGCGCCATTGCCGAACCGGCGGGCGGGGCGGAGGCCAGCCGCGCCATCGTGTCGCTGATGGGACGCCTCCACCAGGCTGACGCGGCGAACCTGCCCGCGGTCCCGCCCCTGGCGGCGGTGGTTCAGATGCGACTCGACTGGGCAGATGAGCGGTTCGACATCACAGGCAATGAGGCGGGGGCCGCCTTGGCGCGCGCGGCCCGCGCTCTGGCGGATGAGTTGCTCGCCGCTGGCGAGCCGTTGGCGCTGCTCCACGGTGATCTGCAGCCGAAGAACATTTTGCTGTCCCACGCTGAGGGAATCCAGGTGATCGACCCACTGCCTTGTCTTGGCCCGGCTGTGTCAGATGCCGCCCTGTGGGCTGTGGTGCAAGCCAGCCCAACCCCGGTCGAGGACCGGGTGGCCGAGTTGGCCTCGCTGGGCGGCTTCGATGCCGATTCGCTCCAGGCTTGGGCAACCGTGTTCGCGATCGCCGAATTGCGTCCCTACTCGCCGCGGTACTCCGGCCGCATGGCCGCCTACCTGGGATCCGGCCGGGTCAGCCCTCGGCTGGCAGCCGGGGCAAGGCGCCGGGCGCCGCAGTTGGCGCGAGCGGCCATGCAGGTGACAGCTTCGATCTGACCGCCCGCGAGGGGTTTGGGCATCAATATTGGCCTGGCCTAACTCCTGCCACTTGCTGTAGTGCCCATTTCTGGTGGCCGCGTTGATGATTTCTTGCGCCGCTTGGGGCGCCGCTGGAGGGAGGGTGAGTCGTTGGCCGCCCACCGCGACGACGGCTGAGCGGACCTGGCGCGGCGTCGCGACCAGCCGTTTGACGCTCACCCCGGCCGCATCAAAAGGGTATCCGCCCCACCACCGGTCCCCCCTCGACTGTGTACACCCTCCCATCAGCTCAAACGCGCCCCAAACGCCCCGCCCCCGCCACCCTGCGCGCCTCTGCCCGCCCCCACCGTGCGCGCCTCGCACGAACCCCCTGGTCAAGCGCCCATTCCGCCTGCTAGGGTAAACAACCACCTACTCCAAAAACGGGGATTGATACTCGTTCAGCGGCCCCACGCCGTCTCTCGACAGTAAACAACCACCTACTCCAAAAACGGGGATTGATACGTCGACCCATTCGGTCAGCGCGCCTGCGATTTCCCGTAAACAACCACCTACTCCAAAAACGGGGATTGATACTAGAGCATGTTTGCAACGCGCTCATCATCGGCATTGTAAACAACCACCTACTCCAAAAACGGGGATTGATACCGGTCGTCCTCAATGGGTGTGATCTGCGAGTGGCCGAGTAAACAACCACCTACTCCAAAAACGGGGATTGATACCCAAATGAATGGTCGCACCTGGCGCGACTGGCCCCGTAAACAACCACCTACTCCAAAAACGGGGATTGATACCAAACAGAATGTCCCATGCCGGTGAGTAGTCAATCGTAAACAACCACCTACTCCAAAAACGGGGATTGATACGTTGCGCGCCCGGGGTGCCGCGCTTGATATTGACGGGTAAAAAACCACCTACTCCAAAAACGGGGATTGATACCTGAGGCCATCCGGCGAAGAAGGTCGCTTGCCAGCGAGTAAACAACCACCTACTCCAAAAACGGGGATTGATACGTACGGCGCTTAGGCAGCACGTTGCCATGCTAGGTTCGTAAACAACCACCTACTCCAAAAACGGGGATTGATACTCCTCGACCGCGGTTTGGGTCTTTGTCGCGACTGACAAGTAAACAACCACCAACTCCAAGAACGGGGATTGATACGAGGTGCCGACGATGATTGTTGAAGA
>JAITIG010000087.1 GCA_031279575.1 Bifidobacteriaceae bacterium
TCGGACTGGCCGGTCCCAGCCGGCCCAGCCGATTGAGCCGGCTGACCCCACTGATCGGACTGGCCGTATTGGATCGGCTCGGTCGGCTGAGCCGGTTCGGCCGGCCGGCCCCAACCGGAGTCCGGCGCGGGCCGAGCCGGCTGACCCCACTGATCGGACTGGCCGGGCCCAGCCGGCCTGGCCGATTGAGCCGGCTGACCCCACTGATCGGGCTGGCCGGTCCCAGCCGGCCCAGCCGATTGAGCCGGCTGACCCCACTGATCGGACTGGCCGGGCTGGCCGTACTGGATCGGCTCGGTCGGCTGAGCCGGTTCGGCCGGCCGGCCCCAACCGGAGTCCGGCGCGGCCGGCGCGGGCCCACCCCACTGAGCCGGCCCAACTGGCTGGGCCGGCTCGACCGGTTGGCCCCAACCAGAGCCCGGCGCCGCCTGGGGCGGCTGGCTCCATTGGATCGGCTGGCCGTACTGCGCGGGCTGCGGCGGTTGCGCGGGTTGCGGCGGTTGCGCCGCCTGCCCCGGCGGCTGAGGATAAGCCTCCGGCTGCCCGCTTGCGGGCGGCCAATTTCCTTGGCCCTCGGGCGGTTGATTCCAAGGTTGCGACGGTGGGATTGTCATGGGGACCTCCTGGGAGTCTCGTGCCTTGTCAAGTGTGGCCCATCCGGGCCGCAACCAACAACCCCACCGAGGCAAACGGCATCGGCGGCCTGATGTCACCTGCCGACCGCGGCGCGGCCTTGTCATCGCCGACCCGGCGGCCCGGCCATAATGAGATCGCGCGGCGGCGGGCCGTCCCTGACGGCGACCGTCGCGCCGCCCAGTCAAAGCTCGATCAAGGAATGGGGAGAGCATGAGTACTAAGACAGCGGTCGTGACAGGGGCTTCGAGCGGCATCGGCGAAGCATCGGCCAGGGCTTTGGCGTCCGACGGCTGGCGGATCGTGTGCGCCGCCCGGCGCGTCGAACGAGTCCAACGCCTAGCCGCGGAGCTTGGCAACAGCAGCCTCGGCGTCCACCTCGACGTCACCGACCAAGAGTCCGTTGACGCCTTCGCCAGCGCCGTGGACCGCTGCGACTTGCTGGTCAACAACGCCGGCGGCGCCAAGGGCACCACCTCCATCGCCGAGGCCGACCCGGCCGAATGGGAGTGGATGTTCGCCACCAACGTGCTCGGCACCGTCCGCGTCACCAAGGCGCTGCTGCCGAAGCTGTTGGCGGCGCCGGCCGGGCTGGTGATCGACATGGTTTCGATCGCGGGGCACTACCCTTACCCGGGCGGGGCCGGCTACAACGCCGCCAAGTTCGGGGAGCGCGCGCTCACCAGCGTGCTGCGTCAGGAGTTGGCCGGCACGCCGGTGCGGGTCACGGAACTCGACCCGGGGTTGGTGGAGACAGAGTTTTCGCTGGTCAGGTTCGGTGGGGACGTGGCCGCGGCGGCAGCCGTCTACGAGGGGGTCGAGCCACTGTCAGCGGCCGATGTCGCCGAGGCGGTACGTTGGGTGGCGGCACGGCCGGCGCACGTGAACATCGATTCGCTGACCATCGCGGCCCGCGACCAAGTGGGCCCGAACAAGGTGCGCCAACGCCAGCGGTAGGCGAAGGGACCCCGTTTTGGGGTACGGTCAAGGGCCGGAGCCCGTTGCGGCGGCTCGGTCACACGGTTTGCGAGGAGGGGACAGTGGGGGCAGCTAAGAAGCTGGTGATTGTGGAATCGCCAACCAAGGCGCGCACAATTGAGCGCTATCTGGGCAGCGATTACCAGGTCGAGGCGTCGGTGGGGCACATCCGCGACCTGCCGCAGCCGTCCGAATTGCCGGCGGACCTGAAGAAGGGGCCATACGGCCGCTTCGCGGTCAACGTCGATGACGGGTTCGACCCTTACTACGTCATCGAGCCGGAGAAGCGCAAGAAGGTGACGGAGCTGCGCAAAGCCCTCAAGGACGCCAGCGAACTTTATCTGGCGACAGACGAAGACCGCGAGGGCGAGGCTATCGCCTGGCATCTGCTCCAGGTCCTCAAGCCGAAGGTGCCCGTCAAGCGGATGGTTTTCCACGAGATCACCAAAGAGGCGATCAACCAGGCCGTTTCCAACCCGCGCGACATCGACCTGAACCTGGTCGACGCCCAAGAGACCCGGCGGATTCTGGACCGCCTTTACGGTTATGAGGTCTCGCCGGTGCTGTGGCGGAAGGTGCGCGCCGGGCTTTCGGCCGGCCGGGTTCAGTCGGTCGCCACGCGCATGGTGGTTGAGCGCGAGCGCGAGCGGATGGCTTTCCGGGCGGCCGATTATTGGGATGTCGATGCGACCTTCGCCGCCGAGGACCAGCCTTTCAGCGCCACATTGACCGCTGTGGACGGTCAGCGGGTGGCGGTCGGCAAGGACTTCTCCGACGCAGGCGAACTGTCCAACACAGACCTTGTTCACCTGGACGAGGCGCGGGCGCGCGAATTGGTCGCGGCTCTTGAGACGGCGGCCTTCGCGGTCTCGGATTTGAACGAGAAACCGTATCGGCGCCGCCCGGCCGCGCCTTTCACAACTTCGACGTTGCAGCAGGAGGCGTCCCGCAAGCTGCGCATGAACTCCCGCCAGACCATGCGTGTGGCCCAGCGCCTGTATGAGAACGGCCACATCACCTACATGCGCACGGACTCCACGAACCTGTCCGACCAGGCCATCACGGCCGCCCGGCGGCAGGCGGCCGAGCTTTACGGCGCCGATGCCGTCCCGCCCGCCCCCCGGCATTACGCCACCAAGTCCAAGAACGCCAGTGAAGCCCACGAGGCGATCCGGCCTTCGGGCGACAACTTCGCCACCCCGGCCTCGCTCAAGGGGCGCCTTTCCGGCGAGGACCTGGGGCTGTACGAGCTGATCTGGAAGCGGACCGTGGCCTCCCAGATGACGGACGCCACTGGGCAGACGGTCTCGGCGAAGATCACCGGCCAGGGCGGTGGCCGGACGGCCACCTTCGGCGCCTCTGGCACGGTCATCACCCACCGCGGGTTCTTGGCGGCCTATGAGGAAGGACGCGATCAGTCCCGCTATGAGGACTCGTCCGGCTCGGAGTCCCGTTTGCCCAGGCTGGCCCAGGGCCAGCCGCTCCAGACCATCGCCTTGGAGCCGCAGGGACATCAGACCACGCCGCCGCCTCGTTACACCGAGGCCTCGCTGGTGGCCGCGCTCGAGAAGCGGGGGATCGGGCGGCCTTCGACCTACGCCGCGACCGTCTCCGTGATCGAGGATCGCGGCTATGTCGAGCGGCGCGCCATGGCGCTGGTGCCGACGTGGCTGGCCTTCGCTGTCACCCGTTTGCTGGAGCAGAACTTCTCCGACCTGGTCGACTATGACTTCACGGCCGCCATGGAGGACGACCTCGATGAGATCGCCGCCGGCCACCAAGACCGCGCGCAATGGCTGGGCGAGTTCTACTTCGGCACTGGCGCAGACGCTGGTACTGGCGCTGGCACTGGCGCAGACGCTGGCCGCGCCTCCGGTGGCCGGGCGGGAGCGGGCGCCAGATCGGCGGCCGACTCGCTGAAGCAGGTCGGGCTGAAGCGGCTCGTCGAAGGCCAGGGCGAGATCGACGCCCGGGACATAAACACTGTGCCGCTGGGCGACGGCATCGTGCTGCGCGTCGGGCGCTACGGCCCCTACCTCGAAGTTGCCAACGGCCAGGCGTCCGGCGAGGCCAAACGGGCGAGCGTGCCCGGCGACTTGGCCCCCGACGAACTGACCCTCGAGATGGCCCACCAACTTCTCGACGCGCCCGCCGACCAAGACCGCCAGCTTGGGCTCGACCCGGCGACCGGACGCATGGTGGTCGTCAAGAAGGGGCGTTTCGGCCCCTACGTCAGCGAGGTCTTGGAGAACCCCGGCGGCGGCGCCAAGGCGCCCAAGCCCCGCAACGCCTCACTGTTCAAGTCAATGTCGCTTGACACCGTGACACTTGAAGACGCCCTGCGACTGATGTCACTGCCGCGAGTGGTCGGGACCGATCCGGCCGGCGCCGAGATCACCGCCCAGAACGGCCGCTACGGCCCGTACATCAAGTGCGGCAACGAATCGCGTTCACTGGCGGACGAGGACCAGATTTTCGCCGTCACCGAGGAGCAGGCCAGAGCGCTGCTGGCGCAGCCGAAGCAGCGGGGGCGCGCGGCCGGCGCCGCACCCTTGCGGGAGTTGGGCCCGGACCCGGCCACAGCCAAGCCGGTGGTGGTCAAGGACGGCCGCTACGGCCTTTACGTGACCGATGGTGAGATCAACGCCACGCTGCGCAAAGGCGACGATCCGGCCACGATCACCATTGAGCGCGCCGCCGAATTGCTGCGCGAGAAGCGGGAGCGCGGACCGGCCAAACGCCCCCGCCAGACGGGTGCCAAGAAGACCGGCGCCAAGAAGACCGCGGCGACCCGCGCGACGGCGTCCAAGACCCGCGCCACGCCGGCCAAGACCCGCGCCTCGGCCAAGACCCGCGCCTCGGCCAAGCCCAAGCCGGCCCAGGAATAACCGGCGCAGGAATAACCGGCACACACCCGCGAACGGTCGCCTCAAAGCCATGCCGACACCTTACGGAAGACCTCTGACAGTTGTTTGACCTGGTGTTTTATGCTCCGTGCATCCCCACCAACACGGGCAACGCGATCCGGTTGGCGGCCGTCACCGGCGTGCGGCTGCACCTGGTCGAGCCGCTTGGCTTCGACTTGACCGACGCCAAACTGCGCCGCAGCGGATTGGACTACCACGACCTCGCGGTCCTGCAAGTCCATCCCGACCTGGAGCGCGCCTTCGCGGCCGTCGCCGGCCACGCCCGCGTCTTCGCCTTCACCACCCACGCCACCACCAGCTACGCCAGCGTCGCCTACCAGCCGGGGGACGTGCTGCTGTTCGGCCCGGAGCCGGACGGCCTGCCCGCCAGCGTCCGCTGCCATCCGCGCGTCACGGCCGAGGTCCGCATCCCGATGCTGCCCGCGCGCCGGTCGCTGAACCTGGCCAACTCGGCGGCCATCGCCGTCTACGAGGCCTGGCGCCAACAGGGCTTCGCCCACGGCCAGTGACCCCGCCCGCGGCGCTCGTCAAGACACGCCGGGGCGCGGTGCCCGATGCCGTCCGCGCGGCCAAGCCGACCACCTCCCGCGGCGCTCGTCAAGACACGCCGGGGCGGCGGGTCCGGGAGAACCCAACCGGCCTTCTGGGCGCCCGGGCTGGCCGAGCGTGAGGCGAGCCGGCGGCATCGGCGGGCTGGCGGCATCGGCGGGCTGGCGGGACGGGCGACCCCGCTCCCAAACGGGCCTGCGGACAAGGTGCGCGCCTGAGTGGCAGAGGTCGGTGAGAGACTTGTGGGCATGGAATCGGTCGCTGCTCCAAGGGCGCTGCCGGGGCGCTTCATCGCCTTCGAGGGCGGGGACGGCGCCGGCAAGTCGACGCACCTGACAATGCTGGCCGCGGCGCTGCGGCGAGGCGGGCACGTCGACGCGCCCGGGCGGCCCGGGCTGATCGAGACGCGCGAGCCGGGCGGGACCGCGCTGGGCCGGAGCATCCGCGACCTGCTGCTGCACGGCGGCGAAGTGGGACCGGCGGCGGAGGCGCTGCTCTACGCGGCCGACCGGGCCCAACATGTGGCCGAAGTGCTGAGGCCGGCCCTGGCGCGCGGGGATCTGGTCGTCTCGGACCGCTACCTCGACTCGTCCATCGCCTACCAGGCGGAGGGGCGCGGGCTGTCCGAGGCGGCGATTCGGCAGATCAACGACGTGGCCACGGGCGGGCTGGCGCCGCACCTGACCATCCTGCTGGACATTGACCCGGCGGCGGCGGCGCTTCGGCTGGCCGCCTCCGGGGCGGCCCCGGACCGCTTGGAAGCGGCCGGGCGGGCGTTTCACGCCAATGTCAACCGGCGTTACCGGGAGCTGGCCGCCGCCGCGCCCGGCCGCTACGTCTGCGTCCCCGCCGAGGCCAGCTGCGACGCAGTCCACGCCGCCGTCTGGGCGGCGGTCCTGCCGGTGGTGCGGGGCATGGGGATGGGTGCTGGGCGCGGCGCGGGGCTGGGCGAGGGGCCCGGTGCGCTGCCGGGCGCGGGGAAGGGGGCCGAGACGTGAGCGTCTGGGACGCGGTGATCGGCCAGGCGGCTGCGGTCGAACAACTCCGGCAGGCGATCAGCCAGCCGGCGGCCATGACGCACGCCTGGCTGATCACGGGGCCGCCCGGGTCGGGGCGGTCGGTGGCGGCGCGGGCGTTCGCGGCCGCGCTGCAATGCGCCGAGGGCGGCTGCGGCGAATGCTCGGCCTGCCGCTCGGCGATGGCCGGCAACCACCCCGACGTCTTGGACACAGCCACCAAGAAAGTCGTCATCGCCATCGATGACGTGCGCGAATGGGTGGGGTTGGCCTCGCGCACGCCGTCGCAGGGCCGCTGGCGGGTGATCATTGTCGAAGACGCCGACAGGATGCTCGAACGCACCGGCAACGTGTTGCTGAAGGCCCTCGAAGAACCGCCGCCGCAAACGGTTTGGATTCTCTCGGCGCCCCGCCCGCAAGACGTTTTGGTGACGATTCGTTCACGATGCCGTCGGGTCGCCCTGCGCATACCCCCAGTTGAGGCCGTCACCAATCTGTTGGTCGAACGCGACGGCGCCAGCCCGGAGGAGGCGCGGCTGGCGGCGCTGGCGGCGCAATCACACATCGGCGTCGCCCGGCGGCTGATCGGCGACCCGGCCGCCGCCGCGCGGCGGCGCGAAGTGCTGGCCATCCCCAAAGCCGCCTCATCGGTGGCGCGCGCGGTGGCGGCGGCCGGGGAACTCGACGCCGTGGCCAAGGCCGAGGCGGAAGCCGTGGTCCAAGAACGCGAGGCGCGCGAGCGCGACCAGTTGCTGATCGGCCTGGGCGAGGCGGGCGGGCGGAAACTGTCCGCCTTCGCGCGAGCGCGCCTGCGTGAGTTCGATGACGAATCCACCAAACGCGCCCGCCGCACCCAGGCGGACACGATCGACCGGGCCCTGATCGACCTGCTCGCCTTCTACCGCGACGTGCTCGCGGTGCAGGTCACAGCCGGGGTCGACCTCATCAACGCCATGGACGCGGAATTGGTGGCGAACCAAGCCCGGACCTCGACGGTGGCGGAAACCATGATCCGGCTGGACGCGGTCGAACTCGCCAGGCAACGCCTGGCGGCGAACGTGGCGCCGGTGCTGGCGCTGGAGGCCATGGCGGTGATCTTGGCCATGCCAGCCCTGGCGTCAGACGGACTGGCTTCCGGCGGGCTGGCTTCCGGCGGACTGGCTTCCGGCGCTCTGACTTCCGGCGCCGTGGCGTCCGGCGGGCCGCCTTCTGGCGGGCTTGCGTCCGGGAATGTGCGAGAGTAAAGGAGTGCGACAACAAATGAAACCAGTTCTTGCGGTCAGCGCCGCGTTGACACTGCTGGCCGGGCTGACGGTGACCGGTTGCACAACCGACGCCGAAAAGCCCGAACCCAGCCCCACGGCATCGGACAAACCTGCCCAATCCAGCAGCCAACCGGCTGCGGGCTGGGAGCGCTGCACCGCCGCCACCGGCGCCGAATGCGCCACCCTGGAAGTGCCGCTGGACTGGGACAACCCTGAGGGCGAGACGATCGAACTGGCCCTCGCCCGAATCCCGGCCACCAACCAAGCCGAACGGATCGGGTCGTTGCTGCTGAACCCGGGCGGGCCGGGCGGCAGCGGCGTGGACCGACTCGGCCAACTCGCCTCGACAATGGGGGCCGAGGTCGCCGCCCGCTACGACGTGGTCGGATTCGACCCGCGCGGGGTGGGCAAATCCACGGCCGTCACCTGCTACACCGAGACCACCCAACTAGACGAATTCTTCGCCGCCAGCTGGCCGCGCACGCCGGAGGGCTACGAGCAGTCGCTGGCCGTGGTGGAGCCCTTCGCCCAGGCCTGCGCGGAGAACTCCGGGCCGGTGCTGGCGCACGTCGACACCGTCTCCTCGGCCAAGGACATGGACGCGATCCGCGAATTCGTCGGCGACGCGCAGCTCAACTTCCTCGGCTACTCCTACGGCACGCTCCTGGGCGCGACCTACGCCGACCTGTTCCCGGAGAAAGTCGGGCGGATGGTTTTGGACGGCGCGCTCGACCCCTCGGTCAAGGCCGACCTCCATGAGGTCGAACAGGCGGCCGGATTCGAAGCGGCCCTCGAAGCCTATTTGCGGGACTGCCTCAGCGGGTCGCTGTGCCCCTTCTCCGGCACCGTTGAGCAGGCCAAAGCCGAGATTCACCAGTTCCTGCTCGATGTCGAGGCCAACCCGCTGCCGACCGGCGACGCGGACGGGCGCGAGCTGACAGTGCCCCTGGCCATAGCCGGAATCATCGTAGCCATGTATGAGGACGACTACTGGCCGCTCGAGACCCTGGCGCTGCTTCCCGCCCTTGAGAGCGGCGACGGCGAAAGCCTGCTGATGCTGTCCGACGCCTACTTCGAACGCGAACAGGGCCGGTACCTGTCCAACCAGATGGAGGCCTTCATCGCCATCAACTGCCTCGATGACCGCAGCCCAGCCGATCTGGAATCAGCCCAGGCTCACGCCGAAGCGCTCAAGCAAGCCTCGCCGACCCTCGGCGAATTCTGGGCCTACGGCGAAAAACAATGCGCGGTCTGGCCATACCCGCAGGTCGGCTCGCCGCATGTGATCACAGCGCCAGGCGCCGGACCGATCCTCGTGATCGGCACCACCGGCGACCCGGCCACGCCCTACCACGGGGCCGTGGCCCTGGCCGACCAATTGGAGTCCGGGGTTTTGCTGACCTTTGAGGGCGAGGGGCACACCGCCTACGGGCGCTCGAACGACTGCATCGGCGGCGCGGTCGACACCTATTTGCTCGAAGGCGTCCCGCCGGCCGACGGCTTGACCTGTTAGGGCGCGCCCGGCGCGAGCAACTGGCGGCGAGTTTGGGAGTTCCGGCGCAGCCCCTGTGCAATATCCTTTACCTGTTCTGTTCGCCCACGCCGCCTCAGCGGCGCCTAGACCAGGGGACCGCCGGTGAACTCCGAGGCCAGCCGCAAGAGCGCCTGGGGCGGCTTTTTCGCCGCCTTGGCCGCCGTGCTGCTCGTCGCCGTGCTCGCACTGGCTGTGGCGGTGGGCGGCGTGCCGCTGATCGTCAACGGACAGGTCCTGAATGTCAACGGCGACACGATGTGGCCCGCGTTCAGCCGGGGCGATGTGATCATCATCAGGCCCGTGGACGACCCGGCGCAGATTCAGGCGGGCAAGATCATCAGCTACCGGACGGGCGCCGACGCGACGGTGGTCACGCGCCGAGTTGTGGACGAGCGCCTTGATGGCTCGCAGCGCCGCCTGGTCACCAGGGGTGACAACGATCCGCCCAGCGTCACTGACGAAGTGGCCGAGAATCAGATTGTCGGGGTGTACATGTATCGGATACCGAAGCTCGGATACGCGGTGACTTGGGCCGGGCAACACGGCCTGGTGGTGATCGTGATCGGGTCGGCCGCGGTGGTGGCCGTCGCGGCCGTCCTGCTCCTGATCGCCCGCCGCCGGGCGGGCGCCGCCCGCCCCGAGCCAGGTCCCGGCCGGGCCGGGGCGGACGCCCCTGACCGGCCTGGCGGTGACTCCGGCCGCGTCGCTGGCGCCCGCGACACGGCGCCCGAGCGCTGGTCAGACGGCCGGGACGGCGGTCCGAGCCCCGCCGCGCGCTGGCCCGAGGCCCGCGACGGCGAGTCCCCAGGCGCCGGCGTGGGTTGGCCCGACTTCCGGGACGCCGCCGGTCCGAGCCCCGCCAGTCCTCAGTTGTCCGATGCCGCCGCCCCGGCCAGCCACCGGTCCTCGCCTTGGGCAGGCCGCCGGGAGGGCGAGTCCCCGAGCGCCGGCGTGGGTTGGCCCGACTTCCGGGACGCCGGTCCGAGCCCCGCCAGTCCTCAGTTGCCCGATGCCGCCGCCCCGGCCAGCCACCGGTCCTCACCTTCGGTTGGCGAGCAGAGGCAACTCGCCCCAGACCAACCCCCAGCCTCCGGCGGCCCCGTCACCGGCGGTCTCCCCGCTCTTGGCGGCGCTGGAAGCGTGACCGGCCCAGACGGCATCGGCGGCATTCCTGGTGCTGGAAGCGTGACGGGCGGTGGCGGCATCGGGCCGAATGCCGAGTCGGGGCCCGTGCGGCGCCCGTCCGGCTTCAAACGCGCCAGTTTGGCGGGCGACGGGGAACCCCGGCCGAGGCCCGTGCCGTGGCGACCCGGGCCGGCGCCGACGGCGGAGCGCGCCCCCGGGCGCGGCCGCGCCGACGTGCCGAGCTGGGACGACGTGGCCACGTCCGGGCCGCGCGCGCCCGCGCGCTCCATCGAACGGATGGTGACGACCCGGCCGGACACGCTGGCCAAGCCGGCGGCGTTCGTGCCCACCGGCCCGGCCATGGAGGGGCAGCCCACGGGGGAACTGCCGACGCGGCGGCCTCGGCGGATCGGGCCGGTCCCGTCCGTCGCGGACCGCATCCCGCGCGCGCAGATTCCGGCCCAGCCGGCGACCGGGGCGCACCCCGTGGTGGACGCGGGGGCGCCGCGCCGCAGCCATCCGATCGCCGCGCGCATCCCCCGGGCACAGACGCCGCCCATGCCAACCCGGGAACTGCCAGCCGTGCACATCGAGCGGGCGATGCCGTTCACCTCGGCGCCCCCGCCGCGGACGAGCGCCAACCGCGTGCCGGCGGGGCCGCCCAGCGCCGCCTTCGCGCCGGTGCCTCGGGCGCGGGCGCAAGCCCCACTCAGCCCGGAATCGACCTTCGACTTGCTCAAGCAGCAGGCGGCGCAGGTGATGCAGGAGAGCGGCGAATTGCGTCTGGCCCGCAGCCGCCCCCGGGTCATCTCGCGTGCGGGCGCGCCGGCCACGCCGCCCGGCCCAGACCGCCCCTGGCTGGACGCCCTCGACTCCCGCCGGTTCGATCCGCGCTAGCCGGCGCTGCGGCCGGCAGCCCGCTCACCTGGGTAAACGCCCACCGGCCGGCGCCGGGGGCGGTGTTGGGAAGCCATAACCCCGCACACATTGGCGCCGGCCCAAACTTGCGCGGGGTTACGACCCCCAGGCCGCCAGCGGCGGGAATCTGGTTCCCTGGGGATTGTCCACAGGGTGTGAATTCGCTGGGCGGCGTGACCGCGGTGAAGGCGCAGGCGGCCGCGTCGACCCGCCGGGGGGTCCGGCGGGCGGGACCGCGCCTTCCACAGCCGACCGGGCTCGATCCACAGCCAAGTCCCCAGGTTATCCCCACAGAAAAGGCGCTGACCTGCGGCAACACCTTGCTTGGCGGCTCCCTGCGGCCTAGACTGATCGGGCCGACAGGCCGTGTCGCACAGACTGTCAGACCCCAGCGGTAATGTCGCTGACGTCAGCGAATGACAGGTTCGAGCAGTTGGAATCGGTCGCCACAAGTGAACAACTGAACAACTGAACGTGCGAGACGGCATCCCGGAAAGGCGGAGACCACTTTGTCTGTGACTGAGTTCGACACCAGCGCGGTAGAAGCGCCCCAATTCGACCGCGTGCCGCCTCAGGACATCCTGGCCGAGCAATCGGCTCTGGGGGCTATGCTCCTGTCCAAAGACGCCATCGCCGACGTGGTCGCGCTGCTCAAGGGCGAAGACTTCTACCGCCCCCAGCACGAGATGGTCTTCGCGGCCATCACCGACATCTACTCCCGGGGCGAGCCGGTCGATGCCGTCACCGTCACCGCCGAACTGACGCGGCGCGGCGAGCTGGGGCGGATCGGCGGGGCGCAATACCTCGCCAGTTTGATGGCGGCGGTGCCGACCGCCGCCAACGCCGGCTACTACGGGCAGATTGTGCGGGACCGGGCCGTCTTGCGCCGCCTCGTGGACGCCGGCACCAGGATCACCCAGCTCGGTTACACCAACGACGGCCAAAGCGTGGACGACTTGGTCAACTCGGCTCAGTCAGAGGTTTACGCAGTCACCGAGCGCGGGGCCGCCGAGGATTACCACCGCATCGGCGACATAATCGATCCGGTGGTCGAAGACATCGAGCGCATGTCGGCCACACCCGGCCATGTCACCGGCATCCCGACCGGGTTCCATGACCTCGATTCGTTGACCGGCGGGCTGCACGGCGGGCAGATGGTGATCGTGGCGGCCCGGCCCGGCAAGGGCAAGTCCACGCTCGGGTTGGACTTCGCCCGCTCGGCGGCGATCCGGCACGGACTCGGCACGGTCTTGTTCTCGCTCGAGATGTCGCGTGAGGAAATCACCCAACGCCTGCTCAGCGCCGAATCCGGGGTCATGCTGAAGCACCTGCGCTCCGGCTCCGTGCAGATCGAATGGTGGCAGCGCATCTCGTCCCGGATCGGCCCGATCAAACAAGCCCCGCTGTTCATTGACGATTCGCCGAACATGTCGCTGATGGAGATACGCGCCAAGTGCCGCCGGCTGAAGCAGCGCAACGACCTCAAACTGGTCATCATCGACTATCTCCAGCTGATGAGTTCGGGCAAACGGGTCGAGTCGCGCCAGCAGGAGGTCTCGGAGTTCTCCCGCGCGCTGAAGCTCTTGGCCAAGGAGCTCGACGTGCCGGTGGTGGCGATCTCGCAGCTCAACCGCGCCGCCGAGCAGCGCGAGAACAAGCGCCCGGAGCTGTCTGACCTGCGCGAGTCCGGCTCCTTGGAGCAGGACGCGGACGTGGTGATCCTGATCTCCCGCCTCGACTCGAAAGAGGACGAGCGCGCCAAAGGCGAAGCCACCCTCATTTTGGCGAAGCACCGCAACGGCCCCACGGCCGACATCAACGTGGCCTTCCAGGGGCACCTGTCGCGGTTCGCCAACATGGCCGAAGACTTCTAGAACGCCCCGCCGGAACCGGCCCCAAAGTCAAGCCCCCAAAGTCAAGCCCCCCAAAGTCAACCGCTCAAGTAGTGATCGAAGAACCGCAATGTCTCGACAAAGATGTCATCGATGTAGGCCCCGGCGTGGCGGCTGCCCTCGAGCAGCACGGTCCGGACTGGCACGCCGGCGCCCGCCAGGGCCGAGGCGGCGATCAGCATTTCCTCGGGCGGCACCAACTCGGCCATGGAGTTGGCGAAGAGCATCGGCCCGGTCGCCGCCGTCACGCGGTTGATCGGGGTGGCCACGCCGATGCCGTCAAGGCCCGGCCCCAGCAGGTTGAACAGCAGCCACTTGTAGTAGCCCGGGTCGGCGCCGCCTTGGTCGATCTCGGCGCTGGGCCGCGAGTCGTCGATCACCACCCTGTGCGGCACCGCGTCGCCGTGGCGCGCCATGAACCCGGCCAAGTCGAGCAGCCCTGACCAAGAGGCGCCCGGGACTCCCAAGGAGATGGCCAGCTCAAAGGCCAGATTGCCGCCCGAGGACCCGCCGATGGCGCCGATCCGCGCCCGGTCGAAGGCGACGGCATCGGCCGCCTTCAGCCAATTGACGGCCGCCAACAGGTCGTCGACCTGCGCCGGATAAAGCGCGACGCCCGCCTGGCCGTCCGCGAAACGGTAGTTGGGTGCGGCGACCAGGTAGCCGGCATCGGACAAGCGCGTCGCCAACGCCGCCTCCTTCGACTTGTCGCCCTGGACCCAACCGCCACCGTGGACGTCGACCAGCAGGGCGCCGTTCGGCCGCGCCGGCCGGTAGAGGTCGAGGCGGTGGCGCGGGTCGGGCCCGTAGGCCAGGTCGCGCTGGACTTCGGGTGCCGCGGCGGCGTCGAGAGTCATGCCTCAACCCTCGCACGATGCCGCGCGCCAAGTCCCAGCGCCGTGCCGCCGTCTCGCGGGCGCGGCGGGGGCGTCGAGAGCCATGCCTCAACCCTCGCACGATGCCGCGCGCCAAGTCCCAGCGCCGCGCCGCCGTCTCGCGGGTGCCGCGGCGGGGGGCGGCGGGAGAATTGGTCGCCCACGCCGAATGGCGGCGGCGGGGGCGGGGACGGCGGCACGCGGGGGCGGCGGCACGCGGGGGCGGTGGGAAAACTGTCAGGCGTTAATGGCAGGCTAGAGGACGTGTCCGAATCGTTGGCGCCGCGTTCCCGTCTGGCCATCGCGGCCGGGAAGGCGGCGGCGGCCGCCTCGCGGGCGTTGGGGCGCGGGCGCGGGCAGGTCATAGGCGGGCGGGTGATGTTGGCCGTCGACCCTTCGCTGCTGCGCCGCCTGGCGGCCCCGATGCAGGTCACAGCCGTGAGCGCGACCAATGGCAAGTCGACCACGACCCGCATGATCGCGGAGGCGCTGCGCACCTTGGGGCCGGTGGCGCACAATCTGACCGGGGCCAACATGGCGGCCGGCGTGGCGACGGCTTTGGCGGCCTCCCGCCGGGCGCGCTTCGCCGCCCTCGAGGTCGATGAGGCGCACCTGGCGGCCGTGGCCCAGGCGACCGGCGCCACGCAACTGGTGTTGATGAATCTCAGCCGCGATCAACTCGACCGGGGCAGCGAGGTCCGGATGCTGGCCGAGCGCTGGCGCGCGCTGGCGGCCGGGCTGGCCGCAGAGGTCCAGGTCATCGCCAACGCCGATGACCCGATGGTGGCTTGGGCGGCTTCGGCCGCCCCGAACGTCACCTGGGTCGGCTGCGGCCAGTGGTGGACGCAGGACTCAGCCCTTTGCCCCAACTGCGGGGCGGCGCTGCAGCGGGCGCCCGGGTCTTGGGCCTGCCCGGATTGCGGCTTGGCCCGCCCCGAGACGGAGTGGTTCATCTCGTCCGATGCCGCCGAGGTCGTCACGCCCCAGGGCTCGGTCCGCCCGCGGTTGGCTTTGCCGGGCCGCTTCAATGTTGCCAACGCCGCCGTCGCGCTGGCGGCGGTGTCCGCCCGAGGCGTTGCCGCGGACGCCGCCCTGGAGGCGTTCGCCAAGGTCACAGACGTGGACGGGCGTTATGCCCGGACCAGTGTTGGGGGGCACGAGGCCCGTCTGTTGTTGGGCAAGAACCCCGCCAGTTGGACCGAGATGATGCAGTTGGTGGCCGGCTCGCCGGCCCTGCTGGTGACCGTGTTGAACGCGCGCGGCGCCGATGGGCGCGACCCGTCTTGGATTTGGGACGTGCCGTTCGAGGACTGGGCGGGGCGGTCCTGCTGGGTGGCCGGGGAGCGCCGCTTCGACCTGGCGGTGCGCTTGGACACCGCCGGCTTGGAGGTTTTGGGGGTCAGCCTTGACCCCTTGGCGGCCTGGGAACAGGCCGCCCCCGGTCAGGGGCTCGACGTGGTGGCCAATTACACGGCTTTTCAAGAATTGAGAGCGCGGGTGGTCAGATGAGCGCGGGTGGTCAGATGAGGCGGGTGGTCAGATGAGCGCGAACGACCCGATGACGGCGGGCGACCGGGCTGGCGCCGGGCCGCGGCTGGCCGGCGGCGAGGTCGGCATCGTGCATCTTTACCCCACTTTGATGGGCACCTACGGCGACGGCGGCAACCTGAAGGTGCTGGTCAGGAGGCTGGCGGCACGCGGGATCGGCAGCCGGACGGTGACCGTCGACCCGGGCGGGGCGGTGCCGGAGAGCGCCGACCTGTATGTGCTTGGCGGCGGCGAGGACGCCTCCCAGATCGCGGCCAGCCGGGCGCTGCGCGAATCGGGCGCGCTCGGCCGGGCGGCCGGGCGCGGGGCGGTCGTGTTCGCGGTCTGCGCCGGGCTGCAGGTCCTTGGTCATGATTTCGAGATCGCGGGCGGGGCGGTCGAGCCGGGGCTGGGGCTGCTCGACGCGACCACCAGGCGGCGCTCGCCGCGCGCGGTCGGCGAGGTCTTGGCCGAGCCCTTGGACGGATCGCCGGCGCTGACCGGCTATGAGAACCACGGCGGCGGGACGGCCCTCGGCCCGGCGGCCAAGCCCCTGGCGCGGGTGGTCGCGGGGATCGGCAACGGCGCTGGCGGACCCGGCGGCGACGGCGCCGAAGGCGCTGTTCAGGGGCGCGTTCTGGCCACCTATTTGCACGGGCCGGTGCTGGCCCGCAATCCGGCGCTGGCGGACCGGTTGCTCGAACTGGCGCTCGGCGGCGAACTGCCGCCCTGGGAGGCGCCCTATGTGGCGGAATTGCGGTCAGAACGCGAGGCCTACGCGCGCTCTGGAAAACTGTCCGCCGAATCGGCGCGCACCCGCCGCTGAGCGCGCGCCCCGCGCGCCCCCGCGCGCCCCGCCCCCCCGCCTCCTGCGGGCGACCGCGCGCCTGAAGCCCGCCGGCCTAGCCGTCGCCGGCGAACCGGCTGATCAGCGCGTCGGCGTCGCCCTTGGTGGCTGGCAGGTCGCCGTCCGTCGAAAGCGTCGAGCCGACCGCGTTGAAGCTCCCATCGGCCGGCACGGCCACGGCGTCGAAGGCGTCGTCATCGGCGCCGCCAAGGGTCTCGGCCCACATCAACTCGCCCTCGGCCGTGAACCGCGCGATCAGCGCGTCGTCGAAGCCCGCGTTCTTGGCGGGCGGGAAGGCGCCATCGGACGATGCCGCCGAGCCGACCGCCGCGAAGCCCCCGCCAGGCGCCGCCGCCAGCCCGTAGAAGTGCTCGCGTTCCTCGCCGCCGAGGGTATTGGCCCAGGTCAGCACGCCTTCGGCTGTGAACTGGGCGATCACCGCGTCGTAATGGGCCAGGCCGTGCTCGCCGGTGGCGGGTGGGAAGTCGCCATCGGACGATGCCGTCCAACCGGCGGCGGTGAAGCCCCCGCCGGACGCCGCCACCACCCCGCCAAAGCCGTCGTCGCTGGTGCCGCCAACGGTGTTTGCCCAGGTCAGCTCGCCTTCTGGGGTGAACCGGGCGATCAGCGCGTCGCCGTATTCCGATTCTTTGGCGGGCGGGAAGTCGCCCCCGCCGGACGAGTATGTGTTGCCAGCGGCGACGAAGCCGCCGTCAGGCGCCAGCGCCACCGCTTCGAAGAAGTCGCTGAACGCGCCGCCCAGCGCCCGGGCCCACACCAGGTCGCCTTCGGCTGTGAACCGGGCGATCACGGCGTCGGCCTGGTCGTGGCTCGTGGCGGGCGGGAAGTCGCCGCCGGGCGAGTAGGTCCAGCCCACGGCGGCGAAGCCGCCATCGGGCGCCACCGCCAGCGCGGTGAAGACGTCGGGCGCCTCGCCGCCGAGGGTCTTTGCCCAGGTCAGCTCGCCTTCGGCCGTGAACCGGGCGATGACCGCGTCCTCCTCGCCTTTGGTGGGCGGGAACACGCCATCGGACGATGCCGTGTAACCGGCCGCGACCAAGCTTCCGTCTGGCGCGGCCGCCACCGCGAAGAAGCCGTCAGCGCCTGTCCCGCCCGCGGTCTTGGCCCACGCCAATTCGCCCTCGGGTGTGAACTTGGTGATCAGGGCGTCATCGCTGAGGTCGGCGGCGGGCCCGGAGTCATCCAGGTGCGATCTTGACCGGCCGGCGGCGATCAGGCCGCCGTCTGGCGCGACCGCCACCGCGTTGAAACCGTCGCGGTCGGCGCCGCCGAGGGTCCTGGCCCAGATCAACTCGGCGGGCGTGCCGTCCTTGGGGACTTCAGGGATCGAAGGGGCCTCATTCGGCTCGTCGGCCGGGCCGGCGGCGGTGTGTTCCTGGGGGACGGGTTTGATCCGGGGCCAGAGCCCAATCACAACGCCGCCGCCAATCACCAGGGCCACGACCAGGCCGAGGGCGATCCAGAGCCCAATCCGCCGCCGGGGCTTGGGCGCCGGCGGCGGCGCTGGCGGTGGCCCGCCCGCCTGTGGCCCGCCCGCTGGCGGCGGCCCGCCCGCCGGTGGCCCGCCCACCTGTGGCCCGCCCGCCGGTGGCCCGCCCACTGGCGGCGGCTGGAACCAACCGCCGACGCCCGCCCCACCCGACACCGCCAACACGCCACCTCGCAATCCCGACCCCGACAACCGAACCAAAAGAGAACCCCGGCCACCGGCCAAAACCGCCAAGCGACCTGGAACAACGCGAACCGACCCCAGCCTACGCCAAAGGACTTGACCCCAACGCGTTCAAGGGCTATCCAGATCACTGCCGGATGGTTTGCCTGGCCAGTGGATTGTTTGATGGGCCGCGGTTCGGTCGGTTTGTGAAGCTGTTGTGAAGCTTGCGTCTTCGCGCGTGGCGGGCTAGGCGACGAGGCGATCCGTCCCGCGGCCGGCGGGCGCGACCCTTGTCCGCCGTCATTCGTTTTGACGATGTCGGCGTCGTTGGGGTTGACGACGCCGGCATGGTGAAGGGGGCACCCGGGGGTGCCCCCTTGGTCACGGCGCCTGGGCGGTGGTCGCCCTGACGGCCTATTCGGCGTTCTCGACGGCGGCGGCGAGGGCGGAGTCCTTGTCGACGATGGCTTTGCCGGCGGCGTAGGCGGCGACCATCGCGGCGACGGCGAGGTTGTTCACGGCGCGGGGCCACCCGCGGGAGGCCTGGTGGATCTCGGCGATCGCGTCGTCGGCGAACAGCGGCTGGTCCCGCCCGGCCCGGGCGAGGTGGGCGCGGACGTAGCCGGCGGTCTCCTCGGGGCACATCGGCCCCATCTGGTAGCGCACCCCGACCCGCTGGTCGAGGGCGGCCAGGACCGCGAGGCGGAGCCGCCGGCGCAGAGTCGGCTGGCCGACCAGGACCAACGCGAACGTGGAGGCGGAGTCCATGTCGCAGTTCGTGAGCATCCGCAAGGACTCCAGCTCCCGGTTCGACAGCAGGTGCGCCTCATCGATCACCACCACGGGCAGGCGCCCGCGCTCGTCGAGCTCGCCGGCCAGCAGGGCGGCGGCCTGGGCGGCGAGGTCCCCTCCGGCGTACTTCGGCTCCCCGCCCAGCGCGGTCGTGATCCGGGTGTGCACGCCCCTGATCGTGACGGTCGGGTCCGGCACGTACACGGGCAGGTGGCGGGCGGGCTCCAGGCCCGCGAGGGCGGCCCGCACGGCGACGGTCTTCCCGGAGCCGACCTCGCCGGTCAGGACCGCGACCTGCCGCTGGGCGACGGCCCAGGCGACCCTCGCGGTCGCCTCCTGGAACGACCGGTGGCGGGAGAGCGCCTCGACCGGGAGGGCCTTGCCGAACGGCATGGAGCTGAGCGCCCAGTGGGCCTGGAGCTTGTCGACGCTCACACCAACACCCCCTGCTCCCACCCGTCGTCGGCGTCCTCGCCGTCCCGCCCGCCGCCGTCCGGGCCGCCGCCGGGGCCGCCGGGGCCGGTCAGGTCCTGGGCGGCCTCGTCGTCGGACAGCGCCCGGTAGTCGATCCCGGCCGCGGCGATCTCCTCGCGGCGGTCGCGCTCGAGGAGGCGCAGGTAGTCGATGCCGGTCGCCGCCCCGCCGGCCGGCCCGCGCCCCTCGTCGCGGGCGGCCCCGGCGGCCTTCTTGTGGACGTGGCGGCCGATCACATGCGGGCGCCCGCGCCCGGCCGGGGCCCCGCCGACGAGGACGTCCACCCCCGCGCCCATGTCGTACGGGTCGTACACCAGCTCCACGCGCCGCCCGACCAGGGAGGGGTCGACCTCGTAGGCGTTGCCCTCCAGCAGCACGGTCCCGTCGCGGCGGACCCTGCGCGCGGCGGACCATTTGAACGCCTCGGCGATCTCCTCGAGGGTCGCGCGCCTCGGGGTCGCGCGCGCCCACCCCGCCTCCCAGCGATCAGCGGGCGCCTGCCCCGTCGTGTCGTTGACCGCCCTGTGGTAGACCTGGGCCAGCCACGCGTCGAACAGGGAGTTCAGCTCGTCCAGCGAGGCGACCCGCGACCCGCCCCGGGCGCCGTCCTCGCCGTCGGGCGCGACCTCGGACAGGAACTGGCCGTTCACCGTGTTGAAAAGGCGTTCGATTTTGCCCCTGCCCTCTGGGCGGCGCGGCTCGGAGTGGGTCAGACGCACCCCGAGGCGGGCGCACGCCCTGGCCAGCGCCTTGTCGACCATCGCGGCCCCGTTGTCGACGTACAGGGCGCCCGGCACGCCGCAGGCCGCCAGCGCGGGACGCAGCGCGATCGCGAACCGGGCGTGGTCCTCGGAGTGCGCCCACCTGGCGCCCACCACGTACCTGGAGTGGTCGTCCATGAACGCGAACAGGTACGTCTTGCGGCCGGCGACCCTGGGGCCGTGCAGGGCGTCGGCGACCCATAGCTCGTTGGGGAAGTCGGCCTGGAACCGGCCGTGGGGCTCCGGCGCCGGCGCGCCGCCCAGCCCGAGCCGGCGGAAGTGGCGCAGGATCGTCGACTCGCTGGGCGCGTCCCCGCACGAGCGGACCATGACCCGGCGGACCTGCGCGGCGGTGCGCCAGGGCCTCTCCTTCTTCAACGCGGCCGCGAGGTCGAGGACCTCCGCGGGGGTGCGCGGCGCGCACGCCCGCCCCGACGGGCGCAGGCCCATCAGCCCGCCGTCCCGCCACGCCCTGACCCACCTGTCCACCGTCTCCCTGGAGACCGTCCTCGTGCCCCCGTTCGGCGCGGGGTGGGCGCGGGAGGCTATCCCCCGGACCGCCGCGCCGCGCTGCCTGGCGGTCAGCTCCTCGTCGATGGCGTCGCGGATCACTCCCCACCGCCACATCGCCGTCTGGTCGGCCCTCTCGGACCTGCTCATCGTCTCGGCCATGCCCTCATCCCCCTCCCGGGGTCGTCCCTGGGCGCCCCGAGCCCCAGAAAGAGGGGCCGGGCCGGGGCGCCGGGCCCGCGTCGCGCGCCCGATGCCACCCTGGCGCTCACCACCACGCCGGCGGAAGGGCCAGCTCGTGTTGCGACCTCGGACCCCACCAGGACGACTGGAGGAACCGGGAGCGGCACGCCGCCGCGGCGGCCGCCTGCCACGGGCCCGCGTCTCCTCGCCAACGGGCCGCGCAGCCAGCGGCCAGCGCCGCGCACGCCGACACCAGGCCCCCCAACGGCGTCGGAGACGGCGCCGGGGCGACCGCCGCCGGGTCCGGGGCAGCCCCGACGGCCACCGCCCACAACACCCCCGTCCCCGCCGACGCCGCGACCCGCGCGGAGCGCAGCCAGCCCCGCACCGTCGTCGGCGGGCGCGCCAGAAGCTTCGCGATCCGCCTGAACCCCCAGCCCCCCGCCGCCAGCTCAACCGCCCGCGCGATCACCAGCGCCACGTCCGCCCGCCTCGAGAAGAACACCACCGGCAGCAGCACCTGCGTCGCCCCGCACACACGACAGCGCGCCCGCCGCGGCCGGAACCGGACCCGCCGCTCCCCGCGCCCGCCCGTCCCCGCCTCGACCGCCCGGTCCCGCCCCCGCCCCCACGGGCCCAAAACCCCCGGGCAGCCGCGAACCGGGCAGCCGTAGCCGCCGGCCCGCAACCGGGCCTCGACAACCGCGGCGTCCGCGGATACTGTCAACACAGCGCGGTCCTAACGCGCGAGGGCCCCCGCGGCCCCAAGGACTGAGCGGGGCTTCGGGGGCCCGACTGGTCAGATGGTCGTCACGATCATGACGCAGCCCCACACCACCACGCCACCCCCAACGCCGCCAAAACCACTGACGCCAAACCCGTCAAACAAAACGACCGTGGACA
>JAITIG010000098.1 GCA_031279575.1 Bifidobacteriaceae bacterium
CGCCCCACCGCCGCCCACACCCCCCGGGTTCTTGGCGCCCGGCGCCCCGCCGCCGCTGCCCACCCCCGGCGCCCCGCCGCCCGCACCCCCCGGGTTCCCGGCGGGAGGACCCCCGCCGCCGCCGCCCGCACCCCCCGGGTTCCCGGCAGGCGGACCCCTCGAGACCGGCGCGCCGGCGCTGGACGCGCCCGCTCCGGGCGCCGAGACCGGGCCGGCGGGCGGGCGGCGGGGCCGGAACCTGGCCGTCGCCGTGCCAACCGCCTTGGGGCTGATCGCGTTGCTGCTGGCCAGCGTCTGGTTCAGCCCGTGGTGGTTCCTGGGCCTGGTGTGCTTGGCGCTGCTGCTGGCGTTGCGCGAGCTGACAACCGCCTTGGCCCAGGCCGGCTTCAACGTGCCCTACCTGCCGCTGGCGGTGGGCGCGGTGGCCACCCAGCTGGCCGCCGCCATCTCCGGCCCCAACGGCATGGTGGTGGGGGTGTTTGTGACCTTGGCGGCAGCCGCGGCCTGGCGGGCCGCCGAGTTCGATTTCAAGCCCCAGCCGCCCGATGCCGCCGCCAGCCCCGGCCTGCGCCCGTTGCGTTCAGCCACCCAAGACATTTACGCCAGCGCTCTGGCCACCCTTTACCTGCCCACCCTGGCGGCGCTGATAGTGCTGCTGGCCTTCCTGGAAGAAGGGCGCTGGCTGGTGTTGCTGCTGGTGGCGATACCGGTCGCCTCAGACACGGGCGGGTATTTCGCGGGCTCGTACCTCGGCCGGCGCAAACTGGCCCCGCAGGTCAGCCCCAAAAAGACCTGGGAGGGGCTGGGCGGTTCGCTGCTGCTGGCCGCCATCGCCGGGGTGGGCGGCATGGTGCTGATGTCCCGGCCGTGGTACTACGGGCTGGCCCTCGGCGTGCTGGGCGCGCTGTCCGCGACCCTGGGGGACCTGGCGGAGTCGATGATCAAACGCGCCATCGGCATCAAAGACATGGGCTCGCTGCTGCCGGGGCACGGCGGGGTGCTGGACCGGGTGGACTCGATCCTGATGACAGCCCCCCTCGCCTACGCGGTGATCACCCTGGCCGGCCCCGGAGTCTTCGCGTGAGCGCCGCAGCCAACCCGGGGCGGCCGGCCAAGGCGCCGGCGCACCTGGCGGATTTTGACGCGGCCGGGCGGGACGCCTGGGCCGAGCGCCTGGGCCAGCCCCGAATGCGGCTCAGGCAAGCGGCGCGGCACTATTTTGCGCGGCTGACGCGGACGGCATCGGACATGACGGATCTGCCTGCCCGCGAACGCGACCAGCTGGTCCAAACGCTGCTCCCCGAGCTGGCCCGCGAGGCCGGCCGGCAAACCGCCGATGGGGGGCGGACCGTCAAGACCGTCTACCGCCTGTTCGATTCCACCCCTGTCGAAGCCGTGCTGATGGCCTACCCGGGCCGCGCCACCCTGTGCGTCTCGAGCCAAGCCGGCTGCGGCATGGGCTGCCCCTTCTGCGCCACCGGGCAACTCGGGCTGGTGCGCAACCTCTCGGCCGCCGAGATGCTGGAGCAAGTCCGCCTGGCGGCCGCCCAAGTCCAAGCCGGGCTGTTTGGCCGCCGCGGCCCCGCGCGGCTGTCCAATGTGGTTTTCATGGGCATGGGCGAGCCGCTCGCCAACTACGCCGCCCTGGTCCGGGCCCTGCGCGCGATCAGCGCGGCGCCGCCGGACGGGTTCGGCATCTCCGCCCGCAACCTGACCGTCTCAACCTGCGGGTTGGTCGGGGCGATGGACCGGCTGGCGGCCGAGGGCCTGCCGGTTCGCCTGGCGTTGTCCCTCCACGCGCCAGACGACGAGGCCCGCAACCGCCTGGTGCCCGTCAACCAGCGTTACGGGGTGCGCCAAACTATCGCCGCGGCCCATAGATACCACCAGGCCACAGGCCGGCGGGTGTCGATCGAATACGCTTTGATCGGCGAGATTAACGACCAGCCGTGGCGGGCGGCGCAATTGGCCCGCCGACTCTGCCAATATGGAACCGGGTGGGTTCATGTGAATCCAATTCCCCTGAACCCGGTCGAGGGGTCGATTTGGACCGCCAGCCGTCCTGAGGCGCAGGAGCGATTCCTGCGGATTCTGGAAGGATCTGGCCTCCGCGTGACCCTCCGGGACACCAGGGGGAGGGAGATTGACGGGGCCTGCGGACAGCTGGCCGCGAGGGAGGTATTGAACTGATGGCTGATCTATTCCGCCGGGCCAAAGGCGGGCGGGGCTACGACACCGGCGAGGTGGATGATTTCTTCAGCCGCGCCCAGGCCGTCTACGAGGGCCGCTCGGCTGAGACATTGACCCCGGAAGACGTCCGCAACGTGGCCTTCACGCAGGTCAAGGGCGGCTACGACGAGCCCCAGGTGGACGGGGCGCTGGACCGGTTGGACAACGCGTTCACCCGCAAGCAGCGGTCTGAGTTCATCGCCGAGCGCGGCCAGCAGGCCTGGCTGGACAAGATCGTGGACCGGGCCACGACGCTGTACGACAGGCTGGGGCGGCCGGACGGCCAGAAGTTCGCCCCGGCCGAGCGCGGCCAGCCCGCCTACGACCGCACCCAGGTGGACGCGCTGCTGCACCGGCTGGCGGACTATTTCAACAACGGGGCGCCGCTGTCCTCATCCGATATCCGGCACGCCGTGTTCGCCACGGTGCGCGGCAAGCGGGGCTATGGCATGGGGCCGGTCGACGCCTACCTGGACCGGGCCTTGGAGGTGCTGGTCGCGGCCGAGTGACCCGGCCCCGGCCCCCGGCCAACGCGCCCGGCCAACGGCCAGTCGGCCCTAGCGGCCCTGCGCTGCCCTAGAGCCCCAGCATCAGGCTGCCCCAGAAGACCATATTGGCGGCCACCGCCACCACCGACGTGATCGCCACCAAGACGGCGGCCTTGTTCATCTCAGCGATTGTGACCATCCCGCTGGAGTAGTTGGGCGGCGTGCCGGGCGCGGCCGGCGTGCTGTAGGCTGGGGAGTCGCCGTGCAACGGCCGCGGTCCCATAGTGCCCGGGTGAATCAGCCCCGGTGCTCCGCGCAGCAAGCAACCAGAAGGAGTCAGTAGAGCCATGCCGCTCGACCAGGCCATAAAAGCCGAGATCATCGCGGAATACGCGACGCACGAGGGCGACACCGGCTCGCCCGAGGTCCAGATAGCGCTGCTGTCGCGGCGCATCAAAGACCTCACGGAGCACTTCAAGGTCCACACGCACGACCACCACTCGCGCCGTGGCCTGCTTCTTCTGGTGGGCCAACGGCGCCGGCTGCTGGGTTACTTGCAGTCCATTGACGTCGAGCGCTACCGCTCTATCGTCAAGCGCTTGGGACTGCGCCGCTAATCCTGCCCCGAGCCCGGCCAACAACTCAATATGACCAGCGAGTCAGGGACTCATCCCCGGCATTCGCGGTCCTCGGTAGTGGCTTCCGCACCAACGGCGTGCGCCTGGCCAGCCCCGGTCGCAACCGCCGCCTCGCCGGCCTTCCGCCAGGCCAACACCCCGGGCAACGGCTCCGGGCAAAAGCCCCGGCGGGCGCTGGAAGTGGGTGGACGGCATCGGGCAACTGACCTGGCGCGGGAAACGTGCGTGAGCCTCGATCGAAGACCGCACGGGCGAGTCTCCTGGCTGAAGGAACCGCGGCTTGGCGCGCCCAGCCGCGCCAACGCAACCGAACAGGAGGGCACCTATGGAGGGCCCAGAAATCACATTCACCGAGGCCGTTATCGACAACGGCGCATTTGGACAACGCACGGTCCGGTTTGAGACCGGCCGGCTGGCGAGGCAAGCGGGCGGCTCGACCGCCGCCTACCTCGACGGCGAGACGATGGTCCTGTCCACCACCACAGCAGGCAAGCATCCGCGCGAGCAATTCGACTTCTTCCCCCTGACGGTCGATGTCGAGGAGCGCATGTACGCCGCCGGGCGCATCCCCGGCAGCTTCTTCCGGCGCGAGGGCCGGCCCTCGACGGAGGCGATCCTGGCCTGCCGGCTGATCGACCGGCCGCTGCGGCCGCTGTTCGTCAAAGGGCTGCGCAACGAGGTCCAGGTGGTCGAGACCATCCTGGCCCTGCACCCGGAGGACGCCTACGACGTGCTCGCGATCAACGCCGCCTCGCTGTCGACGCAGATCTCGGGGCTGCCCTTCTCAGGGCCGGTCGGCGCCACGCGAATCGCGCTGATCGACGGCCAGTGGGTGGCCTTCCCGCGCTGGAGCGAGCGCGAGCGGTCCGTTTTCGAGATGGTCGTGGCCGGCCGCGTGGTCGGTGACGACGTCGCCATCGCCATGATCGAAGCCGAGGCCGGCGAAAAGTCCTGGGACCTGATCAAGAACCAGGGCGCCATCGCCCCGACCGAGGAAATCGTGGCGCAAGGCCTCGAGGCGGTCAAACCGTTCCTGCGCCAACTCTGCCTGGCCCAGCAACGCCTAGCTGATCAGGCCGCCAAGCCGACCAGGGAGTTCCCGCTCTTCCCGGACTACGCCGAGGACGCCTACGCGGCGACCGCCGAGGTGGTCAAAGACAAGCTGCGCGCCGCCATCCAAATCGCGGACAAGCAGGCCCGCGAAACCGCGCTCGACGAGATCAAGGCCCTGGCCCTAGGCCAGTTGGAGGCGAACTTCCCGGACCGCGACAAGGAGATCGCGGCGGCTGTCCGCGCCGTCACCAAGACACTGGTGCGCGAGCGGGTGCTGCGCGATTCGGTGCGCATCGACGGGCGCTCGCCACGCGACATCAGGACCCTGTCGGCTGAGGTCGAGGTCCTGCCCCGGGTGCACGGCTCGGCTTTGTTCGAGCGCGGCGAGACCCAAATCCTAGGCGTCACCACCCTCAACATGCTGCGCATGGAGCAGCAGATCGACACCCTTAGCCCGGTCCAGCACAAGCGCTACATGCACAATTACAACTTCCCGCCTTATTCGACCGGGGAGACAGGCCGGGTCGGCAGTCCCAAGCGGCGCGAGATTGGCCACGGCGCCCTGGCTGAGCGCGCCCTGGTGCCGGTCCTGCCGACGCGGGAGGAGTTCCCCTACGCCATCCGGCAGGTCTCGGAGGCGCTGGGCTCGAACGGCTCGACTTCGATGGGCTCGGTCTGCGCCTCGACGCTGTCGCTGCTCAACGCCGGCGTGCCGCTCAAAGCGCCGGTGGCGGGCATCGCGATGGGGTTGATGAGCGACACGGTCGATGGCGAGACCCGCTACGCCGCCTTGACCGACATCCTGGGGGCGGAGGACGCGCTGGGCGACATGGACTTCAAGGTCGCGGGCACCTCCGAGTTCGTCACCGCCATCCAGTTGGACACCAAGCTGGACGGCATTCCGGCCTCTGTCCTGGCCAGCGCCTTGACCCAGGCGCGCGAAGCCCGCTTGCACATCTTGAACGTGATGCGCCAAGCCATCGACGGGCCGGATGAGATGAGTCCGCTGGCGCCGCGTGTCATCGCCATCAAGGTGCCGGTTGACAAGATCGGCGAGGTGATCGGGCCGAAGGGCAAGATGATCAACCAGATCCAGGATGAGACCGGGGCCGAGATCTCAATCGAGGACGACGGCACCGTCTACATTGGCGCCACCGACGGGCCATCCGCCGAGGCCGCCCGCAACCAGATCAACGCCATCGCCAATCCGCAGATGCCGGAGGTCGGGGAGCGCTTTGTCGGCACCGTGGTCAAGACCACGACCTTCGGCGCCTTCATCTCGCTGACGCCCGGCAAGGACGGGCTGCTGCACATCTCGCAGATCCGGCGGCTGGTCGGCGGCCGTCGCGTCGAGAATGTCGAGGACGTGCTGCAAGTCGGCCAGAAGGTGCAGGTTGAGATCGCGGAGATCGACCCGCGCGGCAAGCTTTCGTTGCATGCGGTGGTGTCCGATGCCGACGGGTCACCAGCCGCTGGCGAGCCGGCTTCGTCCCCTCCCGCAGAGGCAGCAGCCGGCCCGGAGGCCGCGGCTGAGTCTGGCGCTGCCGCTAGCTCCTCGGCCGGCTCGCCTGCGGGCGAGGGGCGGCCGCGGCGGCGGCGCGAGCGCCACGGCCGCGCCCAAACTGAGGACCGCGACAACGCCTGACGCCGCGCGAGACGAACCGGTGACTAAGCCTGAGTCCACCGATCCTCGCCGCAGCCAGCGGCGCCAGACGGGTGCGGTCGGCCTGCCTGGCCGGCGATGGCTACCTGGGGGCCTGCCCCGCTGGCCAGGGGCGTCCAGCCTGCCTGGCTGGGGCGGCGATCAGCGGGAGATCGAGGCTCAGCCTCGGCGCCGGCCTGCCCCCGGGCCGGGCGGCGCCGCCCGCCCGCCCGGGGGCGGACTGGCCATCACCGGCGGCGCCGGCCGCGTCCGCGTCGCCACCCTGGCCACCGGCGCGCGGGTCTTGACTCAGGTGGTGCCTGAGGCCCGCTCAGCCACAATCGGCTTCTGGGTGCTGGTCGGCTCGCGTGACGAGGCCCCCGGCCAGCACGGCTCGACGCATTTCCTGGAGCACCTGCTGTTCAAGGGCACCCAGACGCGCTCAGCCCAGGACATCGCGGAGGCCTTCGACGCCGTTGGCGGCGAGTTCAACGCCTCCACCTCGAAGGAGTCGACCTGCTATTACGCCCGCGTCCTGGCTGCCGATTTGCGGCTGGCGGTCGACTTGCTGGCGGACATGGTGACGTCTTCGAGGCTTGACCGGCTCGATTTCGAGAACGAGCGCGGCGTCATTCTCGAGGAGTTGGCCATGAACGCCGACGACCCGGTTGACGTGGCCCACGAGGCTTTCGCGGGCGCCGTCTACGGGTCGCATCCCTTGGCCCGGCCGATCTCGGGGCGGCCGGAGGACATCCGGGCTGTCTCCCGCGATCAGGTCTGGGACCACTACCAGCGGCACTACGGGCCGCCGGCTCTGGCTGTGATCGGGGCCGGCGGCCTCGACCCGGATGAGTTCGTTGAGCTTGTCACCCAGGCGCTCGACCTCGGCGGCTGGGGACCTGAAGGGCGCGGGACAGCGCCGGCCCTGCCTCGGCGGCCGGTCAGCCCGGAGGTGGCGCTGCCCACCCGGGGCGAGGTCGTGGGGCTGGCCAAGCCGACTGAGCAGGCGCAAGTGCTGGTCGGCTGCGCCGGGCTGGCCGCCACCGACTCCCGGCGGCAGGCTCTGTCTGTGCTGGCGACTGTGCTGGGCGGCGGGATGAGCTCGCGGCTGTTCCAGGAGATCCGCGAGAAGCGCGGTCTGGCCTACTCCACCTATTGTTTCGCTTCCCCGCATTCAGATGCGGGTTCGTTTGGGCTCTTTGCCGGGTGCCGGCCCACAGCGGCGGACCAGGTGGGGGCTTTGATGGAGGCGGAATGGGAGCGCTTGGCCAGCGCCGGGCTGACCGCCGCCGAACTGGCGCGGGCCAAGGGGCAGCTTCGCGGCGCCACGCTGCTGGGTCTGGAGGAGCCGTATTCGACCATGAACCGTTTGGGGCGGGCCGAGGTCACGATGGGCGAATTGCCGTCAATCGACGAGGTCTCGGCCAGGATCGAGGCGGTGACAGCGGACCAGGTTCAAGAATTGGCGGCCGAGTTGGCGGGCCGCCCGCGCTCCCGCGTGGTGGTCGGTCCAGCCTGACCTTCGGGCCGCGGGCCTGGGCGGGCGCCTTGGGCGGGTAACCTGGGCGGATGGGCAAATTGCTGGGAGTGGCCGTGCTGGGCGCCAAGGGGCGGATGGGAAAGACTGTGGTCCAGGCTGTCTCCGAGGCGCCAGACCTGCGCCTGGCAGCCGCCCTCGACCTGGGCGACGGCCTCGCCGCCCTGCCCCAGGCCGGGGCCGAGGTGGCGGTCGACTTCACCGTCCCGGCCGCCGCTGAGACAAACCTCCACCAGTTGATCGACCTCGGCATTCACGCCGTCGTCGGCACCTCTGGTTGGAGTGAGGAAGGGCTTGGCCGGGTGCGCGAGCACCTGGCGGCGGCGCCTGCGGTGGGCGTGGTGATCGCCCCTAATTTCGCCCTTGGGGCGGTCCTGGCCATGAGCTTCGCCGCCAAGGCGGCCCCCTTTTTCGAATCGGCTGAGGTCATCGAGTTGCACCACCCAGACAAGCTGGACGCTCCGTCTGGCACCGCCCGCCAGACGGCTGAGCTGATCGCCGGCGCCCGGGCCGCCCAGGCGGCGTCTGGCGGCGCGGGCGGCGCCGGGCCCGACGCCACCGACCCGGACCGGTCGCTGCCCGGCGCGCGCGGCGCCGCCGTCGATGGAGTACGCGTCCATGCCGTCCGCCTGCGCGGCTTGGTGGCCCACCAGGAGATCCTGCTCGGCAACCCGGGCGAATACCTCACCATCCGCCACGACTCGCTCGACCGCGTCAGCTTCATGCCCGGCGTGCTGCTGGCCGTCCGGGCGGTCGCCGCCAGGCCTGGCCTGACAGTTGGGCTGGACAGCCTGCTGGGCCTGTAGCGGGCGGCCAGGCAACAGGCGGCGGCGAGCGGACGGCATCGTCCACCTAGGGAGGGAAACATGAACCTGGACAGCCTCACTACCACCCCGTCGGCGCGCTCGCTGAAGTGGGACGTGGCGGCCGGCGAGTTGCCCATGTGGGTGGCGGATATGGACTTCGAGCCGCCCGCCGCCGTCCGCCAAGCGCTCACCCAGATCGCCGCACAAGGACCATTTGGGTACGCGAATCCGCAGGTGGGCGAACTGGGCGAGGCGCTGGCCGGGTGGTACGCGGGACGCCACGAGGTGGACCTGGAGCCGTCCTGGACGTTGTTCGCGCCGGGTGTCAACGCCGCGCTTGGCTCAATCCTGCGCACCATCACGGCGCCGGGCGAGGCGGTCGCCTTGCTGGCCCCCGCTTACCACCACTTCTTCCACACCGCCAAGTCGAATGGGCGGGCGGTGGCGGCCTCGCAGATGCCGTGCGACGGGGCGGCCTACCAGATCGACTGGGCGGACCTGGAGGCCAAGCTGGCCCACGGGCGCACCCGCGCGATGATCGTCTGCAACCCGCACAACCCGACTGGCCAGCTCTGGGAGGCGGACACGCTGGCGCGGCTGGGCGGCCTGGCGGACAAGCACGGCGTGACCGTGATCACGGACGAGGTCCACGGCGACCTGACCGATCCGGGCAGCCAGTACACCCCCTGGCTGCGGGCCTGCGGACAGGCCAGCGCCATCATGGTGACCTCGCCGTCGAAACCGTTCAACCTGGCCGGCTTGCAGTGCGCGGCGCTGGTGGTGCCGGACCCGAATCTGCGCCAGCGTTTGGCGGCCGGGCTGAGGCGCGACGAATTGTCGCAGCCGAATGTGTTCGCCGTGGCCGGCGCTGTGGCCGCCTACCGCGAGGGCGCGGCCTGGTTAGACCAGGTGCGGGCCTACATCGCGGCCAACCGGGCCTTCGCCGAGGCCGAACTGGCGCGGCTGGCCCCGGGCGCCAAGCCGCTGGCGGCGCGGTCGACCTACTTGCTGTGGATCGACTGCCGGCCCCGGGTGGCGGATTCGATCGCCTTTGGTCAGCGGCTGCGGCGCGCCACCGGCCTGGTGGTGGACCCGGGCGCGCTGTTCGGGCCGGGCGGCGAGGGCTTCATCCGGCTCAACTTGGCCGCACCGCGCGCCCGCCTGGCCGATGGCGTCGCCCGCCTTGCCCGCGCCTTGGCGCTTGAGGGCGCGGCCCCACCGGCCTGGGAATCCGGTCAATAAACCGGAACCCCAGGCCAAACCTGCCCTTGCCTTCCGCGTTTCCGCTGGTCAGCGTACTGCTGCCCGGCGCGGGCAGGGCCGGAGCGTGGTTATTCCCTAATTTTGCGGGGACCTAGAGTAGGCGAAACTCGGCTCAGGCGCAAAGGTTTCGGATGCATAGTGTGGCTAGCCCCACGCGACCGACCCCCGCCTCCGGCGCGGCCTGGGCGCGGGCGCTTTGGTGGGCGCAATCCACAGGCCTTTTGTTTCTCAAATGCCCCTCGGCGGCGGCTGGTGTAAACCAGTGGGGTGATTGGATTTGCCCGAGGCCTGGCCTTTGTCGCGCTGGCCGGGCTGCTTGCGTTGGGCGCGGCCGGGCCTGGGCCATCCGGGCGAGTTGATGGCGCCGGAGCGGCGGGCGCTGCCCCAGCCTCAGCCGAGGCAGCCGATTTCGACTGGCCACTGCCCCCGCCGGTGCAAATCGCGCGGGCCTTTGACCTGCCCGCCGAGCCCTGGTTGGCCGGGCACCGGGGGGTCGATTTGACCGCCGGCCAGGGCGCTGTGGTGCTGGCCCCGGCCGCTGGGGTGGTCTCCTTCAACGGTTGGATCGTGGACCGGCACGTCTTGGTCATCCGCCACGGCGAGTTGGCCTCGACCCTCGAGCCGGTGCTGTGCGATCTCCAAGTCGGCGACCCGGTGGCCCAGGGCGAGGCCGTCGGCACTGTGGCCGCCGAGGAGGCTGGCCATTGCCCGGGCTGCCTGCATTGGGGTGTGCGCCGGGGCGAAGACTATTTGGACCCGGCCGGTCTGGTCGAGCCCCGCCCGCGGGCGGTCCTGTGGGAATAGCGCGCTGCGGCGGGCGCAGCGCCTCAATCGGCCTGGCCTGAGCGCGGATGCGCCCGCGCGTAGGAGGACCACAGGCGCTCGGCTGTGACGTGGGTGTAGCGCTGGGTCGTCGCCAGCGAGGCGTGACCCAGGATCTCTTGGACTGTCCGCAGGTCTGACCCGCCCTCGAGCAGGTGGGTGGCGGCCGAGTGCCTCAGGCCGTGCGGCGCCAGGTCCCCCAGGCCCGAGACCTGGGCTAGGCGGTGGACCGCCGCGCGCGCCTGGCGGGCGTCCAGCCGCCCGCCCCGCGCGCCCAGAAAGAGGGCCTCCAGCTCTGGGGAGCGCCCGGTGGCCAGGGCCAG
>JAITIG010000175.1 GCA_031279575.1 Bifidobacteriaceae bacterium
CCACGCACCGCTTCCAACTGGGCGAGATGCTCCAGGCCTATGAGGTCTTCGGCCGCGCCGCCACCCACGACGCCCTCAAAGTAGTCCTCAAAGCCTGACCCCCCCGGCCTTCTCGGCAGGCCGGGCGCCATCTTCGGGCGCGCTATCTTACCTGCGAGTCTAAGCAAGGAGTCACCGTGCAGACAGCAGCCCGCCTGACCTCGAAAGGCCAGGTCACAATCCCCAAGCCGATCCGCGACGCGCTCGGACTCGCGACCGGGGACGCGGTCGTCTTCCAGCTTGACGGCGAACGCGCGGCGCTGGCCAAGACACCTGACTTCTTGGACCTGGCTGGATCGGTGCCGGTGCCGCCCGAACTGCACGGCGCCGGCTGGCCCGAAGCCCGGCGGGCAACCCGGCGCGCCCGCGGGAGCCGCTTGGCATGACCGTTTTGCCCGATGCCGCCCGGGGCGGGGGCGGTTAGAGGAGGGGGGTTTGGACGTTGAAGGCGGTGGCGACGGCGCGCAGCTCGGCGTTGGTCAGGCCGCGGGACGGGCTGCCCGCGGCAGTGTTGAGGTGGTCGTAGAAGGCGCCGGTCTCGGCGTACTCGATCAGGTCGACCACTTTGAGCGGGCCGGCCGGCGAGCAGCCCAGCACCCCGTGTTTGGACCAGACGGCCAGCCGGTGGCGCCGCAGCGCCGCCACCGAGGCCTGGCACAACTCCTCCGAGCCGGGCACCATAAACTCCAGCACAGCCAACCCCTGCGGCAGTTGGATGATGGTCTCAGGCTCCCAGCGCAAGATGCGCTGGTTGAACACGCCCGCCTCGCGGTTGGCGGCCACATGGGAAAGCGCCACCAGGTAGGGCGGCTGGGCGTGGACCACGGCGTGCCGCTCCAGGCCCGGCTGGCGCGCCACTTGGTCTTGGTGGACCGCCAGGTGCGAGTTGAGCTCCGAGGTCGGCGCCTGCCAGGCCCGCTGCGGCGCGGAGCGCAGCTCCCCAACGCGCCCCTGCTCCCCCACCGCGATGGCGGCCACGCCAGCCAAAGGCGCGGCGGCGAGATCGCGCAAGCGCTGGCCCGACCCAGTCACCAGCACCGTCCAACCGGCCAGGCGCGGCGCGGGGTGCGGCAACTCGAACGGCTCGGCCAGCGGGAACACCTCGTCGATGGCGCCCGCGGCGCGCAGGGCGACAGAAATGTTGCCCGCGCCGGCCTCGCAGGCGTGCAACTGGTCCAGCCTGGCGCCGGCCGCGCCCATCTCCGCCAGAGCCTGCGCCAGCGGCCCGCCCGGCAGCTCTTGGGCGCCCAGGCCAGCGCCGCTGGCAGATGATTCGGTTGACGGGGGGGTCATGGCTGTTCCTCCTTGGTTGCAACGGCGGCCGCGCCGCCCGGATGGTAGGTGGCGACCTGGCAGTGCGCCGCCACCAGCGCCCGCCAAGCCGCCCGGTTTTGGCCGCTGCCGGCGCCGCCGGCGCTACCTGCGCTGCCGACGGGGTCTATCGCGCCGATGGCGCCGGCCTGGACCAGCGCGTTGCCGATCACAGAAGCCTCGGCCGGCCCGGCCAGCGCCGGGCGGCCAGTGGCGTCCGCGGTGGCCTGGCACAGCAGGGCGTTGCGCGAGCCGCCGCCCACCAGGTGGACCCGCTCAACGGTTTGCCCGGCCAGGCGCGCCCCAGCCTCGACGGCGTCGCGGTAGGCCGCCGCCAGCGAGTCGATGACGCAGCGGACAACCTCGTGGCGGCCCCTGGGCGGCCGGCCGCCGGCCTCGCGCACGGCATCGGCGATGCGCTGGGGCATGGCGCCGGGGGCGAGGAAGCGGGGGTCGGCCGCATCGAACAAGGTCGGGGCGGGCGGCAGGGCGGCGGCGCCCGCCAGCAGGGCGGCGGTCTCGGCCGGGCCGCCGGCCGGCGCCCACTGCCGTTGGCATTCGCTCAGCAGCCACAGCCCGTTGACGTTCTTGAGGTACCTCACCGTGCCGCCCACCCCCAGCTCGTTGGTGAAGTTGGCCGCCCGCGAGGCCTCGCTCAGCACCGGGCGGCCCAGTTCCAACCCGATCAGCGACCAGGTCCCGCTGGAGACGTAGGCGAAGCCGGGGCCCCCAGCCGGGACCGCCGCCACGGCCGATGCCGTGTCGTGGCTGGCCACCGCCACCACCTTGGTGCCGGGGGCCAGCCCGGTGGCGGCGCCAGCCCTGGGGCAGAGCTGGCCGATGACCGCGCCCGGCTCGACCACCGGTTGGAACAGGCGGCGCGGGAAGCCCAGGGCGTCGATCACCGGCCAGCACCAGTCCCGCCCCGAGACATCGAGCAGGCCGGTGGTGGAGGCGTTGGTGACCTCGGCGCCGGTTTTGCCGGTCAGGCGGTAGCTCAGCAAATCGGGCAGCAGCAGCAGGCTTTGGGCTTGGCGGAGCTTGGCGGGCGGCTCGGCCGCCAACTGGAAAACAGTGTTGAACCGCTGGTGGGCCACCCCGGTGGCGGCGTACAACTGGCGGTCTGGGATGAGGTCCCAAACCCGCTGCGGCGCCCCCTCGGTGCGGCCGTCGCGGTAGCTGACCGGGTCCCCCAGCAGGGCGCCATCTGAGTCCACCAGGCCGTAGTCGACCCCCCAGGAGTCGATCCCCACCGAGTCGATCGGGCCGCTGGCGGCGGCCCGGCGCAGGCCCTCGACCAGGTTGGCCCAGATCGCCTCGAAGTCCCAGCGCAGGTGGCCGTCCCGGTGGGAGGAGCTGGTCGGGAAGCGGTGGGCTTGGCTGACCTCGAAGCTGTCCGGACCGACTTGGGCCACCATCACCCGCCCCGAGGTGGCCCCCAGGTCCACGGCGGCGACCCGGGCCGGGCGCCCGCCGCCCCGAGCCGACCCAGCGGGCCCAGCGCCCTGGGCGCCCTGGGCAGACCCGGCGGGCGGCTGGGGCATGTCAGGCCCCCCAGGACGCCTGGGTGCCGCCAATCCGCTCGGCGGCGATCTTGGCCTCGTAGCCGGAGGCTTTGAAGGCGGCTATCGGGTCGCCGTCCAGGCCCATCGACTGGCGCAGCTCGGCCAGCAGGGGGCGCACATCGCTGTTGTAGGCGTCCATCAGCAGGCCGTTGGCGTCCAGCACGGCGCCTTCGCGCTGGGCGGCGGCCAAGGCGGGGCGGTCCACCAGCAGGGCTTTGGCCGTGGCCTCTTGGACGTTCATGATGGAGCGGATTTGGCCTTGGATCTTCGGCTCGACGTTGTGGCATTGGTCGAGCATGAAGTTCACGCCCGCCGCCGGGGCCAGCGCGCCGGCCGCGACAATCTCGTTCATGATGCGGAAGAGCTGGAACGGGTCGGCCGCGCCAACCATCAAGTCGTCATCGGCGTAGAAGCGGGAGTTGAAGTCGAAGGCGCCCAGGCGGCCTTGGCGCAGCAACTGCATCACAATGAACTCAATGTTGGTGCCGGGCGCGTGGTGGCCGGTG
The DNA here is from genome assembly GCA_031279575.1 of Bifidobacteriaceae bacterium. The sequence goes on from JAITIG010000175.1 coordinate 3,422, forward strand.
TCCAACACCACTGTGGCGCGCTCGCCCAGGGCCAGGCAGTGCAGCAGCGCGGTGCCCCAATCGGGCACGTCGGTGGCGTAGAAGGCGGGCTCGAAGAGCTTGTATTCCAGCAGCAGGCGCTGGTCTGAGTCCATGGCGGCGTAGATCTCCGCCAGCGATGCGGCCAGCCACTGCTGGCGGGCGGCGAGGTCGCCCTGGCCGGGGTAGTTGAGCCCGTCCGGCAGCCAGATCTTCAACTCCTTGGAGCCGATAGCGCGCATCACCTCGATGCATTCGACGTGGTGGGCGATGGCCTTGGCCCTGATGGCCGGGTCCGCGTTGGTCAGCGAGCCGAACTTGTAGGAGTCGTCTTGGAACAGGTTGGAGTTGACCACGGACAGGCTTATCCCCAAGCTGGCGGCGTGCTCGGCCAGGGCGGTGTAGTCCTCCACCTTGTCCCACGGGATGTGCAGCGAGACCCGGGGGGTGATGCCGGTGTAGCGGTGGACTTGGGCCGCGTCTGAGACTTTCTCGAATGGGTCGCGCGGCGTGCCGGGGGTGCCGAAGACCTTGAACCGGGTGCCGGCGTTGCCGAAGGCCCACGATGGCACCTCGACACTCTGGGCTCTGAGTGCGGCCAGGATGGATGCTTGGTCGGTGTTGATTGCCATGCGGCGCTCCTTTGCTCCGTTGGGTTGGTGGTGGCCGGCCGCCCCGGGCTGAACTGCCCGCGGCGGGCCGGGTTATTGCCTTGGCGCCGGCCGGGCTCCGGTCCCGGGAGGCCTGCGGGCGCCGGGCGCCCGCAGGCGGGCCAAGTTCTGAGGACTTCGCTTATGAAACGTTTCAATAAGGATCATGCTACGGGCCGCTGGGCGGCGCGTCAAATCCGCCCGCCGCCAGGGCCTCCACCCCGGCCGGGCGGCGGCTCGGTTGAGGCCCGGACCACCAGTTCGGGGACAAAGGTGATGTGCTCCACCGCTTGGCCGGGGCCGGCCTGGGCCAGCATGGCGGCCGCCCGCCGGCCCATCTGGTAGGTCGGCTGGCGCACCGAGGTCAGCGGCACGGCGCGGTCCTGGGCCGCGTCGATATCGTCGAAGCCGACAATTGGGTAGCGTTCGGGGCTGTAGCGCCCCGCCCGGCGCAGCGCCCGCTGCACGCCGATGGCGACCAAGTCGTTGACGCAGAAGATGGCGCTCGGCCCCGGGTCGCCCGCCAGCCAGGCCGCCGCCGCCGCCGCGCCGCCGCGCGAATCGATCTGGCCCACCTCGATCTGCCGCAGCCGCCCGCCGGCCAGGGCGGCGAGCCCAGCCGCGGCATCGGCCCCCCGGCCGTCCCCGGGGCCGGCGCCGGGGCTCGGGGCCGGGGCGGCGCTTGGGCCAAGGCCGGCCAGGGCCTCGGCCGCGCCGGCCGCCCGCTCGGCGCATTGGCGCAGCTGGGGCGGGCCGTTGAACATGGTGACGCGGTCAAAGCCAAGGCCCATCAGGTGGCGCACGGCGGCCCGGGCGCCGGCCCGGTTGTCGACCCGCACCGAGGAGATGGGCAGGTCGGGGAACTCTGACTCCAGCAAGACCAGCTTCAAACCGCGCTCCGCCAACTCCCGGCAGACGCTCCCGGTCTGGTCCACCGAGGCCACCAGCGCCCCCGCCACCCCCTGGCTCTCAAACAAGCGCAGGTAGCGCGCCTCGCGCCGCGGGTCGCCATCGGAGCTGCCAACCAGCAGGGCCTGGCGGTCCGGGTCGAGCTGGTCCTCGATGCCGCGCGCCACGTCGGTGTAAAAAGGGTTGCGGATGTCGAGCAGCACCGCGCCCACCGCCGACCACCCGCCCGAGCGCAGTTGCCGGGCCGCCCCGCTGGGCACAAAGCCGAGCTGCTCAATCGCCCGCTCAACCCGCTGGCGCGTGGCCGGCGCCACCCGCTCCGGCTTGTTCAGAACGTTGGAGGCGGTGCCCAGCGAGACACCCGCCGCCTGCGCCACATCGACGATGGTCGCCCTCGCCCCAGCCACCGCGCCCCCCTCTCGAAACCTTTCAACCATGCTACCGGCCCCGCGCCCGCTAGACCTTCAAGCCGCGGGCGGGGGGCGCATGATGGGGGGGTTGAGCGCGGTCGAGGCCGGGTCGAGGCCGCCGGCGGCGCGGTACAGCCGGGCCGGCCGGCCGGGTTGGCCCGGCGGCGTCCGGCCGGCCGGTTCGACAATGCCGCTGCTGGCCACCTTGCGCGAGAAGTTGCGCGGATCCAGCTCGATCCCCCACACCGCCTGGTAGACGCCGCGCAATTGCGCCATGGTGAACTCGGCCGGAATGAAGGCCAAGGCCAGGGCCGAATATTCAAGCTTGCCCCGGGCCCGCTCCAGGCCGTCGGCCAAGATGCGGCCGTGCCCGAGGGCCAGCTCGCCGATTTGCGAGGCGTCAACCCAGGCGGCCCCCGCCGCCTCGCCGCCCGCCGCCGGGGACAGCAGCAAGTAGGCGACCGAGACCACCGGGCAGCCTTGGCGCCGGCGCAGCGGGCCGTAAGTGCGCAACTGCTCCAGGTGCCCCGGCTCCGCCGCGCCCGCCGCCTGGGCCAACTCCCGCCGCGCGGCCTGGCCCAAGTCCTCCCCGGCGCGGACAAATCCCCCCGGCAGCGCCAGCCGCCCCCGCCCCGGCTCCGCGCGATCCGCCAGCAGCGCCCACAAGCGCCCGGCGCGAACCGTCAGCGCGACGATCTCCACCGCCACAGCCGCGCGCACGGCATCGTCCGGGAATTCCGCTTCTGAGGCCACCCAGCCAGGATAGGCGGCCCCCGCCCCGCCCCTCAACGCCCTGGCCGGGCGGCCGGGCGGGCGGGCGGGCTCAGCCCGCGACGGTGCCGGAGTTGGCCAACGGCTGGCGCAGCCGCGAAAAGAAGCCGAGGTCGATCTTTCGCCCCGTGACGGGGCCCCGGTAGAGCGCCGGGGAGGCGTCATGGTCCCCCGCGCCCGCCTCGGCTTCGATCACAGCCCGCATGAACTCCCCGATGATAGGCCCGTTCTTGAACTGGTTGCCGGATGTGCCAATGGCCACGAAGAACCCCTTGGCGGCGGTCTTGTCGAAGACCGGCGTCCAGTCGGTGGCCACATCGTAGACGCCAACCACCCCGGCCGGCCGGTGCGGTATGGCCAGGCGCGGGAAGCGCCGGGCGGCGCGCGTCACCTGCTTCTCGAACAGCTCGGCGGTGCGGTTCATGTCCACCGCGTCGACCTCGCCCTCAACCCAGTCCAGGCGGTCGCACTCTGGTTCGGTGCCGCCCACCAGCAGCCCGCCCGAGACCTCCGGGCGCATGTAATACCCCAGGTCGTGGTCCGCCACGCACGGCCCCAGCCCGCCCGGCGGGTGGAAGCCGGCCGGCGGCTCGACGGCGTGGACCTCTTGGCGCAGCGGCCGGGTGGTGATCTGGAACTCCTCGCCCACACCGGCCAGCGCGCTCACCTCCGGCGACCACGGCCCGCCCGCGTTGACCACCACATCGGCCCCCAGCTCCGAGCCGTCCGCCAGCTTGACCGCCCAGCTTGACCCCCCCGCCCGCGCAATTGCGACCACCGCCCGCCCATAGCGCGTCCGGGCCCCCGCCCGCACCGCCGCGTTGGCGAAGTTCTCGCTGGCCAGGCGCGGGTCGTCGACAAAACCGCCCCCGGGGGTGAAGATGCCGCCGAGCTGGTCTGGCGGGTCGTCCCAGAAGGCTGGGTCGTCCAGGCGTTTGGGCGGGTAGAAGCGCCCCGGGTCAATCCCGGGGACGCGGCTGGCCAGGTCCGCCGCCTCCCAAATCTCGTATTCGATGCCCAGCTGGTCAAAGAAGCCGCCCAGCTGCTCGCGCGAGAAGGCCGGGCTGTCCACCATCACCTTGCCGTTGGGGTGGAACTCCGCCAGCACCTCGCTGGCCGGGGCGTCAAGGTATTGGCGCAGGTTGGACCACATGTGGGCGGCCTCCCAAGCGGTCACCACCGAGGTCAGCAGCGTGTATTCGTAGCGCACGATGCCGCTCGAGGCGCTGGTCGAGCCGTACCCGGCGCCGCGGGCCTTGTCCACCAAGGTGACCTCCCAGCCGGCTTTGGCCAGCTGGTAGGCGGTGGACGAGCCCACAATGCCGGCTCCGATCACAATGGCGGTGCTGGACTTTTGCACGATTGGTCTCCTGTTCTAGTTGTTTGGGCCGGCCGGGGCAGGCGCCGGGTCCGGGTCAGCTTCCGGGTCAGCTTTGGGCGGCGCGGATGGCGGCGGCCGCGCGAGGCAGGAACTCGTTCAAATCGCCCACTATGCCGAGGTCCGCCACCTCGAAGATGGGCGCCTCCGGGTCGGAGTTGACGGCCACGATCAGTTTGGCGGCGCGCATCCCGGCTTGGTGCTGGATCGCCCCTGAGATGCCGGCCGCGACATACAAGTCCGGCGCGATCCGTTTGCCGGTCTGGCCAACTTGGGCGGAGTGCGGCAGCCAGCCCGCGTCCACGGCCGCCCGCGAGCCGCCCACGGCCGCCCGCAAAGTGTCCGCCAACTGCTCGGCGGCGGCCAGGTCGCCGCCGCAGCCGCGGCCCACCGAGACCACCAGGCTGGCCGCCTGCAGTTCCGGCCGGGCCGAGGCGGCCGCCTGGTGGGCCACCGCCAGGACCTCGACCCGCCGGTCAGGCGCGCCCAGCGCCGCCAGCGCCACCGGGGGCGCCTCGACTGGCGGGGCGGCCGGGGCCGTGGCGCTGGGCGAGATGGTGAAGATGGGCAGCCCGCGGGTGATTTGGAGCGTCACCGCCGAGGTGGCGGCCATGACCAATTTGGTGGCGGCGAGGTCTGGCGCGATGTCCGCCACGTCGGGGGCCACGGCGCCGCCGGCGGCGCGGGCCAGCCCCGCCCCGACCTGCGCCCCCCAGGCCCCGCCGGGCAGCAGCACCGCGGCCACCCCCGGGCTTGCGGCCGCCGCCACCAGCCCGGCCAGCGCCTCGGCCACTGCCTCCGGGTGGGCCCGGGGGGGCGCCTCGCCTTGCAGCGCCACCACTTGGCGGGCTCCGGCCCGGCCCAGCGCGGCGGCATCGGGCGCGCTATCGCCGCAGGCCACCGCCACCGGCTGCCCCAGGGTGGCGGCCAAACCCAACAGTTGGGCGGCGCCGGCCTGGTCTTCGATCAAAGCCAAGATCTGGGCCATCGGTTGCTTCCTCCTAGATCAGGTTGTTGTCTTCGAGCAGGGCCACGAACCGCGCCAGCGCCTCGTCGCTGGAGGCGTCCAGCACACTGCCGCCGGCCCGCTCGGGGACGGCCGCGATGGACCTGACGGCCAGGCGGCTGGCGGCCGCGCCAACTTGGGCGGCCTGCAGGCCGAGGTCTGCCAGGTCCAACTCGTCGACCGGTTTGCGCCGCGCCAGCATGACGGCTTTGGCCGAGGGGTAGGCCGGCTGGTTGGCCCGCTCCGCCACCGAGACCAAGGCGGGCAGGTTGGCCGCCAGGGTCCAGCAGGCGGTGTCCTCGTCTTTGCGGATGACGGCCCGCCCCGCCTCGACCGCCAGCGCCGTAGCGCCGGTCAGGGCGGGCAGGCCTAGTTCGGCCGCCAGGTGGGCCGGCACCAGCCCGGTGCCCGAGTCGGCCGATTCGGTCCCGGTCAGCACCAGGTCCGCGCCGCCGATCTGCTCGATGGCTTTGGCGGCCACCAGCGCGGTGGCGGCCGCGTCGGAGCCTTCGAGGGCGGCGTCGTTGACGTGGACGGCCCTGTCGGCGCCCATTTGCAGCGCCCGCCGCAGCGCCTCGGCGGCCTCGTCCGGCCCGATGGTCAGCGCCACCACCTCCGCCCCCAGCGTCTCAGCCAGGCGCCGCGCCTCCTCCAGGGGGTGCTCGTCTAGCTCCGAAAGCAGCCCGTCCCCGGTCCGGTCGAGCCGGTTGGCGGCCGTGAACTCGTAGCCGACCTCGATATCTGGCACGTATTTGACCAGCACAACGATTCTCATACCCGTCCTTTCAACGTCGTTTCAACCATGCCCGATGCCGTCTGCCCGCCCCCGCCTGCCTCCCCCGGCCCGCCCGGCCTGCCCGGCCTGCCCTTCTCCCCGCCCCCGCCCGGCGCGGCCGCGGCCGCGCCCACCCCAGCGGGTGCGACAGCGCCGGCAGCGGCGGTGGCCGCCGCAGCCGCGGTGGCGGCGCTGGCCGCCTGGTCCGGGGTGGCGCCGCCGGGCGGGGCGGCGGGCGGGGCGGCGGGCGGGGCGGCGGGCAGGGCGGCCAGCAGGAGTTGGGCCACATCTTGGACGGCCAGCGGGGAGTTTTCGGCGCCGGCCGCATCGCCGAGCATGGTGGAGCAGAATGGGCAGGCGGTGGCCACGGCCGCGGCTCCGGTCTCCACCGCCTGCCCAAACCGGCGCAGGTTCAGCCTGGCGCCCTCGGTCTCCTCCAGCCACATGCGGCCGCCGCCGGCCCCGCAGCACACCGAGTCGCGCCCCGAGCAGGCCATCTCGCGCAGTTCAAGGTTGCCGATGGCGCCCAACACCGCCCGCGGCGGGCTGGTCAGCCCGTTGTGCCGCGACAAGTAGCACGGGTCCTGGTATGTCACCACCACCGGCCCGGCCTCGCCCGCCCCAGCGGTGACCTGGGCTGCCACCCGGCGGCCGCGAGCGGCCGCCGCCCCCGACCCGGCACCGCCCGCCGCCGCCTGCCCGGCCTCGTCCACCGCCTGCCCGGCATCGCCAGCCGCCGCCCACGACCCGGCACCTCCCGCCGCCGCCTGCCCGGCATCGCCAGCCGCCGCGCCCGACCCGGCACCGCCCGCCGCCTGCCCGGCATCGTCCACCGCCTGCCCGGCATCGCCGGCCGCCGCGCCCGACCCGGCACCGCCGACAGCCGGCGGCGGGGCGTCCGGGCTGGTCCGGGCGCTTTTGCCGATGGCGGCCGGGGCGGGCAGGCTGGCGGGGCGGAGGCGGCCTGAGGCGACCAAATCGGCCAGCAGTTCGGTGTGGTGCACCACCTGGTAGCGCCCGCCGAACGGCCCGTACTCGTTGGCCAAGGAGTTGAGGCAGTGGGCGCAGGTCACCACAATCTTGGTGGCGCCGGCGCCGTTCAACGTCTCGACGTTGGCCCGGGCCAAATCGGCGAACACCGGCTCGTTGCCAGCCCGGCGGGCCGGGTCGCCGGTGCAGCATTCGGCGCTGCCCAGCACGGCGAAGCTGACCCCGGCCCGGTGCAGCAAAGTGGCAAGAGCCCGCGCCGTGGCCTGGCCGCGCTCGTCGAAGGCGCCGGCGCAGCCGACCCAGTAGAGGTAGTCGACCTGGTCCAGGCTGTCGACCTCGCGGCCCAGCACCGGCACCGGGAAATCCAGCGGCGCAGACCACTCCAGGCGCTTCTTGGGCGGCAGGCCCCAAGGGTTCTTGCGCCGCTCCAAATTGCGGAAAGTCCCGTCCAACTCGGCTGGGAAGGTCGCCGCCACCAGCACCCGGCTGCGCCTGAGGTCCAAAATGTGGTCCACATGCTCAATCCCGACCGGGCAGATGTCGACGCAGGCGCCGCAGGTGGTGCAGGCCCACAACTGGTCCTCGCTGATGGCGCACTGGCCGTCCGGGCCAACCAAAGGCGGCCGCGCGGCGCCGGGCAAGTGGCGCTCCTGCCACACGGCGTCGCGCAAAGACCCGGCCAGGGCCTTCGGGGAGAGGGCTTTGCCTGTCGCCCAGGCGGGGCAAACGGCCTGGCAGCGGCCGCATTCGGTGCAGCTGGTGAGGGCCAGGCGGTCGCGCCAGGTGAGGTCGGCGCTGCCGGCCACGCCGAGGCGCTCGAAGACCGAATCGTCCAACTCCGCATCCGCCAGGTCAACCGGCCGGCCGTCCACAACCAGCGGCTCCAGGCCGCCCAGCGCCGGGCGGCCATCGGCCCGCTTGGCGGTCCACAAGGTGGCGAAGGCCAAGAACCGGTGCCAGGCCACGCCCATGGTGGGGGTCAAACCCACCACCACCATCCAGGCGTAGGAGACCAGCAGTTTGGCCAGCGCCAGCCAGCGGATCCACCACTCGATGGCGGCGGCGGGCAGGGTGGCGTAAAAGCCGCCAATCCAAGCAGTGGTGGGGAAGAGCGCGGCCGCGCCGGCCGCTCCGGCGATGGCGCTGGACCCGACCGCCCCGGCCCCGGCCACAGCCCCCGCTCCGGCCCCGGTCTGGGTTGCCAGCGCCGCCTCGACCCCGCGCAACCACAAGACCAGCACGGTGACGGCCAGAATGGTGGCCTCGACATAGCGGGCGCGCCACTGGTGCGAGCCGAAGAAGCGCGAGCCCCGCCCCAAGGACCGCCGCGATGCGGCCAGGCGCACCGCGATCAGAACCGCCACCCCCGCCAGGCCAAGCCAGGCCAAGGCCTCCACCACCCAGGCGTAGGGCGGCCAGTGCCCCAGCCAGGGCAGCTCGAAGCGCGGCCAGAAGATCTGCCCGGTGGCCGCGGCCAGGGTTGTGACCAGCACAAAGAACGCCACCATGGTGAACCAGTGGGCCACGGCGACAAGCGGGCGGCGGGCCATTTGGCGGTGCCCCGCCACCGCCGCCAAGGTGGCCCAAGTGCGCCGCCAGGGCCGGTCCCGGCGCGCGCCGGGCAGCTCCGGCGCCCCGGCCGCGAAGTGGCGGGCAAACACCGCCAACCGGTAGATGAGCAAAGTCCAGCCCGCCACCGTGGCCGCCACCGCCAAGGCGCCCAAGGCCGCGGCGCCCGCCGCGCCCGCCGCCAACCAGTCCGCGCCCGCCGCCAACCAGTCCGCGCCCGCCCCCAACCAGTCCGCGCCCGCCCCCAGGCCGCCGCCGGCGCCCGGCGCCAAAGCCGCCGCCAGCCAGTCCAATCCCTGGGCGGGCTCCCCACCGGGGTTGGCGCCCGCCGCCAGCCAGTCCGCGCCCGCCACCAGGCCGCCGCCGGCGCCCGGCCTCCAGCCCGGGCGGGCT
>JAITIG010000006.1 GCA_031279575.1 Bifidobacteriaceae bacterium
GGCCCTCCGGGCAACGCAAGCCCCCTGGCGGATCTAGCGGCCGGGGGGACCAGATCGCCCTCTTCGCGGCGTGGCCGCTGCCCAGGGCGGACCAGAGTTCACCGCGCCTAATAGAGCAGCCTTCGCGAGAGCCGCCAAGTTGGGTCGGTCAGGATGTCGCCGCGCGTGGCGCGGTACACCACCACCTGCTCCACCCCGCTGCCAGCCCAAGGACCCCCGCCCCGGGGCCGCGGCGGGTTCACGGGGCTAGGGTTTTGGCTTCGGCGAAGGCGACCTGGGCGGCCAAAGCGCGGCCGGAGATTTGGCAGGCCTCGCCGAAGTACTCCAGCGCCTCCGCCAAATGCGGCCGCCACTGGGCCGGGTCCGCCTCATCGAGGCGCCTGAACAGGCCGATGGCCTCCTCCATCTTGGCCTGCCCGGCGCGGGCCTTGCCCCGGTAGACCAGGATGCCGCCCTCCAGCAGCACCAAATGCGCCACCTGGGGCAGGAAGTCGGCGTTGGACTGCGCCAGATCGCGGGCCTGCCTGAGCAGGCGGCGCACAATCATCTCAGCCGGGCGGGGGCGGTCCAACCGCTGGTAAACCTCGACCAGCTCGTCGTTGACCGTCACCAGCACGTCGAAATACCTGGTCGGATCTGCCTGGGTCAGCCGGTCCATGATCGCCGCCGAGCGCGACAAGGCCACCTCGGCCTGGGTCCAGCGCTCCAGCGCCATGTGGGCCGCGCCCAGGCCGAGCAACGCCTCCGCCAAGGACTCCCGCTCGGCCGGGTCGCGTTTAGCCTCCTTGGCGCCAAGCTTGACGGCATCGCGCAGCAGGGCCGCCGCCTGGCGCGGCTGGCCTTCCTTCAACAACAGCACGCCTAGCTCGCGCAAGGCCGCAGCCAGGTCGGAGCGGTGGGTGTCCGGATCCTCGGCGGCCAGTTCGCGCCACAGCTTGACGGCCTCATCCAGGCTGAGGTGAGCTCCGGCCAAGTCTTCGCTGGCAATCCGGGCGGAGCCGAGGGAGGTCAGCGCGTAGGCCAGGTCGCGGCGGCCCTCGGTGTCGGTCGGCTTGAGGCGGCGGATGGCTTCGACCTCCTCCGCCAGCACCGCCTCGGCCCGCAGGTGGTGGTGGTTGAGATCCAACACTAAGGCCAGCATGCCGAGCGCTCTGGCAAAATCCGGGCAGGGCTTGTCCGGCTGGCCGGAGTGGGCCTTGCGGTACCAGTCGATCGCCTGGCTCAAGGTCTCCTCGGCCTGGTCCAGCTTGCGCTGGACCAGTTGGGAGGCCCCAAGGGAGGTCACCGTCAAAGCCAAGGCGTGGCTGCGACCGGCCTCGTCCTGGGCGGCCAGTTCGCGTTGAATCGCCACCGCCTCGGTGAGCGCCTCCTCGGCGGCTGCGTCGTGGCGCAGCTCGGAGCGAAGGTTGCCCAAGTCGGCAATCGCTTGGCCCAGGATCAGCTTGAGCCCGGCGGGGTCGGTTGGGGGCGCGGCCCGCAACACCTCCACCAACTCCGTCTGCGCCGCCAGCGCTTCCTCCAGCCGGTCCACCGCCGCGGCCGTCTTGGCCAGCATGGCCAAAACCGCGGCCAACGCGGCCGCCGGGTCGGCTAGGTCGGCCGGGTCGGCTAGGTCGGGCGGGCGGGGCGGGTGGGGCGGGCGGACTGGGTCAGCTAGGCCGGCCGGGCCTGCTGGGCCGGCTGGGCCGGGCGGGTCGGCTGGGTCTGCCGGGTCGGCTAGGCCGTCTGGGTCCGCCGGGCCGGGCGGGCGGACTGCCTCGGGCGGCCCGGCCGCCCCGTCTGGGCGGGAAGCGGCGGCGGGGGCCGCCGCGACGGCCCGGCGCAGCATCGTGGCGGCCACCGCCAGAGCCCTGAGGGTCTGATCCGGCAGGCCGAGACCGGCCCAAAGGGCTGCCGCGTCGACCGCGCCCGGCGCCGAGGCTAGCTCCTGGGCCCCTTGCCCCAATGCGGGATCGGCCGCGACCAGGCCTTCCGCCCCCGCCAAGGCGGCCTCGGCCAGCTCGGGGCTGCCCCTCAGGGCCATCCTGGCCGCGATCATGAGCAAGGTTGGGACCCGGTCTGGGCGGTCGCCCTCGACCAACCACCGGGTGACCTCTTGGTAGACCTCGCCGATCTCGCCCGGCCGGTCCTGCCAGCGCAGGAAATCCGCCAGCCGCATCACCGCGTCGACCGCCAAACCGGCGCGTTTCTCCAGGTCGCTGGCCTGCCTCAGGGCAACTTCCATTTGCGCGCTGGCGGCCGGGTCGGGAACCTTGGCGGCCAGCATCTCAAAGCGCATCAGCCAGGCGTCGCGCACCCGCCGCGCCGCCTCCCCCGCCCCGACCTCCCCGCCAGCGCCCGCCGCCTCCGCGCCGGCTTCAGCGCCCGATGCCGTCGCGCCGACTTCAACGGCCGATGCCGTCGGCTCGCCTTGGGCGGGTGGGGGCGCGCCTCCCAGCCGGGCCAGGGCGGCATCGCCTTGAGCGCGCAGGGCGGCCTCGGACAGTTCGGCCAAAGCCGCGTCGAACCTGCCGGCCAGGAACTCGCGGCCGGCCCGGCGCACCTCTGGCGCCACCGCCAGGCCGGGGGTCAAGGCGTCGGCCACCGCCATCACCACTTGGGCCAAGTCGGACTCGGCGGCTTCGACCAGCTGCGCCAGCTCCTCGGCTTCGGCTTCAAGCGCCAGCCACCCTTCATCGTCCGCCGCGGCCCGGCCGGCGCCACCGCTATCGTCGGCGCCGGCCCCGGCGGCATGGCCGGCCCCGCCAGGTTGGTCGGCGTCGGCGGCGCCGGCCGCCCGGCCGGCATCGGCGGCTTCGGCGGCATCGGCGGCGGACCCGGCGGCATCGGCGCCACCGTCCGCGCCGGCGGCATCGGCGGCATCGGCGGCATCGGCGGATTCGGCGGATTCTAGGCGGGCCTTTAGCTGGGCGAAGCGGGGGAACGCGGCGCCGAGGCCCTGGAAGCCGGTGTAGAGGCGCGCCTCGGCCAGGTCCGCCACCGGCTCGCAGCCCACCACCAGGCTGCCGGCGTCGATCCCCCACGGCCAGGTGGGCCCCCAGGCTTCGATCTGGGCCGCCAAACCCACCTTGACGGTCGGCAGATCGGGCCAGTCGCAGCAGACCGAGCCGCCGTCCAACTCCAGGCGGGCGCGCAGCTGGGCCAGTTCCGGGCTCTCCGCCTGGCCTGGGCCGAGCTCCTTGAACCAGGCCGCGACCAGCGGTTTGGCCTGGCCGCCGGCCCGGCCGGGGGCGGCCCGGGCGGCCGCGCAGTCAGCCCGGGCCTGGGCGGTCAACTGCTCGGCGAACAAGAAGACAACCACCTCGGCCGCCGCCGGGTCGCCCTCGCCCGAGCGCGCAATCCGCCACTCGGCGCCTTCGCCGCCCCCGGCCTCCTCCCCCGCCGCCCTGGCCGCCCGGGCCAGGAAATCCGCCACC
>JAITIG010000007.1 GCA_031279575.1 Bifidobacteriaceae bacterium
GACCCCAGCCTCCCGAGCCACGTCGCTGATCTTCGTTCGCGTCATTGCTGTCCTTGCCCGTCCAAGTGATAAAACGATTTATCACAACGTATCACGGCCCTCCGGGCAACGCAAGCCCCCGGGCGGATCTAGCGGCCGGGGGGACCAGATCGCCCTCTTCGCGGCGGGGCCGCTGCCCGCCCAAGGACCCCCGCCCCGGGGCCGCGGCGCCTTCAGGGGACTAGGGTTTTGGCCTCGGCGAAGGCGGCCTGGGCGGCCAAAGCGCGGCCGGAGATTTGGCAGGCCTCGCCAAACAGCTCCAGCGCGTCCGCCAAATGCGGCCGCCACCGGGCCGGGTCCGCCTCATCGAGGCGCCTGAACAGGCCGATGGCCTCCTCCATCTTGGCCTGCCCGGCGCGGGACTTGCGCCGGTAAAACAAGATGGCGCCTTCCAGCAGCACCAAATGCGCCACCTGGGGCAGGAAGTGGGCGTTGGACCGCGCCAGATCGCGGGCCTGCCTGAGCAAGCGGCGCACAATCGTCTCAGCCGGGCGGGGGCGGTCCAACTGCTGGTAAACCTGGACCAGCTCGCGGTTGACCGTCACCAGCATGTCGAAATACCTGGCCGGATCCGCCTGGGCCAGCCGGTCCATGATCGCCGCCGCGTGCGACAAGGCCGCCTCGGCCTGGGGCCAGCGCTCCAGCGCCACGTGGGCCTCGCCCAGGCCGAGCAACGCCTCCGCCAAGGCCTCGCGCTCGGCCGGGTCGCGTTTGGCCTCCTCGGCGCCAAGCTTGACGGCATCGCGCAGCAGAGCCGCCGCCTGGCGCGGCTGGCCTTCCTCCAACAACAGCCCGCCTAGCCCGCGCAAGGCCTCGGCCAGGTGGGAACGGTGGGTGTCCGGGTCCTCGGCGGCCAGCTCGCGCCACAGCTTGACGGCCTCATCCAGGCTGAGGCGGGCTCCGGCCAAGTCGTCGCTGGCAATCCGGGCGGAGCCCAGGGCTGTCAGCGCGTAAGCCAGGTCGTAGCGGCCCTGGGCGTCGGTCGGCTCGAGGCGGCGGATGGCTTCGACCTCCTCCGCCCGCACCGGCTCGGCCCGCAGGTGGTCGTGTTTGAGATCCAACGCCAAGGCCAGCAGGCCGAGCGCCTTGGCAAAATCCGGGCAGGGCTTGTCCGGCCGGCCGGCGTGGGCCTTGCGGTACCAGTCGATCGCCTGGCTCAAGGTCTCCTCGGCCTGGTCCAGCTTGCGCTGGACCAGTTGGGAGACCCCAAGGGAGGTCACGGCCAAGGCCAAGGAGTGGCAGTGACCGGGCTCGTCCTGGACGGCCAGTTCACGTTGAATCGCCACCGCCTCGGTGAACGCCTCCTCGGCGGCTGCGTCGTGGCGCAGCTCGGAGCGAAGGTGGCCCAGGTCAAGAATCGCCTGGGCCAGGATCAGCTTGAGCTCGGCGGGGTCGGTTGAGGGCGCGGCCCGCAACAGTTCCACCAACTCCGTCTGCGCCGCCAGCGCTTCCTCCAGCCGGTCCACCGCTGCGGCCGTCTTGGCCAGCATGGCCAAAACCACAGTCAGCTCGTCCGCCGGGTCGGCTGGGTCGGCTAGGCCTGCCGGGTCGGGCGGGCGGACTGCGTCGGGCGGGGCGGCAGCTCCCTCTGGGTGGGGAGCGGCTGCGGGGGCCGCCGCAGCGGCCCGGCGCAGCATCGTGGCGGCCAGCGCCAAAGCCCTGCGGGCCTGATCCGGCATGCCGAAGCCGATCCAAAGGAAGGCCGCGTCGAGCGCGTCCGGCGCCGAGGCTCGCTCCTGGGTCCTTTGCCCCAATGCGGGATCGGCCGCGACCAGGGCTTCCGCCCCCGCCAAGGCGGCCTCGGCCAGCTTGGGGATGCCCCTCAGGGCCATCGCGGTCGCGATCCCGAGCAAGGCTGGGACCCGGTCCGGGCAGTCGCCCTCGACCAACCACCGGGTGACATCTTGGTAGACCTCGTCGATCTCGCCCGGCCGGTCCTGCCAGCGCAGGAAATCCGCCAGTTGCATCATCGCGTCGACCGCCAAACCGGCGCGTTTCTCCAGGTCGCTGGCCTGCCTCAGGGCAACTTCCATTTGCTGGGTGGCGGCCGGCCCCGGAACCTTGGCGCCCAGTATCTCAAATCGCATCAGCCAGGCGTCGCGCACCCGCCGCGCCGCCTCCCCCGCTCCAACCTCCACGCCAACGCCCGCTGCCGTCGCGCCGGCTGCGGCGCCCGATGCCGTCGGCTCGCCTTGGGCAGCCGGGGGCGCGCCTCCCAGCCGGGCCAGGGCGGCATCGCCTTGAGCGCGCAGGGAGGTCTCGGACAGTTCGGCCAAAGCCGCGTCGAACCTTCCGGCCAGGAACTCGCGGCCGGCCCGGCGCACCTCTGGCGCCACCGCCAAGCCGGGGGTCAAGGCGTTGGCCACCGTCATTACCGCGTCGGTCAACCTGGTCTCGGCGTCTTCGACTAGCTGCGCCAACTCATCGGCCTCGGCTTCAAGCGCCGCCAACCCTTCATCGTCCGCTGCGGCCCGGCCGGCATCACCGCTATCGTCGGCGGCGCCCTCGGCGGCATGGTCGGCCCCGCCAGGTTGGTCGGCGTCGATTGGCCCGACGGCATCGGCGGCTTCGGCGGCTTCGGCGGATTCTAGGCGGGCCTGTAGCTGGGCGAAGCGGGCGGACACGGCGCCGAGGCCCTGGAAGCCGGTGTAGAGGCGGCCCTCGGTCAGGTCCGCCACAGGCTCGCCACCCACCACCAGGCTGCCGGCGTCGATGCACCACAACCAGGTGTGCCCCCAGGCTTCGATCTGGGCCGCCAAACCCAGCTTGACGGTCGGCAGATCGGGCCAGTCGCAGCAGACCGAGCCGCCGTCCAACTCCAAGCGGGCGCGCAGCTGGGCCAGTTCCAGGCTCGCCGCCTGGCCTGGGCCAAGCTCCTTGAACCAGGCCGCGACCAGCGGTTTGGCCTGGCTGTCTGCCCGGCCGGGGGCGGCCAGGGCGGCCTCGCAGTCAGCCCGGGCCTGGGCGGTCAACTGCTCGGCGAACAAGAAGACAACCACCTCGGCCGCCGCCGGGTCGCCCTCGCCCGAGCGCGCAATCCGCCACTCGACGCCTTCGCCGTCCTCGGCCTCTTCCCACGCCGCCGCAGCCGCCCGGGCCAGGAAATCCGCCACCTCGGCCGCCGCCTGCTCAAGGGCCGGCTCGGCCTCGGCCAAGAACACTGTCGCTGTTTCCACCATCGCACCTTCCGCTTGATCTGATCTACCGAGGAACATACCGTACCCCTCGGCGCGCAAGCCCGTGCCTCAGCTACCGAAGTGCCGCAGAAGGGTGGCCTCCCAGGCAGCGTGCAGCTCGGCCAGCGGTGCTGCGAACTCGCCGCCCGCCCACTTCAGCGCCAGCCCATCGCCGCCAGCCGCAGCCCATCGCCGCCAGTCGCGGCCAGCCGCCGCCAGTCGCGGCCAGCCGCACCGCGGGCACGCCGTGCCATCCGCCAACTCGGCGAACACCGCCTCATCGCAAGCCGCCAACGCCACCGGCGCCCGCGCCTGGCTCTCGGAGAACAGCGCCTCGAACGGGGTCAAACCATCGCGCGCCAACGCCGGCTCCAAATCGACCGCGACCCCCACCCCGAACCGCAGGTAGGCCTCCACCAGCCCCTGCGCCAACCCCCGAAGGCTTTTGGCGAAGTCCGTTGGTTAGGGTTGGGAATGTTGCCGCGCCGGCTGTCTGGCGGTTCCGGTAGTCGGACCAGTTTGGGCGATTCACGGCTCGTGTTTGGCGGGGACCAGGGCGTGTGAGCACAAGACCTGGAATGAAATCTGCCCCTTTGGCGCTGAACGGGAGATAAATTGAAACACTCGACGCTCAAAGTAGAGAGATTGACGCGGCTGGCGCTGCGACGGGTCCGTCGAGCGTACCAACTCGTCGGCTCGGGGCCGCGAGTGTTTCAATTCATCTCCTAAATTTGGATCTCCTCCCCCTACGGGTCGGTTGGTTTGGGGTGGTTTTGGGGCCGGTTTGGGGGTGTGGTGGGTGGCTTGATTTGGTTTATAACGATTCAGCTACGAAAGCTTGTGGTCGAACGGTCGTCGGTGTAAGATAGAGGTGTGTTCATCCCCTGTAACCCGAGTGGTACGGCCCCCCAATCCGGGCCTGACGCCACCCCCAGCGAGGCCCCTGCCGAGGCCCCCGCTTGGGTGATCCCGGGAGTGGATGTGGCCCGGCCGCCGCGTGTTGATGGCGAGGAGAGCCCACTGGCCGCTGAGGTTGAATCTGGTCTCCCGCACTGTGTGGGTGACCAGGATGGTTGGGTGATCCCTGGGGTGGATATGGCCCGGCCGCCACATGTTGGTGGCGGGGAGAGCCCGCTGGCCGCTGAGGTTGAATCCGGCCTCCCGCACTGTGCAGGCGACCAGGATGGTTGGGTGATCCCGGGAGTGGATGTGCCCCGGCCTCGGCGGGTCGGCAATGGTGCTGGTTCGGTGGCGGTCGGGGTTGAGCCGACCCGGTGGGCGTGTGGTGATGATGGTTGGGTGATCCCGGGAGTGGATGTGCCCCGGCCGCCGCGTGTTGGTAGTGATGCTGGTTCGGTGGAGTCGGGTTCTGCGGGTTCGGGGTTTGTGGTGGGTGGTGTGCCGGGGGAGTTGGTTGAGGTGGGTGTGTTGTTGGATCGGTTTGTGGGGTTGGATCGTTTGGGTTTGTCGGATGGGGAGCGGATGGCGGCTTTGGATGCGGTTCGGTTGTTGGCTTCGCGCTGTCAGGGGTTGTTGTGTGTGTTGGCGGGTGAGGTTGAGGTCTCGGGGGTGGCTGTGCGTGCTACTGGGGCTAAAGCGGTGTCGTATTTGGCGGCGGGTTCGGCGTTGACGCGGCGGGCGGCGGGGCGGTTGGTGGGTGTGGGGCGTCGGTTGATACGGTTTGGGTCGACGGTGGAGGCTGTGTTGGCTGGGCGGGTGTCGTTTGAGCAGGCTGATGTGATTAGTGATCTGTTAGATTCCCGGGTGGGGTGGTTAGATGAGGTGGGTTTGGGTTGTTTGGAGGATTGTTTACTTGAGCAGGCTGGGTGTTTGGATGCGGCTGGGTTACGGCAGGCTGGTCCACAGTTGACGGCTTTGGTTGATCCACGTGGTGCTGATGTGATGGAAGGTGAACAGGTTGAGCGGGAGTATCGTCGGGCGGTAGCTGACCGCCGGTTGTCGTTTAGTGGTGATGGGCATGGGACGATGTTC
The DNA here is from genome assembly GCA_031279575.1 of Bifidobacteriaceae bacterium. The sequence goes on from JAITIG010000007.1 coordinate 5,208, forward strand.
TTCAAGGGGTGTTTACCTTATAGTGATGGGTTGTTGTTCAAACAGACTGTTGATGCGTTCGCGGCGCAACTTGTTTCGGCTTATAGGGCCGCTCAGGTGGTTGATCCGGCGTTACCGGATGTTTCTAAAAGCCAGGCCCGCGCTGACGGGCTCGTCGCGTTGGTTGAGACCGCTGCCCAGGCGGCGCCGAAACAAGGCGGGGTTCGTCCTCATCTGACGGTGACTTGTGATGTGGATCAACTGAAAGCTGGTTTAGGTGCCACAACACTCGCTGATGGGCAACCCCTCCCGGTTAGTGTGTTGCGTCAACTTAGCTGTGATGCTGACCTCTTACCCGTTGTGATGGATGGTGTTAGCGGCCCGATAGATTACGGGCGTACCAAACGCACCGCCCCGAACAATTTACGGCGTCTACTTGAACTACGTGACACTGGATGTGTCTTCCCGGGGTGTGATGTACCCGTTGAACACACCGACGTCCACCACGTCAACCCGTGGTGGGCTGGCGGTCAAACCAACCTCAACGAAACAGTCCTCCTGTGTCGATACCACCACCGTCTAGTTGAACCCACCCACCTGAAAAACCAACAACAAGTAGAACCC
>JAITIG010000032.1 GCA_031279575.1 Bifidobacteriaceae bacterium
GCAACAACCACGGCCCGCCGCCGCGCCCCGGGTGGGCCACCTCCCCGCCAGTCCCGTCCTCCACCCCCGCCTCGCCTCCAAGCACGATGCCGTCCGCCCGCTCTCGCTCCGAGCCCCGCGACCCCGCCGCCTCGCTGGTGGCGCGCGGTGCCGCCGTCTCGCTGTGGGCGCGCGGCGCCGCCCGCCCAAGCGAGCGCGCCAAGGCGGCCAGGTGGACGGCATCGGCCGAGGTGGCCCGGGCGATCGCCACCGGGCCCGGGGCGCCGCGCTCGATCACGGTCACCGACGGGTAGGCGCCGACCTCCGACTCGAAAGCGTCCACACCGTACATGTCCACATATGTCCGCAGCGCGAACCGCCCAGCGACCAGGCGGCGCAGCTCCCGGCCGTAATCGTTCTTGGTCCACGCGTCCGCGCAAATAAAGCTCAACCGCCCGCCCGGCGCCAACAGCCCCAGCCCCCGCTCGAAAAACGGCACATACAGATCAGCCCGGCCCACCATGGTGGCGAACTCGGCCCGGCAGCGCGCCAACGTGCCAGGCGGCATGTTCTCTTGGCGCACGTACGGCGGGTTCCCGACTATGAAGTCAAACTCCCCGTCGCTTCCGCCGAACAGGAAATCCTCGTTGACCAGCCAGCTCCGGGCGATCCGCTGGGCCGACAACTCCGGCAGGCCGGCCCGGCGCAGCGACCGGGGCAATTCGACGCGGAAGGCGTCGAACGTGGCCGGGTCGACCTCCACCGCGCGGATCGCGCCATCGAGCGCCGAATCGTCCCCCGGCGCCGCTGCCGCGCGCCACGCCGCCACCAGCCGCCCAGCCGCCGCCACCACGAACCGCCCGCCGCCGAAGGACGGCTCCAACAGACGCAACCGGTGCAGCGGCCGGTCAGGCGTGTAGCCAACCAAATCCAACATGAAATCAACCACAGCCTGCCGCGTGAACACCGCCCCACGCGCCTTCAAACTCGCCGCCGGCGGGGCAGGCGGCAACGCGAACAAGGCTGGCTGAATCGACATCAGGGCAAGCCTAACCAACCCCACCGACAATTCCCCACCCGATGGCGACACACCGCCACAGAGTCGGCCAAGCCCGCCCGGGCAAGCCCCTGACCTGCGGAGAAGGGACCGCCCCGGGGGGCCGGGGGGCCGGGCCTGTTGGCTCGCCGCCCTTCCCGCCGGGGCAGAAAAAAGCCCGCCGGCGTTGGGGAAGCCTGGCGGCTCTAGCCCTGGCGGGGACTCTTGGCGACCAAGCTACCAGCCCAAGGGCGACCCGCCGCGCCGCTGGCTCGGGGCGCCGCCGCCCCCCGAGTCTGATCCAGCGCCCCCACCTGCGCAAACGCGTTCCGGGTGCCGCGCCGCGCCGCCTGCGGGGGCGCGCAACCCCACACTTCTCGCTGCGGGCGGGAGTTCTGTGGGGTTGGCGCCGCCCGGTGCCGCCCGCCGGGGCCGGCGGCTAGCTTTTGAGGGCTCCTAGCATGGTGAAGATCTGGAACACCACCAGCAGGGCGCCGCATTCGAATACCAGGACGTACATGCCCCAAAACACGAACACCCGATAGCTGGGCAGGGTCAGCCCGGCTTTGCGGGCGCCCTCGGACCGGAGCCGGTGCAGCGCCGCGACCGGGAAAATGATGCTCAAAGTGGCCGCGAAAATGGACGAGAAGGACAGCAGCTGGACAAATGCGCCCTGGAAGGCAAGACCCACCGCCAGCGGCGGGACAAAACAGAGCGCGGCCAACCCGGCCCGGCGCGCCACCCTCGGCCAGGCCGCCGCCAGGGCGGGCCATTTGGCGGTCCGAGCTGTCCGGTGGGCGGCGGCATCGGGCGGGCTGATGGGCGCCGGGCGGCGGGCGGCGCGGGCTTGGCGGTGGCTGCGCAGGGCGCCGCGCAGCACGTCCATCAAAGCCAAAGCGGTGGCCAGGTAAGTTGTCACCAGGATGGTTGAGGAAAAAGCGTTGAACAGGTTTGGCGTCACCGGATTGTGCCCAACCGCGTCAATTTGGCGCAGGAAAACCCCCACTGATTGGCCGGCCCGCTCCACCTCGGCAAAAGAATGGGCGCCTTTTTGCGGCAAAGCCCCCATCGCCACAAAAATCCAGACCAGATAAGTCACCAAAGCCACCAGGTTGGCCACAATGAACACTTTGCGCAGCGAGCGGGGGGAGGCGGCGCCGGCGTAGCTCAGCATGGTCGGCACGGTGGTGTGGTAGCTGTAGGCGGTCATGAACACCGGCAGCGCGGCCCACATCCAGGCCAATTCCGGCCCGGAGCGGTGCAGGTTCTCCAGGTGGACGCTGGGCGCCACGCTGACCACCAGCGCCGCCAGCAAGGTCAAGTTGACAGCAAAGAAGACGCGGTTGGCGGCCGCCGCCCGCCGCCCGCCCGACAACACCACAAAGGCGATGACGGCCGTGTAGGCGATCGACACCGCCCAGTCGGGCAGCCGCCAGCCCAAGTAGGAGGACAGGTCCAGCCCATAGGCCGACCCGGCGGCGGAGATGAAACTGGCCGAGAAGGCGTACAGCATGGCCAGGGCCACGCCGTTGACGGCCGCGCCGCCCCTGGGGCCGAACAGCGTCCGGCCGATCTGCCCGAACTCCGTCCCGGGCGGGAAGGCCAGGCAGACCTCCAGCATCATCAGCCCGGTGTAGGTCATCAAGGCCCACAGGGCGATCATCGCGAAGGCCGCCAACGCCATGCCCATGGCGTGGGCCACGATGGGCAGCGCCAGCATGCTGGCGCCCATCTCCGAGGCGGTCAGCAGGAAAACCGCGCCGATGAAGCGCCAGGGCGGCAGTTTGCCGCCCGCCCGGCTCGGCCCCCGGCCGGGCGCGGCCCCGAGACCACCGCTCGGCGCGGGCCTGGAACCGCCGCCGGGCACGCCATCGGCCACGTCTGCCGGGGCGGGGCGGGGCGTGCCCCCGGCGGCGGCCTGGGAACCCGCCGCGCGGGGAACTGCGCTCATCGCTGGCCGCCCGGCATCGTTCAGTAGCTGGTCAGGAAGTCGAGCAAAGCCTCCACGCCGAAGGCCAAGGCGCTGACCGGCACCCGCTCGTCAACCCCGTGGAACATGCGCCAGAACTCGAAGTTCTGGGGCAGGTTCAGCGGCGTGAAGCCGTAGCCGGCAATCCCCAAAGGCGCCAGCGACTTGTTGTCGGTGCCGCCTGGCATCATGAACGGCAGCACCGGCACGCCTGGGTCGAGCCGCGCCAAACTGGCCCCCATGGCGTGGTAGATGGGGCCGTCATCGGGCGCTTCCATGCCGATGTGGTCGTTCAAACGCTCAATTTTGATGTCCTTGCCCACCAGGCGCTCCACCATGTGCCAGGCGGCGTCGCGCTGATCCGGCATGGGGCGCATGTCGACCGTGGCGCTGGCCGTGGGCGGCACCACATTGGCTTTGCCGCCGGCCTCCAAACTGGTCAGGTTGAGGTGGGTGCCAAGGGCGGCGGCCACCACCGCCCCGGTGTCCCCGGCCCGCTCCAGCATCGACTTGACCGCCTCCGGGTCGGAGACGTGGATGGGGCTGCCCATGACATGGCTCAGCTGGGTCAGGAAATCCCGCATCGTCTTGGTCAGGTGGGCCGGGAAGTGGTGCTGGTCCAAGCGGGCCAGCGCCGCCACCAGTTTGGCCACGGCGTTGTTGTTGTTCACAAACGAGCCGTGCCCGCCCTGCCCGGACGCGGTCAGGCGCATCCAGCCGATGGCCTTTTCAGCCGTCTCCACCAGGTAGACCTTGTGCCCCGCGATCCAGGCCGAGAAGCCCCCCAGTTCGCTGATGGCCTCTTTGGCGCCGTGGAAGACCTCGGCGTGGTTGGCCGCCATCCACTGCGAGCCGTAGACGCCGCCGTTCTCCTCGTCGGCGAAGAACACCACGATCAGGTCCCGGGCCGGTTTGGCCCCCCGCCGGCGCAGTTCGCGCAGCACCGCCAGAACCATGGCGGACTGGTCTTTCATGTCGATCGCGCCGCGTCCCCAGATCACCCCGTCGACCTGGTCGCCGCCGAACGGCGGGTGCTGCCAGTTGCCCAGGGCGGGCACCACGTCCAGGTGCTGGTGGACCACCAGCGGCGCTTTGGCCGAGTCCTGCCCCTCGATTCGGACTGCCACGTTGGCCCGCCTGGGCCCCGATTCGTAAAGCTGCGGCGCCAGCCCGATGTCTTGGAGTTGCCCGATGACGTATTCGGCCGCCTCGCGCTCGCCTTTGGTGGTCGACTCCTCGCCGGTGTTGGTGGTGTCGATGCGGATCAGGGCGGATAGGAAGTTGGCCGCCTCCTGGGCCATCTGGCTGTTGGGGTCCGGGGCCGCCGGGCCCTGGTTGGCTGCTGTGTGCCGCCCCCGGTGCGGCGCGGTGCGCGATGCCGTGTGCGGCGTCTGGGCCCCAGTTGTGTTCGGCGCTGGCGCCGGCGTGGTTTGCGTCATGGTGTTCCCCCGAATGCTCCCCGGTTGGTGCGGCCGAGCGGCCTGATTCCGCCCGGCGCGGTGGCCACGAAGCTATCCCTTTGGCGCCCTCCCAGCGCCGGCGCCCGCCCCGCTTCTCAGACTCTGAGAAGCCCGATGCCGCCCGCCCGCCATCCCGCATCCCCTCCCCGCGCCGGCGGGCGCCGCGAACTCAACCCCTTCTGGTCTGGACTGGTTCGGGGTCGGCGGGTGGCGCCTGGCGGGTGGCGCCGGGCGGGTGGCGCCTGGCGGGTGGGCAGGCCGGCTGCCGCCTTTGGGCCGACCACCCCAGCGCGGACAGACCACCCCAGCGCGGGCAGACCACCCCAGCGCGGACAGATCACCCCAGCCCGGACAGACCACGCCAGCGCGGGCAGATCATGTTGAAGACAACACCTCGCGGCGCGTCAGCCAGAGCCTGGGTCGCACGTTGGCTTGGCCCCTGACATCATCTGCGTCAGACCCTGCCGCTAGCGTTTTCGCCATGAGATTGATGCACACCTCGGACTGGCACCTGGGGCGGACTTTCCACGGCGTGGACATGCTGCCGCACCAGGCGGCGCACCTGGACCACCTGGTGGAGTTGGCGCGGATGGCCCGGCCGGCCGCGGTGCTGGTGGCGGGCGATGTCTACGACAGGGCGGTGCCGCCGGTGGCGGCCGTGGAGGTGCTGGAGGCGGCGCTGCGCCGGCTGGCGGAGGTGGCGCCGGTGGTGGTGATCTCCGGCAACCACGACTCAGGGACCCGGCTGGGATTCGGCGCGGCGCTGATGCGGCCGGAGATCCGCCTGGTCACAGCCTTAGGCCAAGTGGGCCAGGCCGTTGAGTTGCCCGATGGGGCGGGCGGGCCCGGGGCGCTGGTCTACCCGATTCCGTTCCTCGACGTCTACGAGGCGGCCGCGCGCTGGGGCAGCGAAGATCAGCCGCTGGCCCGCTCGCATGAGGCGGTGCTGGGCGCGGCCATGGCCCGGGTGCGGGCGGACCTGGCCCGGCGCGGGCTGGCGGCTGGGGACGCGGCTGGGCCGGGCGGTGCGGCGGGCGCGCCCGGGCAGGGGGGTTCGGCCCCGGCCCCGGGGGGCGCGGAGGCTGGCCGGAGGGACCGGCCGGCGGTGGTGGTTGTGGCGCACGCTTTTGTCAGCGGCGGCCAGGCCAGCCAGTCGGAGCGCGACTTGACGGTGGGCGGGGTGGACCGGGCGCCGGCGGGCGTTTTTGCCGGGGCGGATTACGCGGCCTTGGGCCACCTGCACGGCCCGCAGGCGGTGGCGGGCGGCCAAGGCCAGGTGATGCGGTATTCGGGCTCGCCGCTGGCGTTCAGCTTCTCTGAGATCGGGCAGGTGAAATCAACCGCCCTGGTGACCCTGGGCCAGGGCGCGCCGCAGGTTGAGTTGGCGGCCGCGCCGGTGCCCCGCCGGCTGGCGGAGGTGCGCGCCAGCTTGGCGGAATTGGAGTCGGGCGCCCACAGCCATCTGGCGCGGGCCTGGGTCAAGGTGACGCTGACTGACCCAGCGCGCCCGGACAATATGACGGCCCGGGTCAGGCGGGCCTTGCCGCACTTCCTCCAACTTGAGCACGCGCCGGAGGGTTTCGCGCCCGATGCCGTCTCCGCCAAGGTCACAGCCGCCTCCAGCCCGCGCCAGGTGACGGCCGAGTTCATCGACTACGCCGGCGGGGAACCCGCCACGGCTGCGGAGTTGGAGCAGGTGGATCAGGTGTTGGAGGCGGTCCGGTTGGGTGGCGGGCGCCAGGCGGGAGCGGGGCAATGAGAATCCACAGCCTGTCTTTCGCCGGCATCGGGCCGTTCGCGGGCCAGCAGCGAATCGACTTCGGGGCGCTCTCGGCCTCGGGCTTGTTCTTGCTGGAAGGCCCAACCGGGGCGGGCAAATCCACCGTCATCGACGCCATCGTGTTCGCGCTGTACGGCACGCTGGCGGATGATTCAGCTGACAAGCACCGGCTGCGCTCCGACTACTGCGACCCGGCTGCCGCCTCCTATGTCGATTTGGTGTTCGAGGTCGCCTCCGGCGTCTACCGGATCAGGCGCACACCGCAGCACCGGCGGCCCAAGCACCGCGGCGAGGGCACCACGGAGGTCAACAGCACTGCCCGGCTGTGGCGCCTGACCAGCCCGGGTGACACCGTGGGCGAGTTGGTGTCCGGCAACGTGGCGGAGGCGTCGGCGCAGGTGGCGGGCATAGTCGGGTTGAGCCGCGAGCAGTTTGTCCAAACTGTGGTGCTGCCGCAGGGCAAATTCGCGGCCTTCCTGCAGGCCGGCACCGACCAGCGGCGCTCGCTGCTGCAGCGCATCTTCGGCACAGAGATCTATGAGGCGGTCCTAGGCGAGCTCCAGACGCGGCGCAAGGCCGCCGCGCGGCGCCTCGAACGGCTCGTGGCCGAGGTCAGCCAAGCGGTCCGGGGTTTGGCGGCGATGGCGCGGCTGCCTCAGCCGGAGGCGGCCGAGTTGGACCAGGCGGCGGGGCAGCTTGGCGCGGGCGGGCCGGGCGAGCCGGTGGTCGCCCTGGCTGAGGCCGCCAGCGCCCGCCTGGCTGAGGCGGCCGCCATCGCCGACCAGCTGGCGGCAGCGGCCGGGAAAGCCAGTTCCCAGGCCGCCGCCGCCTCGGCCGAGGCGGCCGCCGCGGCGGCCGCGGCCGTCACCCGGGACCAGTTGACGCGCCGCGGGGCCGAGTTGGAGGGCGGGGCCAACCAGCGCGAGTCGACGCGGCAGCGCCTTGAGGCGGCCCGGCGCTCGGCCGGCTTGGCGCCCATAGTGGCGGCGGAGGAGGCGGCGGACCGGACCTGGCGCGCCGCGCGCCAGGCGGTCGAGGCCCGCGGTTTGCCCTTGGCCGGCTTGGACGCCGCAGCGCTGCAGGCCGCGCTGGACCAGGCGGCGCTGGCTGAGGCCGAGTCCGCCAAGCGCGTGGCGGCCGCCCATTTGCTGGCCGCCGCCCGCCAGGCCGAGCGGGAAGCCGAGTTGGCCGCTGAGGCGGCCCGCGAAGCCTTGGCCAAGGCCACCGCGGCCCTGGCCCAGGCCTCGGGGCGGGCCGAGCGCTCGGCTCGCGAGCGGCCCGGCCTGCTGGCCCAGGCCGAGGCCTTGGCCCAGCTTGAGGCCAACACCAAGGCGCACGCCAAAGCTGCCGCGGCGCTGCCCGGGGCGCTGAAGCGGCGGGAGGCCGCCAAGGCGGCCTTCGACCAGGCGCAAAGCACGGAGGTGGGGCTGCGCAACGCCCGCCTGGCCGGGATCGCCGGCGAGATGGCGGCCGGGTTGCTCCAAGGCCAGCCGTGCCCGGTTTGCGGGTCTGCCGAGCACCCGGCGCCGGCCGCTTTGGAGGCCAACCATGTCACCTTCCAGGACGTCAAACAGGCTGAGGCGGCGCGCGCGGCGGCCGCCGCAGCCTACGAGGCCGCCTCCCGCGAGGCCGCTGAGGCGCAGGCCCGCGTCAGAGAATTGGCGGCCCTGACCAGCGGCGCCACACCGGCTGAGGCCAGCCAGCGGCTGGCCGCCGCCGCCGCCCAGCTAGCCGAGTTGGGTGGGGTGGACCAGTTGGCGGCCGCCCTCGACCAAGCCAAACAGGTGGCCGATGCCGCCCGCCCCGCCGTCGAGGTGGCTGAGGCCGCGCTGCGCGCGGCGCATGATTCCGCCACCCGGTTGGACCAGCAAAGCTCCGGCGAATCGGTGCCGGCAGCCCAGGAGGCCTTGGCGAAAGCCCAGCGGGCCAAGCAAAAAGCCCGGCTGGACTTGGAGGCCGCCCGCAGGCTGGCCGAGGCGGGCAAAGCCGCCCAGGCGGCGCGCGACCAGGCGGAGCGAGCGCTGGCCGAGGCCCGGTTCGAGTCGCGCGAGGCGGCCCGCGCGGCGCGCATCGCCCCCGCCGAGGCTGAGCGGTTGGAACAAGAGTTGACGGCAGCGGCGGCCGAGTTGCTCTCGGTCAAGCAGCGGCTGGCTGACCCGGCTTTGGCAGCGGCCGAGGCCGCCCCGGCGGCCGCCCAAGCCAAGGCTGAGGCCGCCGCGCTGGCCGCCGCCCAGACCCAGCAGCGCGAACGCGAGGCGACCAGCGCCCAGGCGTTGGCGCGGCGGGCGGCCGAGCAGACGGCGGAGGCTTTGGACCTGACGCGGCAGGCCGTGGCGGCGCTGGCCCAGGCCAGGCAGCAGGCCGCGCCCCTGATCAGGTTGGCTGATCTAGCCGCTGCCGGGACCGCCAACCTGCGCGGCGTGGACTTGCCGACTTATGTCCTGATCCGCCGCTTCGAGGAGGTGGTGGCGGCCGCCAACGAGCGGCTCGGCCCGATGTCTTCTGGCCGCTACCAGTTGGAGCACAGCGAGGCCAAGGAGGCGGCGCGCCAGCGCCGGACCGGCCTGGCGCTCAGGGTGAGGGACAATCTGACCGGCGAGGCGCGGGCGCCCAGAACGCTTTCCGGCGGGGAGACGTTCTACGTCTCGCTGTCGCTGGCGCTGGGCTTGGCGGATGTGGTCACAGCCGAGGCCGGCGGCACCGCCCTGGAGACGCTGTTTGTGGACGAGGGGTTCGGCTCGCTGGACGGCGAGTCGCTGGAGGCGGTGCTGTCCCAGTTGGCCCGGCTGCGCCAAGGCGGCCGCGTGGTGGGCCTGGTGTCCCATGTCGAAACGCTCAAACAAGCCATCCCCGACCGCATCGAGGTTCGCCGCGCCCCGCAAGGCGG